>WGNN01000081.1 GCA_016124515.1 bacterium
CCGCAGGATTCTTCGGGTAATGTGGGCGATTCGGTGGTACGACTGGTAACCGTGGTGCAACCCAGCGGGTTACCTGACAAGGTGCATGATTCATTGCAAATCTATCCAAACCCTTCCACTGGTGTCGTTTATATAAGGTATATAACTAATCTGCAACAACCAGCTTGGTTAATCGTTTACAACTCGCTTGGACAGCAAGTAGATAGGATTAGCGTCAATTTTACTAATGGTTTAATTGAATATAATCTAGAATCCAGTGGAAATGGTTTTTACTTATTCGAATTGTATATTTCACCCAACAAGTATACTAAACAAACTGTAGTGATTAAGTAGGTAATTTAATTACGGCCCTGCCAGCTATTTGACTTTATTTGAGTCGGAACAATGTTACAAGGTTCGGGAGCCCTTGTCGTTCTAATAATGCTTTGCAGGGCTTCCTTCTTGCTTTTACTGTATCATGCAGCGCAATGGGACTCATACTTTAAATGAAACTTGTAAAAATTCCGAATACATCCAATGCATATTGACATGTCTATAAAATGTTTTGGTAGTAATCGGAATCTTAGGCATTATCATTCATTTGATGTCTTCCTGTATATCCTAATGATGGATAAATAAAATTCAGCTTGGTTAATTCTAAATATGGGACTTCAATTACACCAATAATCTAGTTATGATAACAATTAGAAACAATCAAAAGATAATATATTTATTCTTCTGTTAGTGAATCTTATTGGTAAAAAATCATCACTAAAAGTTACTTTGGCAAAGGTACACGCCATCTGTTATTGAAACTTTGGCACTCCTTACTTATACATAAAAAAGCAACAACAATATTCATAATAATGCAGCCTACTGCATTCTACCTTACCTACTTTAAAAGAGAAGCGCATTAACCCATGTCCTATTGCCTTGTAGCCTCCTGCGAGATGCGCCATACATATCCTTTGATAGCCCTTGAAAATAAAAAAAAAAGCCCCGAAAATTCGGGGCTTTTAGTTGTGTGTGAGCAAGGGTGCCTTTTAGGCCACTTTCTCAAATGTAGCGTTGCTCAAAGCATCGCGCAGCTCTTTGCCGGGTCTGAAGCGTAGGCGTACATTCACTACATTGTGCGAATCTACTTCGTCGGCAGTGACGCTTGGAGCGCTGCTGAGAGAAACTCCCAAAGAGCCCAAGCCACCAAGTTCTACAATGCGGCCCATTTGCAAATGCTCCGGCACCAACACAGTAAGGGCTTCCAAAACGGCCATAATATCTGGTCGTGTTAATGAAGACATTCTGGAGATGCTTTTGGACAAGCCGAGCAAAGTAACTTTGCTTCTGCTGTAGGCAATGGCGTAATACTGTTTGGTTCCGCCGCCAGTTACACCAGGCTCTCCGCGTTCAATCACTCGATAAGTAATTGCCATAACTTTGGTTTTTAATGGGTTAGAAGAAAAGGTAATACAAAATGAACGTCATTAGTTTTTGCATTAGCCTTTGGCTATGGCTCCAATAACTGTTTTTAACTAATAATATACACTTAAAACAACATGCGCTTTACCGCATAACCCTAGTGTAATGATTTATTTAAAAGTGAACTAATTTGGGGTATAAGTCCAGTTAAATGGCTTAGCCCTTGTTTTGCTGTAAGTGTCAATGTATTCAATGATTTGATCCACCATTTGTTTTTTAGAATGCCAAATTGCGCCTTTCAGAACATCCTTTGAAACTATGTTAAACCAGATTTCTATTTGGTTAAGCCACGATGAATAGGTGGGGGTAAAATGCATGTAGCAGCAAACCTTTACTTCATAGAGCATAAGGCAGCCTGTCTTTGAATTGCCATCATTAATACCCGGATTATTCTTGCTTAAAAAATGCTGTATTTCACTGTAATACCATATACTACACACCACGCATCAAGCGTTTCTGCTTGGCGGTGGTAAACTTTTGTGTGGTTGTTAGCAAGCCATATTATTGTCCAATCTTTTTAAAACTTCATTTTTATATGTTTCGCTGATGGGAATTTTTGCCTTGCCAATGGTCAATTCGCTGCTTGTGAAACTTATTATATTCTCTGCATTTACAATAAATGATTTATGTACCTGAATAAAATGCCCAGGCAATTTGTCAAGAGCTTCCTGAATAGTTTCCCGAGCCAAAATCCTTTGTGTTGTACAATGGTAGCTCATATAATTCCCATCCTTTTCCAAAAACAATATGGCCTTACTTTCGAGCCTATAGGTCTCAAAACCACTTTTAACAATAACAACTGCGTTTTGCTTGTTTATTGATTTTGTATTAGAGGTCAAAACCCTGCTCATTGATTTTGTGAATCGCTCAAAACTTATGGGCTTTACGAGATAATCCAAAGCCCGTATTTCATAGCTTTCCACAGCATACTCAGAATAAGCGGTGGTAAATATTACTTTCAAATTTTCGGGTAGCATTTTTGACAGAGATATCCCTGAAATATGCGGCATATTGATGTCCAGCAAAACCAAATCAACCGAATTTTTTGATATAAACTCAAAGGCTTTCAATCCATTTCTAAACGTAGCCACAAGTTCCAAACTACTGAAATGAGTCAAATATGATTTCAGCAAATCAATTGCTTTGGGTTCGTCATCAACTATTATTACTTTCATTGGGTATATATGGTTAAATGAACTGTATAATCATCTGAATTTATAATTTGCAAATGGTGTCTGTCAGGATATATTAGTTCCAATCGTTTTTTGGTAGTTTCTACACCCAAACCGCTACCGTTTATATTGCTTATCATTTTCTTGTTTTTTATTTTAAAACGCACCGAATTGGCTTTAGATAAATCAAATTCTATATCAATTGTTGCCGTTTTTTCGGGTTCAGTGCCATATTTGAAGGCGTTTTCGACAAAGGGAATAAAAAGTCCGGGCTCTATTTTTTGTTTATCAAAACCACCACTTACCATAAACCGAATTATTACTTCTCCATCTTCGAAGCGCAACTTTTGCAGTTCAATATAATTTTTCAGAAATTTAATTTCCTTAGAAACCACTATTTTCTCTGTTTTATTATCTTCAATAACAAATCGTAAAAGTTGCGATAATTTATCAAAAGAATTTACAAGTTTTACATTGTTTGAGGCGCTTGCCAAGGACATCAAATTGTTCAACGCATTAAACAAAAAGTGGGGTTGCAATTGGTTGCGCAGTAAGTTTAGCTCTGCTTGCTTCTTATCAATTATTAGCTGTTGGTGTCGTTGTGCATCAAAAACCGACTTTTTTATAAAACCATAGGCCAATGCTATGGCAAAGTAAAAAAAAGCAATACCAAAGGCGATTTGTTTAGGAATAGGTGGTGCCGATCCAAAAAATCGCAGCTCGGTAACAGTGTATATCAAAGCAGTTAGGCATACGAAAGTGAAGATAAGAAACCAAATCAAGCCTTTTGTACGCTGCCTATCACTGTTGCTCATAATCAACCAAACAGAAGTGTAAAAGGCAATTAGCGAGATAAAAATACAAATGAGTAGTTGATAGACAATACCCGTATTCCTAAGAATTTTTACCGTTTCAACACCGTCGATAAGTTCAATTTCATGTGCTTGTATAGAAAAACCCGAAGCTATTAGCCAAGCGGAACCGCTCCAAAAAAGTATATGCGCAACAACTTCCAACCACTTTCTCATAAACCAAAAATACAATGGGATGGTTATAGCTTGTGTACGGTGTTATAAATGCCCGGTTTGATGGTACAAAATGGCTGAAAAAGCGTACGTACCTTTTTTGCACGGGTACATACCATGTCTAAGCCAATTCACAACTTCCTATAAAACATAGTTTGAATAGTTGCTAAACTCGTGGTTGCTGAACCTAAAAATGCTAAAATGAAATATCCGCTATTTATTATTCTTGTATCCACTCTATTGGCTGCGTGCAGTGGACCAACCAAACCTTCGTCAAACAATTTGATGTGGAGCGATATCAGCCAAAAAACAGATGAATTGGTTGATGACTATATTGATTTAGGTATTTTTTCGGGTGTAGTACTTATATGCGAAAACGGCAATCCAATTTACCGGAAAGCATTTGGCTTGGCCGACAGAGAAAATAACATTGCCAATACCCTACAAACAAGGTTTGTGATTGGCAGTATGAATAAATCGTTTACGCACGCCATCATTTTGCAATTGATTGATGAAGGCAAATTGAAATTTTCAGATAAAATGGTGGATTATCTCAACGGATTTCAGCAACAAGATGCTGATAAAATCACCATTAAACAATTGGTGGACCATACTTCAGGATTCGGCGACTACCACAGCCCACAATTTTTTAATTTGCCATACTCCGAAAAAAACATTCAGGGAATTTTGCCACTCATTAAAGAAATGGATTTGAATTTTGAGCCCGGAACAGAAAACGAATATTCCAATGCGGGATATATTATTTTAGGAGCCATTATTGAAAAGGTAACAACTAAAACGTATGCTGAAAATATTGAAGAACGAATAAAGAAACCCCTACAACTTCATTCATTGGTTACTAAAAACATAAAAAACATTCCTAACAGAGCCATTGGTTATATGAAAACCATTGAAGGATATGAGGACAATGAAAATGTAGTTTTTGAACCAAAATCAGATGGTGGTTGCTATGCCACCGCAGCAGATATGATGAAGTTTTACAGGGCTTATTTGTATGGAGATACTTTGTTTAGCGAAAAGGTAAAAGATGAAGATGGATTTTTCAGACAAATAAAACCGATTTACCAACAAAAAGGGGCGGGCATTCCCTTGGCAGGAGGTTTTAACGGGGCCAACACGGTGCATCTTGAAATGTTGGCGCAACATATTAGTATTGTGGTTTTTGCCAATATGGACGAACCGGTAGCAGAGAAAATTGCTTTTGGAATACATAAAATAATTAATGGAGAAGCACCCGAAATACCACAGCTTCCCACACTTCTTTATGTTTATCAAGCCTATCAAAAAAACGGAATTGGCTTTGTGAAAAACAATTTTGAAACCCTTACAAACAATTGGCTTGAAAATGATCCAAAAGACCTGATACTAAATAATTTGGGTTATGATTTAATGTTTAATGACAAGCTGGATGAGGCGCTTGAGATGTTCAAACTCAACACAGAATTATTCCCAAACATTGGCAATTGCTGGGACAGCTACGGTGAAGTTTTATGGAAGAAAGGACTGAACAAGGAAGCATTGGCTGCCTATAAAAAGGCCTTGGAAATCAATCCAAATATTCCATCAGCAAAAAAGGCTGTGGAAGAATTGAGTAAGTAACTAAAGTTTCTGAGTTCAATACGTGTCTGTTATTCAGGCTATTACGCAACTTCTCCGCACTTAAACCATCACCTATCAGCATCAATTACAATAAGATACAGACTGGATGGAATTCTGACTTGAATTATTATTTTTCCAATGTCAAATTTTGAGCTTACCGTCTGAAAGTTGTGCTCGTTGCTCCTTTATTGTACTTTTTATGCGCCACGGTCAGTTTGTTTTTATAGGTGCTTATGAATGCTGAAGCATTTGCTTGACCAAAAAGCACCAAAAAGTCAAGGCTTGTTTTCTTTTCTTAACGCTCCTAAATAATCGAAATTCCTGAACTAAGGAAAAGAGCCAGGATAATTGCATAAAACATCCTTATTGACGAAAGCAGAGGAATTTTGAGTACCTTATAATACACGAGCTATCGAATTTGGTTTAGTGTCTATCAGAGTTTAGAGAGAAATATTATTGTTTACTCCGAAACTTCAGTTAAATAATCTCCGTATCCGCTTTTATAGTCAAAATCTGATGGTACTTTAACACCTGTCCGCATACTTTTTACAAATGCGGAAATCTCAATATCAATGTCAGAATCCGGCTTTTCTTTATCTATCAATGTTTTTAAATAAGACTCAATTAATCGAGAAAGACTCCTTTTATGAGATGACGCATATTCCTTAGCCTTCTCTATCACATGCTTATCCAGTTTCAATGTTAATTTGGCATCCATAACTATCTAAATAACACGTACGAATATATTGATATAACCCGTACTGCATAAGTAATTTGCTCATAGGATAATTTACGCTTCACTCTTCAATACACCAAGCTCAGAACGCCGCATTTCCTTTAGCGGGTTGATTCACCTTCCAACATAACCATACCTCCTTTTCATAAGCATTCATTTGTTTCAAAACAAACATGCACAAAAAAGCAAACCACAGCACAACCATCATTGCTTGCAATAGCACTTGCTAGATATTTTCTAAATTGCTTTGAAATAGAAGTGCTGCCACTACCCTGTTTAGCATAAAAAAACCCGGCTTTCGCCGGGTTTTCTATTTATTCATACAGTTTGAAAATCTATTGTGCTATCACAATTTGTTTTACAACCTGTGCATCGTCATGCGCTATTTGCAGGTAGTAAGTACCTGATGAAAGGGCTGACAGGTCAACAATGAATTTGCCATTGCTTACCACAAAATTTCCGGCATTGTAGATTTCACGTCCGGCAAGGTCAAGAACCCTCAGCTGAGCTGAAGCACCATTGTCGAGCGAAGTAGCTACGTTGAAACTACCGGTACTTGGATTTGGATATACTACAAAACCATCGTTTGGTACTTCGCCAATTCCGGTACCATCTTCCATTACTATTACCAAGCGGGTAAGCACGGTTGATGTGTTGTTTGACGGATCCATTGCCATGTAGGTTATGGTGTAGGCACCTTCTGATTGTGTATTTACAAAAGTGCCACCGGTGTCAACTGTCAGGTCTGCCACAGCATAGTAGTTGTCGCTCACTTCCACTCCGGCATCCATGTATTTAGACCAGCGTGCCACAGTGTCAATCCAGTTGCCTTTCATTTTAATAAGAGGCGCTTCGGTATCAACCACTTTGATGTAGCGTACTACTGAATCCATGTTTCCGGCATTGTCGGTCACCGTATATACTTGGGTAAACATTCCGAGCATATCGGCTGTGCCATCCCAGGTTCCGGTGGTTTTTTCGGTGTAAGCATCGTTTTCTACCACGTTGTATCCATCGTCTTTATAGAAACTATATACTTCTACTTCTACAGTGTCGTCGCCTATAAGGCTTATCATTGGCGCAATGGTATCCATTACTATTACAGTTCGGTCTATACAAACCGGACCGTTACCGCTTTTGTCTGTGGTACAGTAATTTACCGTATAAACACCCAGCATTGCCGTATCCACCGGATTGGTGGTAACCACACTCATTGTAGTGTCGTAGTTGTCCATGGCATCTACGCCGAATTCGGTGTAGTGGGTATAGATTTGAACATATACGGTGTCATCACCTTTCAGGCTAATGGTTGGATCAACTGCATCATACACATAAATGGTTCTTGTAGCGCTGGTAGTGTTACCGCTTTTGTCTGAAACGGTGTAAGTGATTTTGTAAACACCTACCATTTTCTCGTTGAGTGTACTGGTAACTTGTACCGCACTTGTCAGGTTGCTGTCCACAAGGTCAAAGGCGCTGTATCCGGGCTCAGTCCAAGTAGAGTTTACCGGTATTGAGTCGGTGATTTTGCCCATCAGGGTGAGCATTGGTGGGGTGTTGTCGTCTTTGAGTATTACTACTGTGTAGTCTTCAAACTCGCCAAATTGATGAGGTCCGCAAGCTACATTTTTCAAGGTTTTGTAGTTAACTGCTACGCGCATGCGGGTTTTGCCTGCCTTGGCCATTGGATTTACAGTAATCGAGTCGGTGAGTTTCATAGTGGTATCAGCACTTTCGTAGACTACCAATTCACCGGCGTCGTCAAAGTCGCCGTCAATGTTCCAGTCAATCCACACCTTGCGGCTCATGGGTTTGTTGTTGGTTTTTCTCTCAACAGTTAATGGGTAGGTATGGCCACGCTCTACTGTGGTTGACATATAGAGGAAGTCGTTGTAACCATTTTTACCTACGCTGCTTGCATTGTCAATGTTACCAAATTCAACACGGCTTATGGCCACGTCGGCATCAAGGCTTATAACAGTTGGCTTGCAGTAGTCGAGCACTTGTATGTAGTTTACTTTGGTGGTTGAGTCATCGCCGGCAGGATTTGATTTTACCACTTTCACGGTGTAAAATCCGCCTCTTGTGAACACTACATCTATATACTCATCGCTGAGTTTGCCATTGTTCATAAGGAAGTAATTGGCCGGGGTAATTTCCCAACGGGTACCTGATGCACAATAGTTGGCGGTGCTGGTAAGGGTTACAGTATCGCCTGCCGATACTACGGTAGCGCTGGCGCTGAAGTCTGGTTTAGCTGTTTTCTTAGCGTTTTCAACCACTACAATTTTCATGGTTGAGTCTTTTGGCGCACACAGGCTTTGGGCATATAGCCAAATGGTGTCTGTGCCCGCAGTACCAAAGGTGTAGCTTACCTGATCGCCGCTGGCATCCATTTTTCCATCGCCGTTCAAATCCCAGTCAACGTAGCTGTAGTTGCCGGTTGATGCATTTGAAAGAACGGTTGGGAAGCCTAAGCAAACGGTATCGGGAGCTGAAATAGCTGCGGTTGGTGCCGACCATGTAACAGGAGTGTACTCCCAGTTGATGGCAAATCCTTTGCCCAAGGTAGAGCTGCTGTTGTCGCTGGTAAACACAAAGTACGCCGATCCTGACTTGGCAGTGAATGAAAGATTCACGCTGTTGTCGTTTTTGTTTCCGTTCATACCATCAGGATATTTCTTGGCATCCCAAAGGGGTGTTCCTGACTCATCTTCGCCATCATAAATTTTCAGGTAATCGCCATCGCCCACATCGAATTGGGTAATGTCAAAGTCAATTTCGCCGTAGCATGATGAGATGAGGTAGGTACATTTACTCAAGCCATTGAGGTTGGGCGAGTATGAACCATCAGGACCTCCATTGTCGTAAAGTGTTCCGAACTTGCCATCGGTATAGCTTGGTATATCGCACATTTTTGAGCGCTGACGTACTTTTATGTAAGCTGTTCTTTCCAAAGAGTCGGAGCCGTAAGGGTTGGCGGCTTTCAACTTCACTTTGTACAAACCGGGGTATTGGAAGTACAATTTTGGATTTGCTGATAGTGAATCAGTACCTGATACGAACCAATAAGTACGGTCCCAAATCAATAGGAATGGTACGTACACCACTTTTGGCGAAATGTCCCAATACCATTGGGTGGCACCGTTTTCGGTCAAATCCAAGAGTGATAACACATCACCTGTATAAACGTCGCGCGATGAAGCGCTGAAGTCAACTTTTGGTGCGCGGATAATTCGACTTACGTAAACCAATTTGGTGATAGAATCAATACCTGAACAGTTTTCCATAATCAGTTTTATGGTGTCCATTCCGGTGTTGCGTGGGGTGTATTCCAAGTGGATTGAATCACTGGCAAATTTGCCGTTTACATACCAACGAGCACCCGCAAGTTTAGATGGTTTGTTGCTGTTGAGCATTACAACCGGGCTATTGAGCCATGCGGTGTCAGGAGTAAGGAAATTGGCAGTTGGCGGCAATGAAAGTTGTTTGAACTCATCGCAACCAATAGTGGGTGCAAAACTGCATCGTTTGTCTCCGTCATAGTCGTCGGCCACACCAAGGTTGGCACCGTACATGCCGGGGAAATCTTTGGTTACATGCAAGTCTTTGGCGTTATTAACCCATTTAGGATCTTCTTCAAAACTGTTTTGGTTATAGTTAGAGTTCCACGCTTTCAATCCACTAAGGTTTGAGATAATTGTACCTGAAATGGAGGCCAGATTACCACTTTTTATCACGTAATCGTTGTTGTCGAACTGATCGAAAGTGGGGCTATAAGTATAAATAGCGTAGTAGGTACCTTCAAAATAGAAAATGTTGTTTCTAATGTCGTTGTCATGCATGTAGTACCAATAGCACAGGTAAGAGCCTTTGCCGTACATAGAGTTGTGCCAGAAGTTGGTAAAGCCCATACGGTAGCCATACAATCCGTAAGACGTACCGGTGGAAATCATCATATTATTGGCATACATAGACTTGCCGCTGCCTGAGTGGTTGTAGTAGTTGGCATAGTACAAGGCATTGTAGTAGTAGGCATTGGTGTAGTTGCGTTGTACGTCAAAGTTTGACGCATAATAGAATGCAATACCATAGTTGTAGGTATATCTGAAATCAGAAATGTGGTTTTCGTGGATATACAAACTGTCGGTGTAGTAGCCGTAGATACCATAGTAATACTGATGTGTAAAGGTGTTTCTAATGAATCGGTTACCAAGTGTTGGGTTTGAAGTACCATTACCATACATACTTGCACCATAGTAACCACCTTCTATATCGTTGTCAATAAATTCGTTGTAATACCCATTTTTACCTTGTTGCGAATATGATGAGGCACTACCCGAAATGGTGATTGCATTGGCACTTGAGGTGGAAAGACTTGTGTTGTTATAGATGTAACAGTTTTCAATACGGTTGTGGTCGGCATTGTTGGTTACACTCACCGTAAAGCCTGATGAACCGTCCATTCTGATTTTCATATTTTCAAAAGCAACATAGTCAGCACCGTTGAAGGTGATGGTATTGCCGCTTGTAGAGCGCAGGGTCACTGAGTCGCGACTTGGGCTGTAGAATGTCACGGTGTTTTTGCTTGAGCTACCGAGCAACTCGCCTATCTGAAGACTTTCATTGTAAGTACCTGCTTGCACATAGTATGTGATAGGGCCGGCAACACCGCATTTAAGGTCTTTTATGGCAGCACCAAAACTTGGGTAATCGGCTCCCTTGCGGCTACCAATAGTGTAGGTACCTGTTAAACCTGAGCAAATGTCATAATCTTCCTGATCTTTTAAATCAGGATCGCCTGATACAGATTGGCTGATTTTGATAGACACTCTGAATTTACCTGAGCGGGTTGGTTTCCACATTTTGGTAAAGTCAAATTGCTGTATTTTACCGGGGGCAAGTGAAGAGATAGTCATGGTGTCTGTAACCCATGTTTTGCCACTATCTACCGAGTATTGCACATAAACATCAGTTTTGGTGATGGTTTTGCTACCGGCATTTTTAAACTGTGCGGTAATTTGATTTTTTGTGAGATTTACTGACAATGGGCTAACCAAAGCGTAAACATCTAAATCGTAAGGCGCTAGGTAGTATTCATTGGGTCCAATGTCAACTTTGCTGTCTTTTGGATTTGGTCGTGGATTTCCATCAATGTCGGTAGTCAGGTCAGGCGCAGCTTTTGTTTTGTTAACCCCTGCATTGTTCAAGGCAGGTGTGTAAGTTCTTCTGTCGCTACCACTAAATTCCGGATCAGCGTATAAACTGTGTTGGTTGTACTTACTGCTGAATAAGCTTTGCAGTGCACTTAAACTATTTACCAAATAGCCATTGAAATAGGCAAAGTATGAGTTTGAATTATAGTAGTAGTCGTTGTAGTCCCAATACAATGGGGTATAAGACGAACCACCGAAATACACATACATGCCATAGCTGGCACCGTTATTCACAAAAATGTTGTTTGCTACGCGGTGTTTAGACCTTCCATAGCAGTAGTAATACATGGCATAGTTGCCACTACCGGCCTCCATTGAATTGTGGTACATGGTTACGTAATTGGCATAATACACGTACAATGGATAGTAATAGCAGCCACCAAGCGAATTGTTGTGTATGCGCATGGTATCGCTACTTGTAATGGTACCCGAGTAGTTGGCATAACGCAGGTAAAAACAGTAATAACCGGTGTTAACGGTGTTTCCAATGAGTTTTGAGCCGTTACTGTAGTATTGATACACACCATAACCAATTCCGGTTTGGGCAGAGTCAATAGTACAGTTTCTGATTTCGAAACCTTGGCCGTAGTAGCTGTAGATTCCGTAGTAATAATGCATTAAAACGTGGCAGTTTTTAATAACATTATCTTTGTGTCGGGTAGATGAAGAACCATTGAAGTAAATACCATAGTAGTTACCATATACACGACAGTTGGCGAAGGTGTTGTAGTGAGAATAGTAAGAATACACACCATAAGAGGTGTAGGTATTAGCTACCCCCATGATCCTACAATTTTTGAAATTGTTGTGCTCAGAGTAGTACATGTACACAATGTAGCGTGTACTTGTGTAGGTACTTTGAATGGTAACGTCCTTAAAAGTTACATAGTCGCAGTTGTAGAGGTAAATGGTTCTTGAACTGCTGTTGGTTATGATAACTTTTGAAGAGTCGCCACTTTGACCTTCGAAGGTGATGGTGTTGGTAGATGACGAGCCTGAGATGTACTTGCTAAGAGTAACCTGGCCCGAGTAGGTTCCATCGGCAATGGAAAATGTTACCGGTCCGCTAACCCCATTGGTCATGAGGTCTGATGCAGCAGCCGATACTGATGAGTAATCGTAGCCTGACCCTGAACCAATGGTGTATTTTCCGGAAAGTCCTGCTGCCACGGCAGAATAGGCTCCGAAAAACACAAACATGGCTAAGAGCCAAAATTTAGTAAGGTGTTGTTTCATAATATAGTTGAGTTTAAATTTACGCTATTGGCAGCCCGAAATATCGAGCTAAATCATTGATTATTATTTACATAAAAAATCTTCTCTCCATTTGGTTTAAATTGTTTGCAAATACTTTGTTTAAAGGGATTTTCCTGTTGTTTTCAAGCTCAGTATTGATGATTGCATCACCAAAACCAAAATAATTGTTCGATATTTCAATTAGATATTCTCCACTTTCAACATCGTTTTTTGTGGATGTAACAAGCGGAGAAGCCAATACATGGCAATACTTCTTAAAGTAATTATCTGTTATTTCTCTCATTCTTCAACTTAACAAAACCACGGATTTGGGCACCGCCGTTTGGTTAACAGATGCATAGATATTCAATTTAGTTGCAATCTCAAAGCCTTTTGAAAAAATCAAGGGCTGTATGCCACCTCGTCACCTTACACTAATCTGCTCGCTAATGTGCTTTCATCGAACGCTCCTTTGCATTCGTCCTACCAAAATTTATTTCTAAAGATGTTAAAATTTAACATTTAATTCCCCTTGAAACTCGTCAAAATGGAGTGGTTGGGCTATGCCTGAACTGCCGGGGCAAAAAAAAGCCCCCGAACAAACAAATGCTCGGGGGCTTCAATAAATTTATTGTGTTAGAGGCTATGCCAATTATTTGGCAATCAAAATTTTCTCAATTGTCTGGCTGTTGTTGTTGGCCATTTGCAGGTAGTAAGTACCGTTGGCAAGGCTGCTCAGGTCAAGTTTAAACTGACCATTGCTCACCACAAAATTGCCAGCATTGTAGATTTCGCGTCCGGTAAGGTCAAGCACGCGCAGTTGCACCACTTGGCCATTGCCCAGGCTGGTTGCTACATTAAAGCCACCGTTGCTTGGGTTTGGATATACGATAAATCCATTGCCTGCTACTTCGCTTATGCCTGTTCCATCTTCCATTACCACAACCAAACGGGTTACGGTAGCCGATACGTTGTTCGATGGATCAGTTGCTTCGTAGGTAATGGTAAATACACCTTCTGATTGGGCGTCTTTATAAGTTCCACCTTTTACTACGTTTACTTCGGCAGCTGAGTAGTAGTTGTCGCTTACGGTTACTCCGGCATCTGTATAGGTTTCATCCCAACGAGCTATTGTGTCAATGGCATTTCCGTTCAGCGTCAATACAGGTTCTTTGGTATCTACTACTTCTATTTCGCGTGATACTGAGGCAGAGTTGCCTGCACGGTCCATTACGGTGTAAACCAAACGGTAAGTACCCAAGGTATCAGGAACACCATCCCAATTGCCGCTCATTTTCACGGTGTATTGGTCGTTTTCTACCACATTGTATCCGGCATCGTTGTAGAAACTGAATACTTCCACTACTTCTTTGTCGTTGCCAATCAAAGAAATCATTGGTTTGATGGTATCCTGTACAATCACCAATCGGCTTACGCACACTGGGCCATTGCCGCTTGCATCTGTTACACAGTAGGTTATGGTGTATTCGCCAAGGTTTGCTGTGTCAAGTGCGCTGTAGGTGTTGGGGCTCAGGCTCTTGTCGTAGTTGTCAGACTGGGTAGTACCGGCTTCGTTGTATCCGGTGTAAATCTGTACATACACGGTGTCGTCGCCAAGGAGTTTAATGTCAGGTGCAGTACCGTCGTAAACTACAATGGTTCGGGTTTCGGTAGCAGAGTTTCCGCTCTTGTCGGTGGCTACATAGGTAATGGTGTAGGTACCTGTGGTGGTAAGGTCAAGGGTATTGTTCACTGCCACAGTTGAGGTAATGTCGCCATCTACCAAGTCAATTGCTTTGAAACCGGCATCTTTCCAGCTGGTGTTTACTTCTACTGAATCGTTGAGTGCGCCGTACAAAGTAAGTGCCGGTGGTGTAAGGTCTTTTTCAAGAATGTTGATGGTGTAATCTTCAAACTCACCAAATTGATGTGGACCGCAGGCTACGTTTTTCAGGTTTTTGTAGTTCACTGATACACGCATTCTGGTTTTGCCCGGTTTGGCTGAAGGCGAAATAGTGATTGAATCTTTAAATACCTGATTGGTTGATGGAGCTTCGTAAAGTACCATTTCACCGGCATCGTCAAAGTCGCCGTCAATGTTCCAGTCAATCCATACGCGGCGGCTCATTTCCTTGTTGGTAGTGGCACGCTCTATGGTTATTTCGTAGCTGTAGCCACGCTCTACGTTGGTTGACAGGTTGGTGTAGTTGCTGTAACCTGATTTTCCTACTGAACTGCTGTTGTCAATAGAACCAAAGGCCACACGGCTTATTGCTACATCGGCATCAAGGTTTACTACAGTTGGTACGCAGTAATCCAATACTTGTATGTAGTTTACTTTGGTAGTAGAGTCAGCACCGGCTGGGTTGGTTTTCACCACTTTCACAGTGTAGAATCCACCTTTTGTGAATATTACATCTACAAATTCGTCGGTAAGGCTTGCATCGTCGGTAAGCAGGTAGTTGGCAGGAGTAATTTCCCAACGGGTACCTGATGCACAGTAGTTTGAAGTGCTGTTGATGCGCACGGTGTCGCCGGCTGATACTACAGTTTCGCTGGCAGTAAAGTCAGGTTTGGCTGCTTTTCTGGCATTTTCAACTACCACTTTTTTCTCTACTGAGTCTTTTGGCGCGCACAAGCTAATGGCATGCAACCAGATAGAATAAGTACCAGGAGTGGTAAAGGTGTAGCTGAGTTGATCGCCTTCAGCATCCGGTTTTCCGTCGTTGTTCACATCCCACTCTACATAGCTGTAGTTGCCGCTTGATGCATTGCTGAATACGGATGGGAAACCCACGCATACGGTATCAGGTGCAGAAATAGCAGCGGTTGGAGCGGTCCACGAAACTGGATTCATTTCCCAGTCAATGGCAAATCCTTTTCCTATTGTTGAGGTGTTGGCATCGCTTTCAAACACGAAGTAAACCGAGCCTGATTTTGCGGTGAATTGCAGGTTTACGCTTTTATCGGTTTTGTTGCCATTCATTCCTAAAGGATAGTTGTTGGCATCCCAAAGCGGACGTCCTGAGTCATCGGCGCCATCATATACTTGCAGGTAATCACCATCGGCCAGATCAAACTGCTGTACGGTCAAATCTACCTCGCCGTAGCATGAAGATATGAGGTAGGTACACTTGTTCAAGCCGTTGAGTCCTGCTGTATATCCACCAAACTCGCCGCCATTGTCGTACAAAGTACCAAACTTGCCATCGGTGTCGTAAGGTATATCGCACATGGTTGATTTCTGACGCACTTTAATGAAGGCGGTTTTTACCAATGAATCGGTACCAAATACGTTGGCTACGGTCAGTTTTACCTGATAAATTCCAGGATAGCTGAAATAGATCCAAGGGTTGGCTACGGTTGAATCCTGCATGGTGTAAGTACGTGTCCAAATCAACAAGAACGGATCGTAAACCACTTTTGGAGTAATATCCCAGCTCCATTGAGTAGCACCATTGGCCGAAAGATCGAGCAGGGTAATCAAATCATCAGTATAGATGTCGCGCGAGGTAGCTGAGAAATCAACTTTTGGTGCGCGGAGTATTGGGCTTACGTAAACCAGTTTGGTAATTGAATCCTTACCGGTACAGTTTTCCATAATAAGCTTAATGGTATCCATACCTGTGTTGCGTGGTGTGTATTCCAAGTGGATTGAATCACTCACAAATTTTCCGTTTACGAACCACATTGATGAAGCCACTCTTGATGGTTTGTTGGCATTGAGCAACACAGTTGGGCTGTTGAGCCATGCGGTATCAGGCACAAGGAAGTTGGCTGTTGGTGGCAATGCACTTTGTTTGAACTCGTCGCAACCCAGGGTTGGAGAGAACATACAACGCTTGTCTTGGTCCATATCAAGAGCCACACCTACATTCGCACCATACATTCCGGGGAATTTATTGGTCAAGTGCAGGTCGTTTTGTTTATCAACCCACTGTGGATCCAGATCATAGTTGTGCTGGTTGTAATTTGGATTCCAGGCAGCAAGTGCGCTTAGGTTTGAAAGTATTGTCGTACCACCGATAGACAAAATACTGCCGCTACCATTAATTACATAGTCGTTGTAATCCCACTCTACAAAGGTTGGGTTGTAAGTATAAATACAATAGGTTGAGCCTTCATAATAGAAAATGTTGTTTTTGATCACGTTGTCATGCATGTAGTACCAGTAAATAAGGTAACTGCCTTTTCCATACATAG
Source organism: bacterium (assembly GCA_016124515.1). Taxonomy (GTDB): domain Bacteria; phylum Bacteroidota; class Bacteroidia; order CAILMK01; family JACPUW01; genus JACPUW01. The sequence continues at coordinate 16,664 of WGNN01000081.1, forward strand.
AGTTATGTAAGAAATCCGTATAACCCATTTGATAACCATACATAGTATAGCTGGTGCTGGTACTTATTACAGTGTTGTTGATGAATTTTGAACGCGCTTTACCATTGTAGTTGTAGTAGTTGGCGTAGTACAAATAGGTGTAGCCACCACCATTAAAGTAGTTGCGCTCAATGTCGAAGTTTGAAGGGTAGTAAAAGTTCATTGGATACCCTGAAGTACTTCTTAGGTTCTTTGATACGTTATCAACAAACACCAAACTGTCAGAGTAGTAGATGTATCCACCGTAGTAGTAACCATCGGTAAAAGTATTGTTGTAGAACTTGTTACCTACCAATGGATCAGTTGAACTTGTACCAAAACAAGAAATAGTGAAGTAACCACCTTTGAATTGGCAATCTCTAAACTCGTTGTAGTTACCATTATCACCATAACCTGAGTATGAAGTAGATGATGATGACATGGCAAGCGCTACTGATGCTGATGAAGTAGATGTGATATCGGCCTGAATAACACAACCGGTAAACTTGTTGTAGTTGGCCGCATTGGTCATCCAAACAGCGAATCCTGAGCTGGCATCGGCTTCAATACGCATGTTTTCAAAACGCACGTAATCGGTACCAACCAAACCAAGGGTATAGCCATTGTTGTTTTGCAGGGTAACACTGTCGATACTTACTGCACGGAAAGTAACCGTACGTTTTGGTGAAGCACCCAATATTTCGCCAATGGTAACCTGACCATTGTAAGTACCCGGACGAACGTTGAATACAATATTTCCTGAAACACCGCATTTCAAGTCGTTGATAGCGCTTTTAAAGTCGGGATAGTCAGCTTTAGGGCCTTTACCAATGGTGTAGTTACCTGACAAGCCTGAGCAGATATCGTAGTCTTTTTGTTTGGTTCCAAAGGTTGATGAAACAATTTTGATTGAAACTCTGAACTTACCTGAACGGGTTGGTTTCCAGATTTTGGTGTAGTCAAATTGTACCACCGCACCAGGGGCCAATGATTTGATGCTCAATGTATCGGTAATCCAGGTTTTACCACTGTCAACAGAATATTGTACCGTTACATCGGTGTTGGTAATGCTTTGGCTACCGGTGTTTTTAAATTGGGCGGTAATTTTATTCTTACCCAGATTTACTGATTGTGGTGATACAAGCGCGTAGATGCTCAAATCGTAAGGTGGCAGGTAGTAATCGTTACATCCTATATCCACTTTTGGAGCGTCTTTGGCAGCAGGTCGCACATTGCCGTCAAAATCGGTACGTATCAATGGGTAGTTCATGTGGGTACCCTTGTTGTTGAGGTTTGATGAATATGAGTGCAAGTCCACTTGATCCAACTCAAACTCAGGATCCACATTCAAGCTGTTTTGGTTGTATGACCTGTTGCCACTAATAAGCGACGAATAGGTGCTGTATGCCGTAGTACCAAATACACAGAAGTATGAACCGCCTTTAAGATAAAGGTTGTTGTAGTCCATTTTGGCAGGAGTTTGGTACATGTAGAAACCATAAGTACCACCTTCCATTTTTATATTGTTATTGAAAATTTCGCAGTAAAGCGGATAGTACCAATACATACCATAAGATGAACCTTTCAGGTCAAATGAGTTGTGGTACCATTTGATGCGCTGACCATAAGCACCATAAATACCATAAGAGCTTCCACCCAGGTTGATGAACTGGTTGTTCATTACACGTCCGGTGTCGGTGCTTTTGGCACTTGTGTAGTTTTGGTAAGCCACATAGTGGTAGTAGTTGCACTTAAAGCGCGAATTGGTAATGGTGTTGTTGTTTCCATAGTAAGAATATAAACCATACCCGGTTGAGTCAACATCTACTTTGTTGATGAGACCATCGCGTTGGTAGTAGTAGTACAGACCGTAAGAAGATGTGTTGTGAATTTGGGTATTCAATACGGTGTTTTGCTCACCGAATGATGAGCTGCTGTTGTAGAAATACAAACCGTAAGTACCACCTGTTACATAGCAATCATCATAAGTAATGCGGTTGCTGTAGTAGTTGTAGGCTCCCATGTAAGTACCCAGCAATTTAGAATGCTTAATGCTACAATCGCTTGAGTAATACATGTAGATGGTGTAGCTGCTTGAGTACGATGAAGTGATGGTAACGTACTCAAAGTTTACATACGCCGAACTGCTGAAGTACAGCGTGTAGGAGCTGGTGTTGGTGAGTTTTACCTTATCGGCATTTTTGGACTTGCCAATGAAGGTAATGGTGTTGGTAGAACTCGCTCCGGAGATTTTTCCAAATGATGCCTGACCGGAGTAGGTACCATCTGCAATGGTGAAGGTAACCGGACCGCTCACACCTTGCGATGCCAGTGCTGATGCGGCGGAAACGACTGATGCGTAGTCGTAACCTGTGCCTGCACCAATGGTGTAGCTACCCGAGAGCGGTGCTGCCAAAGCACCCAAGGTGCTGAAGGCAACGAAACCCAAGAGTAACCAAAACTTGGTAAAGTGTTGTTTCATAATATTTAAAAAGTTTGGGATTAACAAATGAAAGAAAGCTCCCCCACCGAATAGTATGGTTAATTCGGCGGAGGAGCTGTGAATTTTTATTTACTGATAATCAATCGTTTGATTGAGAACAAATCAGTACCGCTAACTTGTATTTGGTAAGTTCCGGCGCTGAGCATGTCAAGGTTCAACTCCAATTTTGTGTTGCCTCCCAACACCACATTATTGGTTGTATAAACCACTCTGCCACTCAGGTCAATCACTGAGATGTTGGCCACTTTGTCTTTGGCCAATTGGCTGCTAAGTACTACATATCCATTGCTTGGGTTTGGATACAGGGTGATGCCATCGGCGCCATTGATTTCGCCAATACTTGTGAGTTCGCGAACGATTACATAGCGGGTGAGCATGCTTGAGCGGTTGCCCGATGCATCTTCGCCAATGTAGCTGATGGTGTAAATGCCTTCTGATTGGGTATTTACAAAGTTGCCACCTTTTAAGATGGTCACATCGCTTGCATCGTCGCAGAAATCGCTTGCTTCTACACCGGCATCTTGGTAGTCTGACCATCTGTTAACGGTATCAACTTGGTTGCCAAGCATTTTCAGCACAGGCGCTTTGGTGTCAACCACGGTTATGGTACGTGTCACTGAATCCATATTGCCTGCCATGTCGGTAGCAATGTAGGTTATGGTGTAAGTACCTTTTGTATTGGTTTCACCGGTAAATGTGCCTGTTTTTGCTACGGTATAGCTTCCGTTGTCAGATGCAGTGTATCCTTCGTCTTTGTAGTAGCCACATTGCTCCACAGTTACAGCATCTGCTCCAACAAGCGCTATGCTTGGTTTTTCCAGATCTTGTACAAATACGTGACGTTCAACGCAAACAGGGCCATTGCCACCGGCATCGGTTACACAGTAAGTTACTATGTATTCGCCAAGTGTAGTGGTATCTACATTGCCTGCCACTTGTACCGATGGATTCACATCGTAGTTATCGTTGGCTGTTGCACCAAGTTCGGTGTAGGCAGTATTTACATCTACATAAACCGAATCAGCTCCGTTGAGTACAATGGTTGGTTTTACATTGTCATAAACCACAATGGTTCTTTTGTCGGTGGCCATATTGCCGGCATCGTCATATACCACATAGGTGATAACGTAAGTGCCTACTTTGGTCAAATCGAGGGTGCTATTCACCTGCACTTTTGAGGTAAGAATGCCACTCAGTTTGTCAGAAGCATGGTAACCCGGATCGGTCCAAGTGGTGTTTACTACTACGCTGTCAAGCAAATTGCCTTTCAACACCAATTTTGGAGCGGTTTTGTCTTCGTTGCTTACCACTACGGTATAGTCTTCAAACTCACCGAATTGGTGCGGGCCGCAAGCCAGGTTTTGCAATGCTTTGTAGTTGGTAGCCACACGCATACGTGTGTTGCCCGGTGTGGCAGTGGCAGGTATGGTTATGCTGTCGGTAAACGACATGGTGGTGTTGGTAGCTTCATAAGCAACCAATTCACCTGCATCTTCAAAGTCGCCATCTTTGTTCCAGTCTATCCACACTTTGCGGCTCATTGGGTTGTTGTTGGTGAGCCTTTCCAGGGTAATGGCGTAGGTGAGTCCGCGCTCAACTTCGGTTGAAATGTTCAGGAAGTTATTGTAGCCGTTTTTGCCAACACCTGATTTGTTGTCGATGGTGTTGAAAACCACTCGACTGATTCCCATATCGCCATTGAGGTTGGCCACTGATGGCGTGCAGTATTCAAGTACTTGTATGTAGTTGATCTTGGTAAGTGAATCCTTGCCGTAAGTATTGCCTTTGGTAAGGGTTACGGTGTAGAATCCGCCACGGGTAAACAATACATCTACCTGACCATTTTTCAAACTTCCATCGTTGGCCACTACGTAAGTATTTGGTGTAATGGTCCAATGGGTAAAGTTTGAACAGAATTGGGTCATATCTGTAAGGGTTATGGTGTCGCCTGCCGATATTTTGGTAGCGCTTGCAGAGAATTCCGGTTTTGGCGCTTTGTTGGCGTTGATAATAACAATCTTCTTGATCATGCTATCGCTGCCGGCGCAGTAGCTGTTGGCTTTTAGTTTTACGGTGTAAGTACCCACGGTGTTGAAGGTGTAGCCAAATGTTTCGTTAATTCCTTCAATTTTATTGTCGGCATTTACGTCCCAGGTTACATCGCTATATACGCCGGTGCTGGTGTTTTCAAAATAAGTTGGGAAACCCACACAAGCAGTATCAGGTGCGCTGAAATCAGCCATTGGATTGGTCCAGCTTACAGGATTTACGTCCCAGCTAATGGCAAAACCTTTTCCTATGGTATTAGCATCGTTGTCAGATTCGAAGTCGAAATAAGCCGAACCTGATTTAGCAGTGAAACTAATGCTCACACTTTTATCTGAGCGGTTGCCGGTCATTCCATCAGGGTACATGGCGGCGTTCCAAAGCGGTGTACCGGTATTGTCAACTCCATCATAAATTTTGAGGTAGTCGTTGGCACCCAAATCAAATGCATCTACAGTGAAGTCTAGTTCGCCCTCGCAGGTAGATACATAATAGGTACAATGGTTGATGCCATTAAGACCCGGAGAATAAGAGCCTTCAGGACCACCATCGTCGAATACAGTACCAAAACTGGCTGTTGAGCTGTTGTTTATTGAGCACATCAAACCTTTTTCGCGTACTATAATAAATGCTTTGCGTGTAATTGAATCTGCGCCAAATGAGTTGGCTACTTTAAGTGTTACTTCATATTTGCCGGGATAGTTGAAACGCACCCGTGGATTGGCTGTGGTAGAGTCTTTTGATGGGTCGTAAATATGTGTTCTGTCTCTAATGAGCAAGAAATCGCTCCATATCCAAACCGGTGAGATTCCCCAAGACCATTGGGTAGCACCATTTTCTGACAGATCAATCAGCGTGGTCATATCGCCGGCATAGATGGTGCGATACGTAGCGCTGAAATCAACTTTTGGAGCGCGCAGAATTGGACTTACATAAACCAATTTGGTAATAGAGTCGGTGCCACCGCAGTTGAAACGAACGAGCTTAATGGTATCATAACCCACATTGTAAGGCTTGTAAGCCAGGTGGATTGAGTCGCTAACGTATTTGCCATTAACATACCAGCGCGAACCTTCGGTAATAGATGGTTTCGCAGCATTGAGTATGACAGTTTCGCTGTTGAGCCATGCGGTATCAGGCAACAGGAAATTGGCTGTTGGTGGTAGTGATGATTGTTTGAACTCATCAGGACCCAAAGTTGAAATCAATGTACAACGACGGTCTTGGTCAAAATCAAGATCAACACCTACGTACGGGCCGTACATACTTGGAAAATTAACACCAATGTGGTGGTCTTTTTCCTTGTCGAGCCAATCAGGATCGAGCTCAAAACTATGTTGGTTGTAGTTGGGGCTGTATGATTTTAAAGCACTCAGGTTGGCATATACGGTACCCCCCATATAACACAGGTTGCCGCTTTTGGTCACATAGTCGTTATAGTCCCAAGCCACAAATGTTGGGTTGTAGGTATATATTGAGTAGTTGGTACCTTCATAGTAGAATATATTATTACGTATATCCATATTGTTCATGTAGTACCAATACATACAATATGATCCACGGCTATACACCGAGTTGTGGTAAAAATTGGTGTACGACATGTAGTAGGCGTACAAACCATAGCTTGAGTTGTAACCAGCTAATTGATTGTTAGCAAATATGGAGCGGGTACCTCTGTAGTTGTAGTAGTTGGCATAGGCAAAATAGTTACCATAGTATGCACCTATTACCTTGTTGCGCTGTACATCAAAGTTTGACACATAATACATGTACAAACCATAGTTGTAGGTGTTGCGGAAGTCTTTGATTACGTTGTCGTGGAAAGTGAATCCACTTACATAATAAAACCTGACACCATAGTAATATGAGCGGTTAAAATTGTTGTTGATGAACACGTTGCCTTCTGACATAGCGGCTGTGCTTGAACCCACACAAATCAAACCATAGTAGCCACCACGAATGTCGTTGTTTTGAAACAGGTTATAGTTACCATTGTCGCCATAACCCGATGCATTAGTTGAAGCAGACGAAATAACAACGGGGTTGAGTGTAGAACTGGTAGAACCCAAATCGGCCTCCATGATACAGTTCTTGAATGTATTGTAGTTTGAAGAATTAGCCAAGTGAAGGGCCGCGCCTGAAGAGCCGGTAGCCTTCATGTAAAACCCGTCAAATGACACATAGTCTGCACCTTGCAAACTCACAGTACCATCGCTTGAGTTGGTAATGATAACGCTGTCAACACCACCGCTGAGGAAGGTAATGGTATTGGTGGCTGAAGTACCCACTATATCACCGAGCAAAACCTGCCCGCTGTAGGTCCCTTTTCTTACTTTAATAGTTACCGGGCCGCACACACCATAGTTGGTAAGTGCAGTGGCTACTTCTTTAATGGTTTTAAACGGACTCTTAGCTCCACCCACGGTAAAGTTTCCGGAAAGTGATGGTCCAAAGTCCTTGTCCAAGGAGTCGTTTGATGTTACCGTGTCTTGTACGTTATTAGGCAAGGTGGTGTAAACCAAAATATTGTGTTTGGTATTAAACGAAGTTGAACCCAGATAAATCTGAGCTTCAGTGCTTCCTTTACCATTGATTGTATCGAGTGTACCTTTGTAAACAATAGGCTTTTGTGCGCTACCATCAATCTCCCAGTTTACAGTTACTTCGGTTATTTGGTTGCTGCCAAAGTTGCCTATGGTTGCGTAAATGTTGTGTGTACCTCCGCAAAACACACCGGGTGAGTCGATTGATACTACACCCGCGTTGTTGGGGCCAGGCTGACGCAGATCTATACCCATTACACATTGGGCACCATCGGCACCGTTTGATGAACTGCTGGCATGGTCGCCATACATACGAGCAGTGTATTTCATGGTTTCCTGATTGATGGTAAAACCACTTGTCATTCCGTGGTTTTCAATAGAAACGATGAGGTATTTTTTAGGATCTTAGGGAAATGGTTTGTCCAGTGGAATCTCAAACCAATTACCTGAACTAACACCGGTAAGGGTTACGGTGCTGTTGAGGCAGGTTTGTAGTCCGGTGTTCCAAGCACCGCTGGCGAGCGAAGTCTTGGTAGTGTGTCCAATTTCAACTTTGAGATTGGTAAAAGTGTGCGAACCAGAACCGCTGGCTGCATAAATGTAGATAGAGGTAATTAAACCGGGGTAGGCAGTTTTACTCGAGGCGTCTTTGAACTGGCCGGGAGTATAAAGCCATTGACACTTACTTCCACTACCCGAGGAGTAGTTGAAAGGAAAGTTGTTGCCGCCACCAGAATAGGTGGACACATAGAATTGTGGCGTTACTTGTGCCTTGAGAGAGCTGCCCGCCGCAGTTAATAGCAGGACTGCAAGCAACAAACCAAAATTCCTGAACATGGAAGGTAAGTTTGTTTTCATTATCGACAAATCATTAATTGTGAGCTTAGATATACACATCTTTAAAAAGGTTGCATGCTTTTTTAATAAATTTTAAAACTATTTTGACAATAGCTTTACTATTAATTAAAACCACACAAACTCTTTTGAAAGTGCAATATCTGTTTAATTAAATATTAACAACTTGTTAAATCGATGTATTCGTTAAAACCCCTTTTTCATTCCACCAATATTTACCATTCTGACCTTGAAAAGATTTGAACCCAACCCAAACCGTTTGTTCGCCATACACTTCGCGGGTCGTTTCAATTGGAACATCAACGGCTAGACCTGCAACAAGAAAAGGGCGGCCAATGGCCGCCCTTTTTCATTGGGTATCTAAAGTATCAATAATTACTCTTTACCGGCAATTACTACATCAATTTCAATGTAGTCGCCTGAATCCCAAGTACCTTCAATTGTTTTAACTACGAAGAAACCATGTGTGGCACCTTTAGCATCATCCAATTGGAAGGCTACCATATTGCCAACAGCCAATTTGGTTACAACACCTTTGGCATCGGTCATGTCGGTCATACCATAGTGGTGCTCAAGTTCTTCGTTGTTGGTTATTTGGTCGTAGTGCTCAGCAGGCATGGCAGTAAGCTTCAACTTGGTTTTGTTTTTGGTACCCCAAGAGCTCAAATCGCCCATTGCAGATGGGTATGTTGCAGGGTTTGCTATTGATGCATTATCAGTATTACCGAAGTAGTAACCGAAATCAATTTTTGGAGAAACCGGGTCGGTAGTACCTTCTACATCTTGTCTTGAGTAAGTCATACCATCATCGGTAGAGAAGAAGGTTTTGCTTGATTTGTCTTGCAAAGGAGCATACAACAACCTTGCGCTGTATTTGATAACAGCAGGTGGCATTTTGGTGGTGGTTACAGTAACGGTAGCCTCACCGCTTTTGCTGTCTTCATCCATACTGGCAATGGTAAGGGTTACATCGCTGCCAACGTTGTCGGCTGACAATACATAGTTGTAAGTTGTGGTATATTCTTTCAACTGATCGTTGCCTGATGGGCGGGCTTCTTCCAACAAAGTGTTGCCTGAGTTGTCGGTTATTGTCAGGGTTTTGAAAATACCTTCGGCTGTAACCGTAATGTCAAGTTTCAAGGTATCGTTGGGGTGGCCTGAGAATGTATTGTTGCTGCCGTCAAAGCCGGTGGTGCTTGAGGTAACTACAACTGCAGGTGCTGCGGTTTCGGTTTTTGAACAAGATTGAAATACCATTAAGCCTGCCAAAAGCAGTACGCCTAAAGAATAAATAAGTGTTTTCTTCATGGTGAATGTGTTTGTTTTAATGCTGCGAAAATGATAAAATCTTTGCAATTGACAAGCGTTTTTAGCTCAACTCAATCGCCAATTCGATTTATTGATTAATGATTAACAACTGCATGCTCAGTCTTTTACAATAGACCAACCCTATTAATCGAAATACCGGACCAAAAGGCTGCACAGGCACTAAAAAAAATGTGGAATTTATTGAATGGCTTGTCGTGACCTATATCACGATTATGATGGCTAACTGCCCGTAGTTTTGACCACTTCTTACAGAACAATATTTTGAAAAGGGTCTCACGATTGTTTATTATAGTAATGGCAGGTATGCTGCTTTACAGCTTGCTAAAGCACAGCCTTTTTCTACTACCCTACTTTGCCGATGCCATGCCCCGCAAGGTTATAAGGGTGGGTTTAGTAATGATAGTGCTGGTGCTGGCCCTTTTGGTTTACAAACGAACAAATAATAATAGTAACAATGGACGTTGAATTGCTCTCGCGATTGCAATTTGCCTTCACTGCCATGTTTCACTACATCTTCCCTCCTTTTAGTATTGGAATAGGATTGCTGTTGGTGGTTTTTGAAGGCTTGCATTATTTTACCAAATTGGAGGTTTACGAAAAAATTACCCGCTTTTGGATCAAAATTTTTGCGGCTACTTTTTCGGTGGGCGTAGCTTCGGGCATTGTACTCGAGTTTGAATTTGGCACCAACTGGGCTTCATACAGCCGTTTTGTGGGCGATGTATTTGGCTCGCCGCTGGCTGCTGAAGGTATTTTCGCTTTTTTTCTGGAGTCGGGTTTTCTGGCGGTTCTGCTTTTTGGCTGGAGCCGTGTATCGCGGGGCTTCCACTTGTTTTCTACCCTAATGGTTTTTGTAGGCAGCACGCTTTCAGCCTTTTGGATAGTGGTGGCCAACAGTTGGCAACAAACCCCTGTAGCCTACCAAATTGTGGGCGAAGGTGTAGATGCCATGGCGCAGATTACGAGTTTTTGGGGAATGGTTTTCAACCCGAGCGCCATGGTGCGTTTCAGCCATGTGGTGGTGGGCTCCTTTTTGCAAGGTAGTTTTTTGGTACTCAGCGTTTCGGCTTTCTTCATCCTAAAGAGAAAATACGTTGAAACTGCTCAACGCTCTTTTTTGGTTGCACTTGCGGTGGCCACGGTTTTTTCGCTTTCGCAACTGGCGCTGGGCCACAAACACGCCGATGTGGTGGCCGAATACCAACCCGCTAAACTGGCCGCATTTGAAGGACTTTATGAATCGACGGCTGAAGCACCTATGTACGTACTCGGCTGGACCAACACGGAAACGCACAAAACCTACGGACTTAAAATTCCGGGCATGCTCTCTTATCTCATTGCCTTTGATACGCAACACAAAGTGCCGGGCTTGATGGAGTTTCCGCGCGAAGACTGGCCTAATGCGGGGGTTATTTTCCAAACCTACCACCTCATGGTGGCTATTGGTATGCTGTTTATCGGTCTCACACTGTTTGCTTCGTTCCTGCATTTCAAAAACGCTCTTTTCAAACAAAAGTGGTTGCTGCGCCTGTTTGCCTTTTCGGTGGTACTGCCCGTTGTAGCCAACGAAGCAGGCTGGGTTTCCGCCGAAATGGGAAGGCAACCCTGGACGGTTTACGGCCTGTTGCGCACCGCCGATAGTTTGTCAAAAGCGGTGGATGCTACTGAAGTAACCATATCGCTCATCATGTTTGCGGTAGTTTACCTCTTGCTGTTTTTGGTATGGATATATGTGATGGACAAGGAGATAAAACACGGCTACGGCGAACTGAAAGAAGGAAGCGCGCAATACCCCGAACGCGAGAAGTGGGTAGCTCGCATATTTGGTCTCAACAAACTAAATAACTCACACAATGGATTATAATGTAATTTGGTATTTGCTGGTGGGCGTGCTGCTTATTGGTTACGCCATTTTAGATGGTTTTGATTTGGGCGTGGGTATTTTGCACTTGTTTGCCAAGGGCAATACCAACCGCCGCTTGATGATAAATGCCATTGGCCCTGTGTGGGACGGCAACGAAGTATGGCTCATAACGGCAGGTGGTGCCTTGTTTGCCGCCTTTCCGCATGTTTATGCTACTTCATTTTCTGCTTTTTACCTGCCCTTTATGGCCCTGCTCTTTGCCCTTATTTTCAGGGCGGTAAGCATGGAGTTCAGAGGAAAAGAAGACAAAACCTGGTGGCGCAATATGTGGGATATCAGCTTTTTTGCGGGGTCCTTGTTGGCTTCACTGCTTTTTGGTGTGGCCATTGGCAATGTGGTGCTGGGTTTTGCAATTGGCGCCGACAAGGAATTTACCGGTGGATTTTTTGACCTTTTAACTCCATATACGCTGCTTGCAGGGGCTTTTAGTGTGAGCATGTTTGCCCTGCATGGTGCTATTTACCTGAATCTGAAAACCGAAGGGGCGCTACAGGAAGCCGCCCGGAAATGGGCCAAAAACGCCTACATACTTTTTGTCTTGCTTTTCGCCTCAGTTACGGTTTATACCCTCGTGCTGAAACCCGAAATGATTGCCAACTTCTCTTTTGGCAAAGTGGCCGCCCCCTGGGAAACGCACCAATTGGTAAATGACCACCAAACCGCCATTTCTGTTTTCGCCTGGCTGGTGGTGGTTCTCAATGTGTTGTCTATATTGAATATTCCGCGTACGCTGGTAAAAGGCAAGGAGTTGCAGGCTTTTGTTTCGTCGGCGCTGAGCATTGGCGCTATAGTGGGACTTTTTGCCTTGGGTATTTTTCCTAATATGATGATATCGAGCACCGACCCTGCCTATAATTTGGATATTTACAACAGTGCAAGTTCGCAAAGTACCTTGAAAACCATGTTTACCATCAGCCTGTTTGGCTTGCCCTTTGTGCTGGCCTATACCGGCATTATTTACTGGACCTATCGGGGCAAAGTAAAACTCACGGAGCATAGTTATTGACTGTGGCACAATGCGATACAAAAAATGCCCGCCGAAAATTATTCAGCGGGCATTTTTATTTTATTAGACAAGCCTTTGTGCAGGCCATGCCAGAGTATTAATGGGATTTATTGACTTATACAACCACCCATTAACAAAATCTACATGGCGTTTTCAGGACAGTCTTTTTTGAGAAAGCCTTTCACTACCACGCTCACATTTGGCCAAAGTACGCTTTTTTGACCCGGTGCCTCGCGGTGCAAGTCTTCACAAACCTTGTTGAGAGCAGCAATGGCATCAAGTCCGCCAAAGTTTGACATATCCACTTCGGTCATTAAACTGATGTGACCATCTTCTTTCATGGTGTAAGTTCCATCAATGGTCTGTTCCATATTGTTCATGGTCAGTTTCACTTTCACCTTTCCTTCAGCTTCGGTACCCGATACTTCCACTATTTCGCCGGTAATCATATCGGTGTTTGCCAATTTTCCCCAAAAATGCTCCTTAATCTTGGCATCTCTGTCGTCGTTGTTGGTGTAAGTTGATGCCACGGGAATTCTGAATTCCATGCCGTTGAGTACCTCAGAGTAATCGCCGGATTGTACCATAGGATAAACTTCGTGCTGCTTAAACGAGCCGCCTACACCGGCTTTGCTTTCGTATTTATAAGCCGTCCAAGTTACCGCCGTGCTATCGTCCACGTAGGTGTACTTGCAGGTTTCGGGTTGGGCTTCTTCGTGTGTTGCCTCATGGTTCATTTCGTTTTCAGTACTTTCTTCTGAACCTTCTTTGTGGCTATTATTTCCGCAACTTGCCAAAAAAGCTATGGCGAATGCGCTGGCTAGGAAACTTTTGAATTGCATACTATTTGGTTTTTTTTGATATACAAAACTACAGTTATAAACCAAGGCTCAAAATCTGATGGTTTAATATTGCATTTACCTTTCAAAAACAACATGTTGATTTCAAAGTTAAAACCAAGCAAAAGCCTTGTGGCAGTGGCACTTTTTACCGCATTTGCAGCTACTGTTGCCTTCCACATATTAAGATTTAATAATACCAACAGCGTAAGCGAAGAAGATGAGGAGCACGAAACACCCGGCACCAATCCGGGTTGGATAGAGCAATGGCGCACCATGAAAGGCCTTAAAGAAGGCGAAGAAATACCCATGGGCATGTACAGGCAATGGCAAGCTGCCGACAACAAAGCGCGCAAGAAAAATGAAAGTACAGGCTTGTGCAATATAAAAGAAATAGGCCCCTACAATATTGGTGGACGCACCCGGGGCATACTCATTGACAAAGCCGACCCCAACCGCCTGCTTGCCTGTGGCATTTCGGGTGGCATTTGGGAAAGCACCAACCGCGGCAACAGTTGGAATCCAATAAACGACAATGCCGCAACCCTCTCAGCCACAAGCATTACGCAAAGTCCTTTTGATTACAATATTATCTACTACGGCACAGGCGAAGTGGCAAGCAACACCGCCGGAATTTCAGGCGAAGGTCTTTTTAAATCGACCGATGGTGGCGCTAGTTTTACGCAACTTGAATCGAGTATCATTACCCCTTTCAAAGGTATTTGGCGCGTAGAACACAGCTTGGTTGACTCCAACACTGTTTTTGTGGCTACATCAAACAACGGTTTGTACCGCACCACCACCGCCGGCGACACATTTGAACAAGTTTTCCAATCGGGTGTAGATGTGCACGATATAGAAGTAATGCCGGATGGCGGAGTATTTATTGCAGTTGAATCGCGCGGAGTTTTCTACTCTCCCAACGGCGAGCCCAATACTTTTACCGAAACAAAAAAAGGCTTGCCAAGCGGCGGTTTCAATCGGGTGGAACTTGCTTATTGCCAAGCATTTCCCAAGGTAATCTACGCCTTGTTTGCCAAAGGAACCAATGGCTACAATGGCGCTTGTGTGGGTGTATGGAAAAGTTCTAATGGCGGCAAGACCTGGAACGAAGCGGGCAATCCCGGCAATACGGGCGAGAACTTTGGTTTTCCGTGGTACTGTTTGAGTATGGGCGTTGATCTTGCCGACACCAACCTTGTTGTGGTGGGTTCGGCAGGCTACACTTACACCAAAAACGGCGGCCAAACGTGGCAACGCGGTCGCGACTCGCACGCCGACTACCATTGCTTTGCATTTTACCCCGATAGAAATGGTGTTTTTCTGGCCGGAAACGACGGTGGTATTTACGAATACAACTGGAGCACCATCTCGTTTCAATACAACGACAGAAACAACAACTACAACGTAACCCAATTTTATGCAGGCACCTTTGCCCCCGACTCGCTGGGTGTGCTGGCCGGTGCACAAGACAACAACAGTCTGTACGGTTTCCAAGGCAAGTCAAGCTTTAATGTAATATACGGTGGCGATGGTGGTTTTTGCCACATCAACCAACAACACCCTGATATTGCCTACGTTACCTCGCAAAATGGCAACATAAGAAAAACAGGAACGCTTAACATTGCTATTCCATCAACGGTGGGCGTAATGGGCGAAATGGATGCCAATTTTGACGGCACCATAGACGACGGCGCCTGGTTTGAAAACCCCTACGAAATGAGCTACTACAACGGCGATTTGCTGTTTTTCCCCACTCGACGACGCTTGTGGTACACTTTTGACGGAGCTCAAAGCTGGTCGGTGCTTACCAACCTGCGGGTAAACTTATACGCCGTGGGAATTCCACAAAACGACAATCCGAATAAGGTGTATGTGGGGGGCGACAACCTTTCGCTTTATAGAATCGACGACTTTTACAACGCGAGCCCGGGCGATGAAGTGAGCCTGAGCAGGTTTTTGCCAAATCAACTCAATGGCGGTTTTATAGCCTGCATTACCGTGCATCCGCGCAACGACGGCACCATTTACCTGGCACTGAGCAACATGGCCAATGCGCCGCGGGTATGGCGTATAGACAGCGCACAAACCGACAAACCCGTTTGGACACCAATAAGCGGCGATTTGCCTAAAGGACTGCCTGCCAACTGGATAGAAGTAGATCCGTACCGCCCTGACGATTACCTGATAGTGGCAACCGACTTTGGCTTGTACACCACCAAAAACGGTGGCGAAACCTGGTTAAAAGAAGAACGCATACCCAATGTGGCCATTCAAAATATAAGAATGCGCAAAACCGACCGCAAACTATTTGTTTACACCCACGGACGCGGCATTTTTGCAGCCAATATGAAAAAAATGGACGATCCGTTCTTTGCCGTAGAAGAAGTGAAAACCAATAAGTTGCACATTTACCCAAATCCGGTGGAGAACGAAATAAAAGTGGAGCTGGAAGGCACATTTACCTACCACATTTACAATACAAGCGGCCAACTGCTTATGCAGGGCAAAGGCAGCAACTTATTGACAGTAGGCACTTTGCCCAAAGGCAACTACCAACTGGTGGTCATGCACAAAAATGCGCGGTACCAAAGTCAGTTTGTAAAGCTTTGATGGCAAACCCGCCACACCTTCTTACATTTCAAAATATTTCATTAATTGGCTATCATTGTGTTGCCTTCGCCTAAAGTGATTCCTCATGAAAGCATATAGCATCTATATAACAGCACTTGTAGTGGCTTTGATTGCCGTTTCGTGCCAGTCAAAAAAACATAATGAAGCTACCGAAGAAGTAGTTTACCACCAAAATCCGGGCTATTATGAACAGTGGTTTACCATGAAAAAAAATGAAAACGGCGAAATACCTTCCGGACTTTATACCAAATGGTACAACTACGAAAAGAGCAAAGCCTATAAGCGAAAACCCAAAAGCGGACTGAGCAATGTGGTTGAAATAGGCCCTGCCAATGTAGGCGGACGCACCATGGATATTTTGGTGGATAGAGCAGACTACAACCGCGTAATTGCTGCATCAAATTCAGGTGGGCTTTGGCAGTCAAAAACCAATGGAGCGGGTTGGAAACCCATGAATGATTGGGCGAGCAACCTAACCACCACTTGCCTGGAGCAAAGCCCTTTTGAATACAATATCATTTACTACGGAACCGGCATTGCCGCAGGTGGCATTGGTGTTCCCGGCGAGGGCATTTTTAAATCAACCGACGGCGGCGATACATTTGAGCAACTGGATACCACCCTCAACTTTGGCAATATTTGGGATATAGAGCACTCACTAACCGACTCAAATACACTGTATGTGGCTACGGCAAGCAATGGCCTTTGGCGCACTACCGATGGCGGAAAAACCTTTGAAAAACTGCTGGGTATGAATGGTGTTTCAGACCTGGAAACCTTCCCCGACGGATCGGTGCTTGTAGCGGTTATATCCAACGGCATTTACCGCTCAGAAACCGGTGAAGCCAACACCTTTGAAAAAATAACAAAAGGCACACCTACAGGTGGTTACAACCGTTTGGTATTTGATAAATGTGATGATTTTCCGAAGGTGGTTTTTGCCAATTTTACGGTAAATATTGATGGGGAAAACGGAAAAACCATAGGCGTATGGAAAAGCAGCAATGGCGGAAAAACCTGGCATGCGGTTGACAATCCGTCAAACGGCACCAATGCAAGTTTTGCCCAACCTTGGTTTACGCTAGCCCTTGGGGTTGACCCACACGACAGCCAAAAAGTAGTAACCGGTTGCCGCGACTTTGTGTTTAGCACCAATGGCGGGCAAAGCTGGAAACGAGGAAATAACGGACACCCCGACCACCATGTATATACCTTTCGCCGCGACCGCCCCGGCTATTTTTACCTGGGCTGCGACGGCGGAATATATGAATACAACTGGCAAACTATAGCCACGCGCTACGTTGACAAAAACAATGGCTATAATGTGACCCAATTCTATGCAGGCTCGTTTATGCCCGACAGCTTGGGCACGCTGGGCGGTGCTCAAGACAATGGCACCAACTATTCGCTTGACGGAAGAGAAAAATTTGTGAGCGCACTGGGTGGCGATGGTGCTTTTTGCCACATCCACCAAGGCCAACCAACTGTAGCCTATATGTCGTCGCAAAATGGCGCCATTGCAAAAACCACCCACCTCGATTATGATATTCCCACCTCTACAGGTATAATGAACCAATTGGACGGCGACCACAACGGTCAGATTGACGATGGTGCCTGGTTTATCAACCCCTTTGAAATGAACTACTTAAATAGCGAAATGTTATTTTTCCCTACAAGGCGACGCATTTTTTTCAGCTACGATGGGGGTGGCAGTTGGTACCCGCTTACCGACTACAAAGTGAATTTATATGCGGTGGGAATTCCTAATAACCACGACCCCAAACGCATATACTTTGGTGGCGATAACCTGGGTTTGTGGCGTATAGACGACCTGTATGCAGCCGAACCCGGCGATGAAGTAAGTATAACCAAAAGCCTTGGTTCTGACCTGAATGGCGGTTTTATTTCAAGCATCACCGTGCATCCGCGAAACGATGGCATTTTATATATCACCTTGAGCAATTACTCGGGGCAGGCGCGTGTATGGCGAGTAGATGACGCGGATACTGACAAGCCCAAATGGAAAAGCATCAGCGGCGACCTGCCCAAACAGCTCCCCGCCAACTGGCTGGCAGTGGACCCTTACCGCCCCGATTCCTTTTTTATAATAGGCACCGACTTTGGTTTATATACCACACAAAACGGCGGACAAACCTGGGTAAAAGACGAGCAGTTTCCCAATGTGGTGGTTCAGCAAGTGCGTTTGCGCTACACCGACCGCAAATTGTTTGTTTATACACACGGAAGGGGCATTTTTACAGCCGACCTGAAGAAAATGAAAGATCCGTTTATCGGGGTTCCGCCAAGCAATACCCTAGAGGTGAGCATATACCCCAACCCGGCAACTAATTTCCTGAAAATAAACAGTAGCGAATTGCTGCAATATGAAATCGCTGATTTATCGGGCAAAACCATCATGCGTGGAAACACCCAAGGAACAATTGATATACAACAACTTAGCAAAGGTAAATATATCATAAATCTGCAAAATAACCTCCAATCCGGCAGCTATAAATTTGTGAAAGATTAGGTTAATGCTCTTTTTTATTTCATTTTTCATAACTGCCAAAGGTTTATTCTGAATAAAAACTCTGTTTTGAAACGGAGAAAAAACTTCATAGGTGAATTAAACCTTTTGGCTGTTTTGGCATTAAGTTACCGTGTCAAAAATATTGATTTAGAACCTTAGCTCCATCAACAATCTGGTTTTGGTGCAGCCAAACAGACACTTATTAACTGTGTATATTACCATTATAATAGAAAAATAGATCGTGAATAAATCAAATGCAGTTTGTAATATCCATAAAAACAAATGGCAAATAAATGGAGTTTGGCAAAGCAGAACATATTGATTCAGTTGACTTTAGCTTACCGCCGGCACACACTGATTGTGCGCAGGTATTGCCGGGATTCAAATCCAAAACACCGGAAGTGTACGTAGGTGGCACGCGATGGGGAGTAAAAGAGTGGAAAGGAACCTATTACCCTGAAAAAGCGCGTACCGAAAACT
The DNA here is from genome assembly GCA_016124515.1 of bacterium. Taxonomy (GTDB): domain Bacteria; phylum Bacteroidota; class Bacteroidia; order CAILMK01; family JACPUW01; genus JACPUW01. The sequence continues at coordinate 35,371 of WGNN01000081.1, forward strand.
ACCTTGGCCACTACAGCCAACTATTCAATGCCATTGAACTCAATGCTACTCATTATAATACATTTAGCGAAAATACACTCAGAAGGTGGACCGAACAGGTTGGCACAGATTTCAGGTTTTACCCAAAAATGCACCAAGTAGTCAGCCATCGACTGAGGTTGAAGAAGGCTTTGAAGCAAACCGAAAAATTCATTGAGCAAGTGGATAATTTGGGTCAGAATAGGGGCACTATATTGCTACAACTTCCCGACAATTATCATTATGAAAATTTTGAATCATTTGAAGAATACTTACGGCAATTCCCAAGAAAATATGCCTTGGCGGTAGAACTGCGTGGTGAAAATTGGCTCAATGACCGTTTGTTTTATCTTTTGCAGGAACTTGATTTGAGTCTTGTAATAACCGATACAGCAGGCAAGCGCACCTTGCTTCACAACCGACTTTGCAATAAGGAAGTATTTATACGATTTGTTGGCAACAACCTGCATCACAGCGACTTTGAACGCATTGATGCCTGGACCAACTTGTTGCTTGATTGGGTGAATTCCGGCTTAGAAAAAATAGGGTTTTTTATACACCAATCCAACGAGCTGCATACTCCTGAACTTGCGGCCTATGTGGCAGCGAAGTTCAACGAAGCATTTGGTACCAAGCTACCTATTCCCCAAAAAAATAACTTATTCAACTTATAAATTGCGCAAACTACCGGCTGGCAAATCTGATGAGCGAATATGCAAATCGCGCTGTGGAAAAGGAATGGAGACATTATGTTCTCTGAAAAGCGCGTCAATTTTAAAGCGTAAATCGCTTTTTATATTTTCTACACCAAATGTTTCGCTGGTCCAAAAATAGAGTTCAAAATCCAGGGCGCTATCGCCAAAATCGTTGAAGCGAACGAATGGTCCCGGGTTTTCCTCTACATTTTCGTGTTTGTCGGCAGCCTTGAGCAACAGGTTTTTTACCAACACAATATCACTTCCGTATGCTACTCCCACCGTTACTTTAAAGCGCGTTGATTTGGTAATGTGGCTCCAATTAACCACATCGCCCGAAATAAATTTGGAATTGGGAACTATAACATAAATATTTTCACGGGTTTCAATTTTAGAAGTACGCAGGCCAATATGCATTACTTTTCCTACCAAATCCTGGTTTATTTCTACCACATCCTCTACCCTTATGGTCCCTTCGAACAAGAGCAAAATACCGCTCACAATGTCGTAGAATACTTGTTGCAAACCCAAGCCAATTGCCAATAAAAAAGCTGCAGAACTTGCCAAAAGCATCGACATTTTTACGCCAACGCTTTCTAAAAGTATAACAATTGCTATTGTATATACGAAATATTTAACGAGTTGGATAAGCGCTACCACACTGCCCTTGTCCATATCGCGGGCAATAACCTGCCTGTTGAGAACCAACTTGATAATGCGAATAAGAAGCCACGCAATACCAATAACTACGGCAAACCAGAAAATATTCCATACCCTTAGCGTGGCATCGTGCACGGTAAACAGCTCATAATCAAGTATATTACCTATAGTCATATTGCTTTCGTTTGGTAGCCGCAATTTATTGAATTTGTTGGCAATAGGCTCTATGATTTCGGATTAGTGCACTTCCCTATTGGTTCGCCGTTTTGGATTTGCTGATAATTGCAATGGCATCATCAAGGCTTTTGCAAACCACCACAGGTATGGTATAAGCCGATTGTATTTGTTCAGAAATATTAGTTTCATTGTTTACTCCCCTATCGGTTGCATCGCCCGTAACAATAATAAGCATATCTATTCCCGTTTCATGAAACCTCGCCCTGAATTTTCGACGCACCTGATTGAGCTCTATTTCATTGTTATTAGAATCGCTGATATCAGCAATCCAAAAATTGGTCTTATACCTTTTGATAAAGTCAAGAATAAAACCAAATACTTCATTGAATTCACTGGGTTTCAAATCGCGTTTCCATTTCGCTTTAATGGCACTAAGCTCAGGATAATAGGTAAACCTAACCACATCACTATCAAGCAATACCCTACGTTCGGCGCGCTCAATTTTCGGAATGTCGAAGTGCACCGAAAAGCCCTTTCCCGGCTCAGAAAACGCCCCAATGCTACCGCCAAGCATTTCTACCTGAAGTTTGGCAAGGTACAGCCCCAACCCTTTATTATGACTGTTTTTGGAGTATTTATAATAGGGTTCAAATATTTTGTTGGAAATTTTGCCCAAATCCATCCCCGGACCATTGTCGGTAACCACGAATTTTATCAGATCATTTTCAATGCTTGCTGCAAAAGTTATCTGTGGTTTATCGCTTAGACAGCCATGAATTAAGGCATTGTCTATCAAATGATAAAAAATATTTCTAATGGTTTCTTTTGACGATAAAAAGGAAGAAACCCCATCCAAATCCCATTGGATGTTCAGTGCCTTTGTATCAATTTCCTTACTGAAATACCCCAATAAATTTTCAATTATTTCTTTGGGTTCTATTACCTGAATTATATCGCGAACGCCACGTTGCAAACCTACTATTTGGTTCAGGTCATGTATTACTTCGTCAACAATTTGTGTGCGGCTTTTAATGATCTCAAAATAGTGTTCATTTTCAGGTGTAAGCGACTTGCTGTCAAGCAATTCAAAGATACCCAATATGGAACTTATGGGGCCGCGAAGCACATGAGAAACCACATAGGCAAAATCGCCGAAATCGTGTTGCATTTTCACAAGATCGCCATTGGCGCGCTCAATGAGCTGACGCTGTTCTTCAACCAACTTACGCAATGATTCCAACTCGCCGGATTCGGCAATTTGCTTGTTAGGCCTTTTGTGTTGGTCGTGCATAGATGGTAGCGCTTCTTGGGTAGTAAAGATGCAAACTTATATGTTAGGTTGTATGGATTTCGCCCATATTTATCCAATAAGTTTTTGTTGGATGTAGCGCAATCAACCCAAAATGCGTTTTGGCAAAACCAAATTCGACAAGGAACTTTAATGGGCTGTATTCATAATATCATGAACTTGTTTATAAATAGAGTCATCTATAATCTCTTGAATTTTTCGAGTGCGGATATTGATGGCTGCTATTCTCTGTGGTTCCAAAGTGCTGTCGTATTTCCTATCTGAATTTTCATCAATGCCCAACTCTATTGACAACAAAACCGTTTTTTTCAACAAATTGAAATCAACAACAGTTTGGTTGTCAAACATATAGCATTCCAACTGTCCGTCGTTTAAATAATAAATATAGATACATTCAAAATCGTCACTGTTCAAATAACCGTCATGGTTTGAGTCGTTATTAACCACCTTGAAAACCAACAGTTTTAATGTATCAATGGCAAAATAGCGCCATTTACTTATCTTGACTTTATTGGAGAATAAAAGCTTTGATGTGTTTTTTTCATAATCGTACAACACAAAGTTATTGCAAATACCTGTATTTGAACCCCTTGAATACGATGAACCACTCGTACGCTTTGAAAACCCTCCAAAACCACTTGCCTCATTGGCAACAAGTTGGTGCACGGGAATCAAGTACTTGGCAACAGCGCTGTCAAATTGGAGAGCAGGCAAGTAGGTAACTTTAGCCTCAGCTGCTGAATCTGAGCTTGGTAGTTGCAATTGTTGGACGGCAACTCCTTCGTTTTTATGCGTTCTGCGTCCAAAAATGTCAAATAAAAATCCCACAACTACCCCTAATATTGAAACCACTACGGCCACAAGAATGCCGGTACCCAGAATTGCTAATAATTTTTGATTAAATCGAGTCAATTTATCCATATTCATCGCTATTTCACTCACAATAATAGGTACAAAGTTTTTCTGGAGTATAATTTTAATTTCGGTGAATACGGATTTTTGAAATGAGCTGAATAGAAAGGTTTCAGTACCTAACGCAAAACGAAAATTACGCCCCGCAGATGGTAGGTGTGCTTGAATGTGGTATAGTTTGCAACATAAAAATAACTACCATTTACAACAGGTTTGCCATTGTAGCTACCGTCCCATGAAAATGAAATATCAGTTGATTTAAAAACACATTCTCCCCATCTGTTGTAAATGCTTATATCAATTTCATCATACTCATCTATTCTGCGTATGTGAAAAGCATCGTTCAATCCATCGCCATTTGGGCTGATTATATTGGGTATATACAATTCTTGTAGCCATTTGTCGTAAAAACATACGCTGGAACCACAAATAAAAGGAAACGGAGTGTAATGAACCTTATCGTGAAAATAATTACTTGCAAAATTCGTAATACCAAGACAGCAAAGCCCCGTATCCAACAGGTTTTCAAAACCAATATTTTCAATGGGGCCTTCCGTATTGGTGAGTTTGGCCACATGATAGTAGCCAATTGAATAAATATTATAATCAGGCCCAATCTGAAGTCTTTCCTTCATATCATTAAGTGGCAGGGCACGTGCGGTTGACGATACCTTATCCAATCCCGCCTTCAAATCATAGACATAAATATTTTGGGCTGACTGCCCCACATCTTTCACCACAAACAACTTATCAGACAATGCACTGAAACACAAACCGTAAGCAGTCATTCTACTAATAACCACAGAACTTAAAAACCGTCCCTTTATGGGATCAAAACAAAACAATTCAACCAAACCATCCAATTCAGTAGTCTTGGCAACAAACCTCCCATCAGGCGAAAAACGCATTTCTCCAATATATCCTCTTACCGGCTCTCCTACACAGAAATACTCAGGTTCAGAAAATCCTGACTCATCCAATCTCACTACAAATTGCAAGGCACTTCTTTTTATACTTCCAACTATCCAATAGGCGTCTGTATCAGGAATGCGACATGCAGTAAGTTTTTCAGATAATTCGTCCATAAAAATGGCCTTATTCTTTTTTGAAATAAATCCTGCGGGAAATTTGGCGGAATAGTCGATGAACGAATAATACAACCCGCCAACATTATTGGTTATTAAATAGTACCCCTTTTTGCTATTGATTTTCAAGAATATAGATGATTGGGTGCAGGTAAGGTCTGAATTCAAGTCGTCAGCCAAGAGCGTTTGGTTGGAATCATACAACTCAATGCCATTGGTGTAAAATAATAAACGACCCGATTCGTCGGATATGGTAGCGGTACCTTCCACCGAATTGTGTTTAATACCATTAAGTGTAAATGAACCATCCTCTTTAAATGCCAACCAAGTTCTTTCACCAAAAACCCAATTTGCCGTTTGCATAATGTTTTGGCTGCTCACCCCTTCACAGCTAAACAACATGAGATATGCTATTATTAAATATTTACCAACAACTTTTATCAATCTTACCTCTGAAATGTGATAAATCATCCATTAAATCAAATAATCAACCTTTCCACTCAAGCCCACAAGCGACATCCATCCTTTCAGTGGTTAAGGGTTTTAGTAAGAATGATTTGAAAATTATTTGGTGTAGGTATGCCTAAATAGCGATTTATATTACGTAGGTGTTTATTATAATATTGATTTATCCCCACATCAAAGCCAAGGGTATAATTCTCAGACAATTTATACCCAATTGTTGCTGAAGCCCCAACATTCAAAGCAGAAAAAGAACGTTTTTCCACTAATTCCGATGGGATGAAATGCTCATTATCAAATCTCTCACGCACCATATAATGGGGTCCAATAATATATCCACCCATAAAATACATGGTAAGCGACCATTTTTTCGACTCAATCAATTTATAATTAGCACCAAAATTAAGTCCAATTAAATGACTTGAGTACAGGACCTGCTCCGGCAATGAACCCCAATATGAAGTAGTTCCATACCCAGAAGGATATAGAAATGGCCTTGCATAATTCAATTTTTCAAAAGTCATTGTGATTGCCAAATCCATTTTACGTATAAATGTGGAAAAATCTGCGCCAACGGTTATTTTGGGTTGAAAAAATTGTTGTTCGAATGCGTAGTTGCCCGAAGGAAATGTCAAGGATTTGTTGACTCCAAATCCAAGTCGCAATCTGTCAACATCAAATTGAGCCAATACGATAAAGCCTTGAAATAACAGTATAAACAATATACTTACCTTTTTCATAAATTAAATTTTTAGTGCTTTTTGAAAATATCTTCTTTCAGCATCGCAATATTCTACAAAAAACATCCCAATGGGATAAATGTATTAATACCCAAGCTAAACCCCAAATTTTTAGTTGAAAAATTTTTATGTGAAAGCTGATGTTTACTAAATCACAACCAATATATCGCCTTTTTGATATGCCAGATGGAATTTCCGGTCAATTCTTGATTCAATAGTGGCGTTTAGGCTTTTCAATTCAACGCAGTAAACTTGGTACAAAATCACTACTATTAAGTGCAGAGTTTAAAAGGTGCCTTAAAAAAAGGGGCAATGTGCTCTAGCCCTTATAAGTAAGCCATTTAAACATTTGTTTCCAGCTGGGCTTGGCGCCGTAGCTCAATAAACCCACGCGGTATATTTTGCCGGATACATAAACGGAACCAATAAATGTGGCGATGAGCAAGACTACCGAAAGCAGTTTTTGCCACCAAACCACTTCAAACGGTATGCGGGCCATCATTACAATGGGCGAGGTAAGTGGAAAAATGGAGAAAAATACCGCCAATGGATTATTGGGATTTTCTATTACAGAAGGCATTACTATAATACCCAAAATAAGCGGCAGCGATATAGGAAGCATAAATTGCTGCAAATCCTGCTGTCCATCTACAGCAGCAGCCACTGCGGCAAACAATGAGCTGTAGAGTAAATAACCACCCAAAAAGAAAATAATGAAATAGAAAATGGTTTCAAACACATTGAAATCGGCACCGGCCTGCATGAGCGCCGAGATGGAATCCTGCGCCATTGGATTACTTGCCATGCCCGCCTGCATCTGCGGATTGTTTTGAGTCATTTCCTGCAACATTCCTTGCGTGGAATCGGCGAAAATGGCGCCCACCACCATAGAACCCGCGGTAGCCAATATGATCCAAAAGGCAAATTGTGTGAAACCGAGCAATGCGTTTCCTATAATTTTACCCATCATGAGCTCAAAAGGTTTTACCGACGAAATGATAACTTCTGATATGCGGCTTGTTTTTTCTTCTTGCACGCCACGCAGTACCATACTGCCGTAAATGAATATAAAAAAGTATAATAAAAATGCCGAACCAAAAGCCAATCCGGCGGCTATTTTCACGTTGCCCTGCTTGGCTCCTTCTTCGCTAATGGGCTTTGTTTCTACTTCTACATCAATACTTTGTATGCTTTGTGCCACCGCTTTGTCTATACCTTCGTTGAGCATGGCTACATCGCGCAACTTGTTGTTTACTATGTTTTTAACCTTATCTACCACCGACATTCCGGGGTTTTCTTTGTAATAAATTTCCACCCCTTTTTTAGTCTCCGCAATATTGGCAGGAATATACACGGTGGTTGACTCCCAGCCTTCTTCCATGTAGGCGCGTTCTATTTCCTCGGGATCAAGGTTTTGAATTTGGGTTATGAATTTGCTTTCCTTCTTAAAATCATCGGCAAACAAGCCCGACTTGTCAACCAATACCAAATCTACATCGCCTTTGTTGGCAAGTTTGGCTATAAAAACCGAACCAAAAATGAGCAACAAGTATAATATGGGGCCCAAAATAGTGAGTAAAATAAAAGTACGTGACTTTATTTTGGTCATGTACTCTCTTCCTATTATTAAATTTATCTTGTTCATTTTCAATTCTTAGCTATGTTTACAAATATTTCTTCAATACCGGGCAGTATTTCGCCAAATCCTATTACTTGTCGTTGACTCATGAAATGTGTAAGCACTTCATTGGTATGTTCGTCGTTGGCCATTTTTATATGTACCACCTGCGCTTCGTGTTCTTCGTCGTAGCCTTCGTGCAAAATTTGCAAAGCCTCGGCGGGGTAAGTATCCAATTTTTCGCCGCGGTATTTCACTTCAAATTCATTGCGTTTAAACTGCCTTTTCACGTCGGCTATTTTGCCATCAAGCACTTTTTCCGATTTATGTATCATGGCCACATAATCGCAAAGCTCTTCAACCGATTCCATGCGGTGGGTGGAAAGCATGATGGTGGCCCCGTCTTCCTTCAGTCGCAGCAACTCATTTTTCACAATTTCGGCGTTCACAGGGTCAAAACCACTAAAAGGCTCATCGAGAATAATCAGACTGGGTTTGTGCAATACGGTGGCAATAAACTGCACTTTTTGCTGCATTCCTTTTGAGAGTGTTTCCACTTTTTTGTTCCACCAATCGGTTATGTGCAGTCGGTCGAACCACCATTTTATTTCGCGCACTGCATCGGCTTTGCTCATTCCTTTCAGCCGGGCCAGGTAAAGCACCTGCTCACCCACTTTCATTTTTTTGTACAACCCACGCTCTTCGGGCAGGTAACCTATTTGATTTACCAAATCTTCGGTTATGGGTTTGTTGTTAAAAAACACCTTGCCGGTATCGGCAGGCTGAATTTGATTTATGATTCTAATGAGCGAAGTTTTGCCTGCGCCGTTGGGGCCCAGCAGACCAAATGTGCTGCCGTCGGGCACTTCAAAAGATATGTCTCTAATGGCCACTTTGGTACCATAAGATTTGCTTACGCCTTCAATTCTCAACATGTCACAAATCTATTGAACCACTGTGAACCAAAGTTAAAAATTGGTTGAATAGCCTTTTAGCAGGTTGAGTGGAAACAACAGAACTTAAGTGGCTTTATCGTCCTTGCCTGCCGAGGGTTTAATAATATAATTTACCTGATAAAATCCGCCTTGGGTACTATTAGTTTCACTGCTATCGTGCTGTTTTCCATCGAGTTCTTCTTCGCGTATTATCCTGAAATCTATAGTATCGCCCTCGGTTTTCCATTGGTCGCCAATCAAGTCGGGGTAGTCGGTGGGCAGCTCAGAAGGTTGGTCAAAATGCTCAATTCCGGCCTTGGCGTTTCTAAAATAAATAGAAAGAAAAAGCCCCACCAAGGCGCCAAACAAATGCGACTCCCACGAGATGCGCGGATCGAAAGGCAACACGCCCCAAACCATAGAGCCATAAAAAAGGGTTAGCAGCAGCGAAACCACGGCCAAGCGACGGTTTTTTCGCAAAACGCCACCAAAAAAAAGAAAAAAAGCCAGTGCATAAATAACCCCGCTGATTCCGATATGCGACACACCACCGCGGGCAAACAGCCAAACCAAGGCGCTTGTGGCAAAGTAGAGCAACAGCCATACTTTGATGGCAATGCGCCTGTAGAAATAGAAAAGTGCGGTGCCAAACAAAAAAAGCGAGACCGAATTGTTGACCAAATGCTCGAGGTTGCCATGTATCAAGGGACCGGTAACAATACCCACCAAACCCCGTGGGGTGCGGGGCACGATGCCCAAAAACACAAAATTGTGGTGACCAAAGACTTCAACAAACTTGAGTAGGGCCATAACTAAAACGGTGAAAAGGGGAATTACAAGCGCTTGTTGCAACGCTTTGCCCGATATTCTTTGGCTATTCGCATTTTCGTTTCGCATGTTGAAGGCCAATATTACTAAAAACCCCACCAATATTCCACCGGCTACTTTATTGGCAGGTTTTAAGTCAAATAGTCAATAAACTGTCAACCTAATTGGCAAATACAGCATATTTTGGCCGCATGAAGTGTGCCGCATGACCAAACTTAGTTCAATTTGGAAAACACTGGGTCCGGGTTTTTTGTACGCCGGCGCCGCTGTGGGAGTTTCGCATTTGGTGCAATCAACCAAAGCAGGAGCCGCCTATGGCTACACTTTGCTGTTTGTGGTGCTGTTGTCAAATGTGTTTAAATACCCGTTTTTTGAGGCCGGACCACGCTATGCCGCCGCCACCGGCGAAAACCTGATTCAAGGTTACCAACGCATAGGCAAGTGGGCTGTGTGGCTTTTTACCCTGCTCACCGCCTCTACCGCCTTTATCATACAATCTGCCGTTACTATTGTCACCGCGGCACTTTTTGCCAATTTGTTGAGCATTAAACTTTCGGGTTTTGCGGCAAGTTTCATCCTTTTATTGCTGTGCAGTTTGGTGCTGTTGGTTGGCAAATACAATTGGCTCGACTCTCTGGTAAAATGGGTGGTTATTTTGCTGAGTGTGGCAAGTATTATCGCGTTTTTCAGGGCACAGAGCATTCATACTGAGGTAAACCTATGGCCCGATTGGCTGCTGGATAAGGGTTCATTTCTCTTTCTATTTGCATTAATGGGCTGGATGCCCGCCCCACTTGATATTGCCACATGGCACTCTATATGGACCGTAGAGAAGAAAAAAAGCAACCAAGGAAACCTGAACTTGCGCGATGCACTGCGCGATTTTCATATTGGATATTGGGGCACGGCGGTTCTTGCGCTCATTTTTGTATCGCTGGGTGCACTTGTATTGTTTGCAAGCAACCAAAGCCTTAGCGGCCTTAGTGGTGCACAGTTTTCTCAAAAATTTGTGAGCATATATACCGATACGCTGGGTGCCTGGACCTACCCTATTATTGCCTTTGCTGCATTTGCCACCATGTTTTCTACCACGATTACAGTACTCGACGGTGCGCCCCGGGTAGCCGATGCATTGGTGCCGGTATTGCGCAGCCGACCCAACAACCAAAGTGCGGTGGTATATAAAGTTAGCGTGCTGTTGATAGCGCTTGGTGCCTTATTGATTATTGGCTTGGTAACCAATGGAAATGTATTCAGCACCTTGGTAAATGTGGCCACAATAGCTTCATTCTTAACCGCGCCACTGTTGGCCTTTCTCAATTACAAACTGGTATTTAGCCGCCACATGCCTGCCGAAGCCAAACCCGGAATTTTCAACAAAGTGGTGGCCATGACCGGATTGGTTTTACTCAGCCTATTTGCCCTGCTTTATCTGGCATACCTTTTGGGAATCATTCATTTTAACTAATTCATCCACAAGTCTTTACAACATCCCTTTGTGGTTATTTCTGTGCCCCGGCCAGCTTGTGACAAAAGTGGGCGCGAGACAACGTTTACATTATTTAGTTAATTTTTAAAACCTCCAATTGGCGGGTCAGTCTATCTTCGCACGGCTAAATGCACTCTATATCAACAAACAAAGCATATACATTGAATAGACCGAATATTCTCTTAGCTCCGGCACTGTTGCGGAGCACGATTTACCTTCCATTTGTTGAACAACTCCATCAATTTCAAATACTTCACTTTTTATTTCATTCATCGCACGTCTATCGGCCATAGGGTTCTCAACCTGCAAAAGCCGCTGCTGACACTTCAATTTTACCCATGATTATTTTCTTATTCGTTGTAGCCCACTGGTACCTTTCTCTGTTTTCACAAACGTTTTTTCACCACCGCTATGCTGCCCACCGCATGTTTACCATGTCAAGGTTTTGGGAAAAATTCTTTTTCATTTTCTCCATGGTCACACAAGGTTCATCGTACCTAAGCCCCTATGCCTACGGCGTTTTGCACCGCATGCACCACGCCTTTGCCGATACCGAAAAAGATGTGCATTCGCCCAAATACGATGGCAGCCTGTGGCGCATGATGTGGCGCACAAAAACCATATACACCAGCATTTTCAAAAACGAAGTGCCGGTTGAAGACCGATTTAAAAAAGGCGTTCCTGAATGGCAGGCTTTTGACCGCTTTGCCGACACTTGGGGTGTAAGGTTTTTCTGGGCCGGAACCTATATTGTGTTTTACCTGGCTTTTGCCACACATTGGTGGATGTTTTTGCTGTTGCCTTTGCACTTTGTAATGGGTCCGGTACATGGCGCCGTTATCAACTGGTTTGCCCACAAATACGGTTATGTAAACTTTAAGGTAAGCGACACCTCAAAAAACCTGCTTCCTGTAGATTTTCTCATGCTGGGCGAAAGCTACCACAACAACCACCACAAATTTGGCAGCCGACCCAACTTTGGCTACCGTTGGTTTGAAATTGACCCCGTATATCTTGTCATCATAGCTTTTCAGAAACTGGGCATCATTCAAATGAAAACCAAAGCGCGGTTTATAAGAAGAAAGGAACGCATGGCAGCCTAAGACTTGCCGGTGTGGAAGAGGAAATAACCGAAAGCAATACAAGGCATTAAGGCATTATTTCTGAATTTGCGATTTCAATACCTCGTTACCCAGGCATTTTCTTACAGGATAATAATTTGCTTCTAATCTATAGAATGAGCCAAATGGATTAAAGCGAGGCTAAAACCTGTTTTTTGTGAATTGAGGTGGAGCTATGCACCATAATTAGCAAAAAATAGCAACCTTAGCCTCATGATGCCTGAAAATTGTTCTGTTTGTAATACCGCTCTGCAGGGAGAATTTTGCCATAAATGTGGACAAAAGCACACCGGACAGCAGGTAACTTTCCCTGTACTCCTCAGCGATTTTACCGCCAATATCGTATCGCTTGAGCGTTCTTTTGTTGCCACGCTTTGGCTACTGCTTAAGAATCCGGCTCAAGTGGTGCAGAACTACTGGCTGGGCAACAGGCTGTATTATAGTAGCCCTGCCAAAATGCTGTTTTATGCACTTACCGTGGCGGCATTGCATATTGCCTTGGTTGATAACAAAATATTGGGACTCACTTTTGCTGCCGACAACTTAGCACCGCAAGTAGCCTTTTACTCCGTACTCATTCCCATTATGGCTTTTGCCTCATCGGTAGCCTTCTACAAGCAACGGCGCAACTTTGCCATGCACATTATTTCGGTGGTGTATAATGTAAGCAGTCTTATTATAGTTTTCCTGTTGCTCAACGACCTGATTGGCCTGGCCTTTACCGCAAACATTGGCGCAAGAGCCTTTTTGGTTTATCTTATTTTCTTCTGTATTTGGAATACACGTTGCCAAATAAAAACCACCAAAATATGGACCATACTTGGCTACAGTTTGTTGCAAATAGCCGTAGTGGCAGGTATATTTGGCGTTGGCGTTGCATTCACCCTTTTGCTTCGGTGGGTTCAAAATCAATAAATAACTAACACCGAAGTCGCGGTTTCCACGAATTCAGAATTTCTACAAAATCAAGCCACAACTTTGGGGGCGTTTAAGATTTTGTAAAACCAAAACACCATGGAAAAATATAACAAAGTAGCCGCCATTACCATCATATTCTGGCTCATGAAAATAATAGCCACCACCTTGGGCGAAACACTGGGCGATTTTCTTTCAATGACCCTCAATTTGGGCTATACGGTGGGCATCGGCATCACGCTGTTGTTTTTTGGCATTGTGCTCAGCATACAGCTTTATGCCAAAAAATACGTGCCGGTTTATTTTTGGCTTGTTATTATTGCCACCACCACACTGGGCACCGAAATTTCTGATTTTATTGACCGAACCCTGCACCTTGGCTACACCTTTGGCAGCATTTTGTTGTTTGCAGGCCTTATTGCAGCATTGGCCACCTGGTACCAAAAATTCAAATCGCTGGCGGTTTATCCCATCATCAACCGCAACAAGGAAGTACATTATTGGATAGCCATTCTTTTCTCAAACAGCCTGGGCACGGCTTTTGGCGACTTTTTAAGCGACGACCTGGGTCTGAGTTACCAATTGGGCGCCATGATAACCGCCGGAATTATTGTGGTGGTTGTATTGCTGCACTACCTGACAAGTGTGAATGAAATTGTGCTCTTTTGGATTGCATTCATTTTTACCCGCCCCTTTGGTGCCACTTTTGGCGACTTGCTCACCAAACCCGTGGCAAAAGGCGGATTGGAACTCGGCACACTGAGTGCTTCATTGGTTTCGGTAGCTCTTATGGCAGTTCTAGTCTTCATTTCGCACCGGCAGTTGCGTACGGCACACAGCAAAATTGAGTAGCGGCACTACGTTTACAAGTCATTAACTTCTTGCCACGTTTGCTTCAAAATTTATTCAAAATTGGCGGCTAGGTTTGCCCGCAAATCGAACAAATTACCGTGAAATCACAGATAGTTTTCCTACTTACCACCTTCATTGTCAGCGCATTTACCACACAGCTATACGCTCAAATAGGCAATGAATCCCTCCCCTTCAAAATCTCGCAACTGAAACAACTTGACTCCGCCGAGCTGGCCGACAAGAGAGAAGGTACCTACGTAACCGGAGTGCCCGACATTAGCATAGATCCTATCAACGGGTTTGGCTACGGTGCCGAAGGTTCTATTATTTTTAATGGAAATAAAGAAAACCCATTTTTCAACTACACGCCCTACCTAACTAAGCTCGATGTGGCGCTTTTCAACACATCAAACCAACAACGCGAGTTGATTATAACGCTTGATAAACCCTACATTTTTAAATCGAAATGGAGGTTGCGGGGCGAACTTGCCTATGAGATAAATCCCAACTTGCTCTATTTTGGTCTCACCGACAATACACTCAACAGCCTGGCCACACTTTCGGCGCAGGATAAAATGCCCCGTCCTCCTTTTGGCGGTCAGTTTTACAAGCAATACACCGAGTCGCTGGGGCAAAACCAAACCTATTTTAACAACTACACCAAAGAAGAATACATACTGAACGTAAGCGGCGAATATGCCATGATGGACAGTAAAATGCGCCTTATTGTCGGTGGCGAATTGGCCGGACTGAACATAAGCACCCGCGTAGATTCGGTTTCAAGATTGCAACGCGACAGAGCTGAAAACCACATTTTAGGTGTGGGAAAATCGACCATCACTTTTTTTCAATTGGGTTTGGTATATGATACGCGCGACTTTGAACCCGACCCGAACCGCGGGATATTTGCCGAAATAACCAACGAATTCTCAAGCAAAGCGCTGGGCTCAAGTTTCAATATGGACAAGCTTTTTGCACAAGCCAAAGGCTATAAAAAGCTTTTGCCCGGCACCTTTAAAAAATTGGTATTTGCTGCCCGCGCAGGCATAGGCTACACATTTGGCGGGGCGCCGTTTTTTGAGTACCAAGATGAGTGGAGTTCTGAAGGAAGTATTGAAGGTCTTGGTGGCAACAACACCTTGCGTGGGTTTAAGCAGAGCCGTTTTTTGTCGCGCGGAATGTATTTTATGAATGCCGAATTGCGCGCCCGTTTTGCCAAGGCAGAAGTATTGAAACAACATCTTGTGTTTAGTGCCGTACCGTTTTTTGACGCAGGCAGTGTGTACAACTCATTGTCTGATATTTTTAATACATCAACCCTGAAAACATCAGAAGGTTTGGGCTTGCGCATAGCCTGGAACCTGAGCACCATACTCCGTTTTGACTACGCCGTTTCGTCAGAAGACCGACAATTCTTCTTTACGTTTGGGCAGGCTTTTTAGCAATTTGTGCATAAAAAAACGCAGCGGTTTTCCTAAAGTCAAGCGGTTCATTTCGTTAATTTGGAGCCCAATAAAGCTTTGCCATGAACAACATTTTTGACATTGAATGCACCGCCAAACTTATCGAACGCGTAAACAGCCTTAACCCCGAAAGCAAAGCCCTTTGGGGAAGCATGAATGTGGCTCAAATGCTGGCACATGTAAATGTGTCGTACGACATGGTTTTTACCGACAAATACCCGAAAGCCAAGGGCTTAAAGAAAATGTTGCTCAAAGCTTTTGTGAAACCCGCGGTAGTGGGCAGCAAACCTTACAAACGCAACTCGCCCACCTCGCCTGATTTTAAAATTGTAGATGAACGGGTTTTTGAAAAAGAAAAGGAAAAATTAATCGCCTACCTGAAAAAAACGCAGCATGAGGGCAAGCGCTTTTTTGATGGCAAAGAATCGGTTTCATTTGGCAAATTGAGCGCCGACGAGTGGAACAACTTGTTTTACAAACACATAGACCACCACCTGAGCCAATTTGGTGTTTAATACGGAAGCTTAATGAGCGATTTACTTGACGATGAACTGATTGAGCCGAAAGAACGGGAATACCAATTTAAAACCGGTATGGCCATTTTTTGGAGCATGCCTTGGTTGCTTGGCATTTTGTTTAACACCCTGCATTGGCCCGGCTACAGTTTGCTCATAGCCTTAGGTGCCGCCGGTATAATGGCCTACAGCATCAGCGGTTTGATAACTTTTAAAGGGAAAAACTTTACCAACAATGTGGTCACAGCTATTGCGCTCGTTTACCTTTTCAGGCAGTTGTATATTATTGGCATAGTGCACCAACACGCAATCACCAACTTTGTGCTGCTGTATTTGGGTATTTTGGTTTTGCTACTTGCCGTTATTGAACTATTGAAAAAACGCTATTACGGAATTTGGTAAATCAGTCGTTTTTATAATCTGCGTCCACTTATCGGCGATAACCAACCAAAGTCGTCAATTCTTTTTGACCTGATGGCTCACCACAAAACCTTCGAAACCCTTTGATTTGAGCGAAAGCAAGAACAAGTCAGCTTCTTCGCGCCTTTCAAAATTTCCCACTACAATTCTGAATACGCGCTTTTCATTCACCACATCGGTATTTACATACACATCGGGAAAACCCGCCGCTTGCAGTGATTCTATCTTTTTGATAAGTGCGAGGTAATCGGCAAAAGCGCCCACCTGCACGCCGTAGCCCAACAAGCTGTTTATGGTTTCCACCTGAATTTTAAATGTCCCATCGCCACGAACTTCGGTGGTTTCTTCCTTGTGGTCTTCCACCGTTTCGCTGTTGTTTTCGTGTTCCTCGGCATCGGTTGTCACCGTTTCTCCGGCGCCGGTTTCTTCATCGTTTACCACTTCAATTTTTACATCAACCACCCCTGCGGTTATCATTTGCAAGTCAATAGCCGCTTGCTTTGAAACGTCTATAATACGTTGTTTATCAAAGGGTCCACGGTCGTTTATTTTCACAACCACCCATTTTCCATTCCACAGGTTGGTTACTTTTACCTTGGTGCCAAAGGGCAATGTGATGTGCGCGGCAGTATAGGCAAATTTGTCGTACTTCTCGCCTGAGGCGGTTTCGTTTCCGTGCAATTTATCGCTGTAGTAGCTCGCCTTACCGGTTTGGCTTTGGGCAAAAAGCAGCATTGGCACAGCGCTGAGAAGTATGAATAAGATTTTATGCAAAAGATATCTTTTTGTTGGTTGCCAAACTATTGGTCGCCCAAATGTTTCACCAGAATATTGTCAACGTTGTCGTCAATTTTTATCTGACAGGCCAATCTTGAGGTGTCGGTAAGGTTGTAGAGCGTATCAAGCATGGCCCATTCATCATCGGTTGCGGGCGGCCCCACTTGGTCGTAGCCTTCCTTAACCGTGACATGACAAGTGGCGCACAAGGCCATACCGCCGCATGTGGCCAATACCGGATAACCGCTTCCTTTGAGTACTTCCATCAGGTTGAGCGCCATATCGGTGGGTGCTTCAAGAGTGGCTATGTTGCCGTCTTCTTCCTCTACACGTATTTTTACTATATCCATGAATTTCAAATATTTACACCCACCGCAATAGTTTCGATGGGTGTATTGCTACAATTGCCATACAAGATTAACACAAGTGCCCAATACCAACAGATATGCTTGTGTGAATAAAGTGAAAATAGGGATTGGATTCTACAAGACTGTTGTAGAAGTTTGTTTTGTCAAACAATGGACAGCAATCGATTTTGATTTGATTCTGAGTTGATGTGTAAATAACAGTTTTGTAAGGCAACTCTGACTAACCCAAAACAAAACCGACTAGATGCAGACTCGGTGGCTTTTTAGATTTGTTCCTTTTCTGATTCTTTAGGAATTCTGCTTTTTGTCTTAACCTTTTTGATTTCACCAGTCTTCTTATAGTGCTCAATTATTTCACTGATTTCCTTTTTTTCGTTATCCGTTAATGGTCTTGATTCTACAGTGAAGTCAACTCCTTGAGGCTCTCTAACTAATCCCATATATTATACTTTAAAATATTTTTTGATCAACTGCAACGATTCTTTAGGAAAAATAACCATGCGATGTCCACCAACATGCACAGTGCCAATGGTTTTTTCGTAGTGCTTTATTAATTGTGAAAGTTTTGATACTTCTGATAAGGAGCTACTCCTCCGAATTTTGAGTCAATAAAACCGTGCAGATCCTATTTTAAGTGTTATGGCCTTTCACTTTAAATATCTTGAAAACAAATTATGTCCAATGCCTGGGATTATAGCTAAAACCCGTTTACCCCATTTACCGTGGTGTATTTCAGGTTGAATTTCTTATCGGGATTCAATCTTTTCCAGGCACTTTGGGCCATAAGCGCCGCCTCGTGGTAGCCACACAAAATCAGTTTCAATTTGCCGGGATAGGTATTTATATCGCCAATGGCATATACACCGCCTACATTGGTTTGGTAGTCGAGGGCGTTGTTTACTTTTATGGCATTGTCTTCAATTTCGAGCCCCCAATCGGCCAGTGGGCCCAACTCAGGTTTTAGCCCAAACAAGGGGATGAAATAATCGGCTTCTACGTGGTTTGGCCAGCCTTCTTTATTGGTTATCACCACATGGTCCAATTTTCCGTTGCCTTTTACTTCGGTCACATTTGAGTCTAGCTGCAAACTTATTTTGCCAGTTTCGGCTAGTTTAAAAACCTTTTCTACCGAGTCGGGTGCGCCTCTGAATCGGGTAGTGCGGTGCACCAAAGTAAGCTCTGATGCCAGGTTTGAAAGAAAAACGGTCCAATCGAGTGCAGAGTCGCCACCACCTGCCAGCACCAGTTTTTTGCCACGGTACTTTTCGGGGTCTTTTACAAAATAGTCAACCCCTTGGTTTTCAAAATTGTCGAGGTTGTCAATAGGTGGTTTTCTCGGTTCAAAAACACCAAGTCCGCCGGCTATCACCAGCACTTTTGAATGTATTTCATCGCCACCTGAAGTATAGGTTACAAAGTCCGTTTCGCCGAGTTTTTCCATTTTTACCGCCTTTTGACCCAGCGACCATGTGGGTTTAAATGGTTCAATTTGTTTGAGTTGGGCTTTTACCAAATCGCCGGCAAGCACTTCGGGATAGCCCGGAATATCATAAATAGGCTTTTTAGGATATATTTCGGTGAGTTGACCACCGGCTTCGGGTAATACATCCACCAAATGACATTTCATGCCGAGCAATCCGGCTTCAAAAACAGCAAACAGGCCTACAGGACCCGCGCCTATGATACATATATCTGTTGTAATCATTTCCATTTTATTGGCTGCAAATGTAATTGCCTTGAGTTTTTTGGTTACATGACCTTCATCACGTTTAAATGCGACCAAAGGCACAGAATTAATCCGGCTATTTTTGGTAGAAGCACAATGCCATCAGGCTAACGCAAAATATTGCGGATAACCGACAAACTCTTGAGCTCAGCAAAACCACCGCTATGGTAAGCGCAATAACTTATAAGCTTGTCGAGCAAGCGGTTGCGTAAATCGCGCGGCACATTGGCGGTTTCATTTCTGCGCTCAAGCAATTGCACAAAAAGGGCGGTTTCATCGGCTTGCATGGTATCGTTATTTCCCATGGGAATGTTGGTGAATTTTCCTTCGCCCAGATGAAAAAATCGCCCTCCCGCCTCTTGCATGGGGGCAAATCCCTGAGTTTTTGCCACCTCAATAAGAAAATGATGCGGCCAATAGGCTGAAGCTTCTTCGGCCCCATTGAGTGCAACAACTTGCGCATACACCTCGTGAAACAAATCGGGTTCGCTGCCTGTGTTTTTCAAAAGCTGCTTGAGCACATCGCTGGCAAAAATGGCCAATGACGACTTTACCACATTAGATTGAATGATGTTGAGTGGCGGATTGGCACGCACTTCCTTTATATTTTGCACCTGCTTATTATCACGGAAATAATAAACCATATCGAGCAGGGTAAGCGGTTGCAGTTGCGAAGCGCTTATACGGGCTTTTTTGCGAAATACCCCCTGCACCATAAAAGGAACCAAACCGTGTTTTTCAGTGAAAATACGCGCTATTACGCTGCTTTCGCCATATTTAATAAAACCCAAAACAATACCCCTACCGGCATGCAGCATTATCTGATGATCATGATTTTTGAAATATGGGTGGTTTTTCCTTCGCTGTCACTCGACAAAGCAAGATACACACCTGAGGCTACAGCCTGCCCGTTGAGGGTTTTGCCATTCCAGGTGGCGGTACCTCCCTGTGCAGTGGTTTCATAAACCAGATTGCCCGATATATCGGTTATTTTCACGTTGGCATTGGCTACCAAACCGGTGATGGCAATAGGTCCTGAATATCCGGGACGCACCGGATTGGGATACACATACACATTCTTTTGTTCTTTATCGCCTTCGGTAGCTACCGCGCGGTAGGAACTAATGCCCAGGTCGGTGGCAAAAAACACTTCTCCGGTTTTTTCATTTATGCCAATACTTCGCACTACATCGCTTAGAATTGGGCTGTTGGATGTGTTGAATTCATACACAATTTTATCGCCTGTGGGGTTGGTTACAAACACACCTTTGTCGGTACCAAACCACTTTTGGTTGGCGCCATCCACTTTTATACAATTTACTTTTTGTGCCTGCAGCAAGTAGCCTACCGCCTCGCCGTCTTGTATAGTTGGCCGGGTGGCGTCAAATGGCTGTCCTTTAAATACATTTTCGGGCGAATAAATAACGGCCACGCCATCACCCGTTCCCAGCCACAAATCGCCGTCTTTATCAATGGCCATGCTATACACATCAGGAGCGGGCAGATTGCCGTTGCCTAGTGATTGGTTAACGAAACGCACCTTGTCGTCGCTTGTATTGAGCGGTGTGCCACCATCGTTAAAAACATAAATACCGTTGAGGTGAATAATGACCCACTTTTGACCGGAAGCATCCACCAACACATCGTTTACGCGTTTTTCACTCCCAATGTTGAACGACTGCCATTTGCCTTCTGCTGTTCTTACGGCAAGTTGCTGCTCGGTGTATTGCATGGTCATCCACAGGTTGCCTTGTGTGTCTAAATCTATGCCGGCCATTGATATCCAGGCATTTGAACCCGTATCGTTGTCACGTGTAGAGATGGCGCCATCAGAGTTGTTTTGGTCGTAAACGGTTATTTGGTTATTTGCATCAAAAACAGCCAGGCCTTTGTTGTAGCTCGCCACGTATTTAATACCGCGCTGTGCATCTATGCGCACCTGATGCAAATCGCGCAAAGGCGTGAGCGATGGATTTTTGGAGCCGTTGAAATTGGTCCAGTGTTGGTTGTCGTACATATACACGCCATTATTTAAAAAGCGTGGGTTGAAGGCCAGATCAACTCCACCACTTGCCACCCAAAGTTCGCCATTGGCATAGGCAAAATCCCAGGCAGTAGCGCCTCCGGGACCATTGGGTGTGTAAAATATGGGATCGGGATCAAATTTTATCAGACCATTGTTCCAGTTTGAAAGCCACACCGCACCTTTTGAATCGAGCAAACCGTGTGAGGGTGAGCCCGTTACCAGTGAGTCTGCGCGGTAGTTGGTATCGAAATACAAAATGTTGTTCTTTTTGGTAACCACCAACTTGCTCTGGTAAACATCCATGTGCCTAACCACCGCCCAAGCCATGGGAGCAAAATCGGCAAACACCTGTCCATCATAACTTTGCACTCTGTTATCGCTCAAATGCAACAGGAGTTGGTTGTTGAAGACTTCCATTACATCGCAGTCCATTTTTAGGTCTGTGCGCCAAAAATTGAAGTCGAGCAAGTTGTCGTTGATATTTCCGGAGCGCAGGCCCATTTTTGACGATGCATATACGCGACCATTATACACGGCTACATCGTTTATTTCCAGTTGGTTGCCCCGTTCATCCAGGTTTAGGTAGGTTTCTCTTATTTCGCGTTTGTCTATGTCATATACCACTATGCCAAAGTTGGTAGCCATGTAGGCCAATCCATTGGAAAAGAAAAAATTGTTGACCGTTTTGTTTCCCAAAATAGAAGTTGCCTCAGCTATATAAGGAATAGGCACCACGTAGTCGGGTCCCAGCATATCCACCAATCCACCTTCGTAAGCAATAAAAACATTTTGCGTGGCTTTATCCACATCTATGGTCACCACATTTACACCGCTCAGTCCATCTACTTTTGAAAGCATGGTAACCGAATTGTCCTTTAGACTTACATAGTACACACCGTTTTCGGTGCCGCAATAAATCCGGTCGTTGGCCTGCACCGCCTTTAGCGCCCTTCTGTAATATAAGTGCGAACGCCACTCTCCCAATTTGGCCTGAGCCACCACATTATTTACCAAAAAAAGTGCTAGGCAAAACAAGGCGACTTTTTTCAAAACTGTCATTCTAATCATCTTTTGCTAAAGAAACAGGGCATTTAACGCAAATGTTGCCACGTTATTTGATTGATGCGAATTTAATGTGATGCTTACTGCTGACAGGAAAATTGTGCGGCTTAAGTTTTATTAACCCAAAACGACCAAACCAATTGAACGGCCACCACGTATTTGCGAGAACTTTAAAGCAATTTTTTATTGTTGAAGTATCTTTAACCACTCAAAAAAATGTGCAACACTAGTTTTGCAACCATAAAATTGTAGCATGGACAGAAAACACTTACTAACGCTGGTAATTTTTAGCTTGGCAGCTTTTATACTGGCATTCAGATACCCCGGCGAAAGCAAATTGGAATGGAAAGATTGGGACGAAGGATACGTAGAAGCCAAAAAATCGCACAAAATACTGCTTATTGACACCTACACCGATTGGTGCGGCTGGTGCAAAAAAATGGATGCCGACACCTATACCAAGGAAAAAGTAATCAGCTATATCAATAAGTATTTTATCCCTGTAAAATTCAATCCCGAGCTGAAGAAAAAGTACCATATTGGTGAAAATGAAGTAAGTGGCCGCGAGTTGCTGGCCAGTTTGTCGGGCGGACAAGGGGTAGGCTATCCCACCACATTTTTTCTGAGCCTTGACAAAAACCAGGTGCAAATGGTATCGGGTTATAAAAACGCCGAAGACTTTATGACCGTACTTCAGGAAAAAGTAAACTGGGGCAATAGCAAATAGCCTGAGTATTTTTGCGGCATGGCCCGCAGGAGCAAACCCAAAGAAATAGCACATGCCACCGTAGCCGACCTTGATGCCAAAGGACGCGGCGTGGTAAAACACGAAGACATGGTAGTATTTGTACCCGACACTTGTCCTGGTGATGTGGTATCGGTGAGAACCACAAGGAAAAAGAAAAACTACTACGAAGGCGTGCTCACCCAACTTGAAGAAGCATCAGCTGAGCGAACAGAACCTTTTTGCCAACACTACGACGATTGCGGCGGCTGCAAATTGCAACATATAAGCTATGGCCAACAACTCAGGTTTAAACAAAAACAGGTTTACGACGCCATAAAACGCATTGCCAAAATTGAATGTGCCGCTTATGAGCCCATTTTAGGTTGTAGCGAAACCACCCGCTACCGCAATAAACTGGAATTTTCGGCAGCACCCAACCGCTGGATAACCAAGGAAGAAGCTGCCGGCAGCGACAGTTTTACCCAAAAAAATGCCCTGGGATACCATATTGCCGGTCGGTTTGACAAAATTCTGCACATAGAAAACTGTCATTTTCAACCCGACCCTTCAAATGCTATAAGAAACGAGGTATATGCCTTTGCCAACCTACACGAAATACCATTTTACAACCCCAAAACACACGAAGGTATTTTCAGGTCGGTGCTTATCCGCAACAACGACAAAGGGCACTTTATGGTGGTGGTAATGGTAACCAAGCCGGGCGAATCATTTGCCAAGGAATTGCTACTGCACCTGGCCAATAAATTCCCTGAAATAAAATCGGGGCAGTATTTTATAAACGACAAGCTAAACGATACCGTTTATGACTTGCAGCCACATTTGGTGAGCGGAGTTGCGGAGCTGGAGCAACACATTGGCCAACTGCGGTTTAAGGTTGATGCCAAATCGTTTATGCAAACCAATACCAAACAAACCATAGCCCTGTACAATGTGGCGCGTGAATACGCTGGCCTGCAAGGCCATGAAGTAGTTTATGATTTGTTTTGCGGTGTGGGCACCATAGGCATGTACCTGGCCCAAAGTTGCAAAGAAGTAATAGGCATAGAAACGGTACCCGAAGCCATAGAAAAAGCCCGCGAAAACGCAGATGCCAACGGCGTGCAAAACATACGGTTTGAAACCGGTGCGGTAGAACATGTGCTTACCGATGAGTTCAGACGCAAGTATCCAGCACCTGATGTGGTGATTACCGATCCACCGCGCATGGGCATGCATGCCAAGGTGGTAGAAGTTTTGCTGGCCATGGCACCCCAAAAAATTGTGTATGTGAGTTGCAATCCCGCTACACAAGCCCGCGATTTGGCACTGCTGCACGAAAAATACGATTTGATGAAAATAAAGCCCGTTGATATGTTTCCGCATACGCCGCACATAGAAAGCGTGGCACTACTGAACCTGAGAACACCCTAATATGGACGACCAAAAAAACGAACTACTGCTTGAACTGAAACGCGATTTGGAATTTTACAAAGAAGCCATTCAGACCATTGCATACGAGATTATAGACAACGATGTGAGCAAATACCCCGTGTTTGTTGCCCACAAAACCGAGGTGGATCTGGGCCGAAAAATATTGGATGCCGAAGAGCTGGAAGCAAAATGGGATATCAATGCCAGTATTTTGGAAGAGTTTGTAGCCAAAGGACTTATACCTGAAGAAAAGACCAAATCATTTACTGCGGCATTTAAAAACCCCAAAACCCACATGTGCGTTTTTGTGGCTGATGAACGAAGCGGCAACTTTGTTTTCTTTCCCTACTAAAAAGCCCCAATCAGGTTGCAAGAGCATAAAATTTTGCAATTTTTCGCAACACTTTGATTGACATACCGTTATTTTTCGAGCCGAAAGCAGCGCTTTCAAGCAATAAGTATATGGCTACTATCAACACCGGTACCAACAAAATAATTCTGGGTATCACCGCAGAAGACTGGCAACGCGAAATGCAGGCGGGTGCGCAATATTACCATAATGTGGGAGTTTGGGTGGCCATGATTTTTGATCCCATATTCGGAATTACCGATTACATAAATATCCCCGAATCGTGGCAACGGGTTTTTGTATTGCGTCTTTTTGTATCGCTCTGCACCTTTGGTGGCTATTTGCTGCACAAAAAAGGGCGCATTTCTACCTACGGCATGGTGGCCATTCCCTTTGCCCTCATTTCGTTGCAAAACGCTTACACCTACAGCCTTATAGGTCCTGAAGATATTTTGGGGCACAACCTCAATTACTTAGCACTCTTTTTAGGAGCTTCCTTGTTTTTGTTGTGGCCGGTTACATTTTCAGTTATTGCCATTGCCTTTTCCTACGCCGCTACCATACTTTTTGTATCGCTCAACCCACAGCTTACCCTGCACGATTTTGCGCTTGAAGGCGGCGTGCTGCTGGCCACGGGAGCCATTTTTACCATATTTATGATTCAGGCACGGTTTAGACTCAGGCTCAGGGAAGTGAAAGCAAGACTGGCCCTGGAGCAAAGTCTTGAAGTAACCGACAGGCAGAAAAAAGAAATAACCGAACAAAACGAAAAGCTGCTGAGCACCACCAAAGAGCTGCAACAAGCCAAGGATAAAATTGAAAACATGAATGCCCTGTTGCAAGACAACAACGAAATGCTGGAGCAACAGGTGCAGCAAAGAACCCAAAAATTGTCGAAGGCAAATCATGAAATGGACCAATTGGTGTATTCGCTGTCGCACGACTTCAGAACCCCGCTGGTAAATGTGAAAGGCCTGATAAACCTGGCGGAATACATGGACGACAGCCAACAACTGAAAGCTCTCATTGGCAAAATGGACAACAGCGTAAACCGTTTTGATGAGTTGCTGCGCGATATGATGAACTATTCGGTGTATTGGAAAGAAGAGCTTGTGCCTGCCGAAGTGGATGTAATTCAACTGGTAAACAATAAATGGAAATACCTGCAATACATACACCACAACCAGATGCAGTTGATAACCGAAGCCGGTAATGAAGCAGATTGGCTAATAAAAAGCGACTACGAGAAGGTGCGGGTGCTTGTTTATTGCCTCATGTCAAACGCAGTAAAGTACAACAAGCAGGGCGGCTACGTGAAGGTACAAATGGCGCATACCCTTGGCAACACCCAATTGTTGATTGAAGACAACGGCACCGGAATAAAAGAAGAGCACCTGCCCAAGGTGTTTGATATGTTTTACCGGGGCAGCAGCCTGAGCAGCGGCGCCGGTATGGGGCTCTATATTGCCCGCCAAATATGCGAGCAACTGCAAGGAAGTATCAGTATAAGTTCGGTTTTTGGCCAAGGAACCAAAGTATTGGTAGAATTGCCCCACATGGAGAAATGACACCTAGATAACATTGGCTCAAATCACGGCGTAAAATCCTGAAAATCAAAATATTCCTAATAATCTTCATACCAACTGAACAAGCGCGAAACAATGGCTGACTTGTGTTCATCAACATAAGATTTAAAAGCCCTTGCCACCGGACTATGTCGTTTACCTTTGGGCCAAATCAAACTCCACATAGTGGCTATGGGTAGTCCTTCTGCTTCTATAATATTCAACTGGTTGTTGCTCAATTCGTTTCTGATACCAATAAGCGGCATTATGGAGTAGCCCAGACCGGCAAGAATGGCTTGCTTCACCGCCTCGTTTGATGTAAGCTCCAGCTTTTTTGAAGCCGACAGATGCGATGAAGCCATAAAATCTTCCATGGTTTGGCGCGTGCCCGAACCCTGCTCGCGGTAAATGAAGGGCAAATGCGGTGGCAACACCTCCCCTTTTTGGGCTTGGCTCAGTGGCGAACCCGTTTTGCCTACCAAATACAATTTGTTGCTCAGCAAGTCTATTTTTTCTACGTTCATCTTGTCGGGCAGTATGGATACAAGGGCAAAATCCACCTCGTTTTTCTCCAGACTTTCCACCACTTTTTGTTTGTTGGTCACATCCATTATCAACTCCACTCCCGCGTGTTGCTCCAAAAATTCGCTCAGGAAATAAGGTAGCACGTATTTGCCCGTAGAAACCACCGATATTTTTAACCTGCCGAAAAGCTGCCCCTTGTAAGCCAGGGTTTTATTGTTTATTTCATGCACCTGCTGCAAAATGTTTTCCGCGGTGGCGGCTATTTCCTTGCCAAAGTCGGTAATGTACAGTTTGCGCCCCACCACCTCGGTAAGCGCAATATCAAATTGGTCTTGAAAATTTTTTAATTGAATAGAAACGGCCGGCTGCGTAAGGTGCAATTCTTCCGCCGCCTTGGTGATACTGCCTGTCTGTGAGATTTTTAAGAAAATCTGGAGTTGGTTGAGCGTGTAATTCATAAACAAACATTATACAAAGCATCAAAATTATAAATAAAACTAAATGGAAGAACCGAAATAGTTTTGTCTCGCAATTAAAAAAACAAACAACACAATGACACGAATTACCATTGCCAAAGGCGACGGAATAGGTCCTGAAATAATGGATGCCACCCTTGCAATACTAAAAGCTGCCGGTGCGCAATTTGAAACTGATGAAATTGAAGTAGGAGAAAAAGTGTATCTGAAAGGCAATACATCAGGTATTTCGGCTGAGTCGTGGGATATTATACGCCGCAACAAAGTGTTTTTGAAAGCCCCGATAACTACGCCACAGGGCGGTGGTTACAAGAGTTTGAATGTTTCTACCCGCAAGTTTTTGGGCTTGTATGCCAATGTGCGTCCCTGCCGCAGTTTCCATCCTTACATCAAAACCAAGCACCCGGTAATGGATTTGGTAATTGTACGCGAAAACGAGGAAGATTTGTATGCCGGTATAGAGCACCAACAAACCGACGAAGTGGTGCAATGTCTGAAACTGATAAGCCGTCCGGGATGCGAAAAAATAGTGCGATACGCATTTGAATATGCCAAGCAGCAAAACCGCAAAAAGGTAACCTGTTTTACCAAAGACAACATAATGAAACAAACCGACGGACTGTTTCACGAAGTGTTTAACGAGATAGCTGCCGAGTACCCTGACATTGAAAACGAGCATTGGATAGTAGATATTGGAGCCGCCAAGGTGGCCGACACACCCGAAGCTTTTGATGTGATAGTGATGCCCAACTTGTACGGCGACGTAATATCTGACATTGCTGCACAAATTACCGGCTCGGTAGGTTTGGCGGGCTCATCAAACATTGGCGAGGAATGCGCCATGTTTGAAGCCATTCACGGATCGGCACCCCTTATTGCAGGCCAAAATGTAGCCAATCCATCAGGATTGCTGCAAGGAGCCATCTTGATGCTTACCCACATTGGACAAAACGAAGTGGCCGAAAAAGTGCAAAACGCCTGGTTGAAAACCATTGAAGACGGCACACACACAGCCGACATATACAAAGAAGGAACGAGCAAAGAAAAAGTAGGCACCAAAGAATTTGCGGAAGCGGTAATTGCCAATTTGGGCCAAAAACCCAAGGAATTGAAAACGGTGAAATACTCAGGCGACAGCGCAATGGTGCTGCCTAAATACACCCGCAAACCCGCGCTTGACAAAAAACTGGTTGGCGTTGATTTGTTTGCCCACTGGCGCGGAACCAATCCTGAAGAAATAGCCGCCATGCTGCACAAAATTGAAACCAACGGCCTGGCCCTTTCAATGATTACCAACCGTGGTATAAAGGTTTATCCACACGGCTTTAGCGAAACTTTTTGCACCGACCACTGGCGCTGCAGGTTCAAACCCACCAATGGCCGGGAAGTGCGTCCGCAGGATATTATTGACCTTATGCAAAGCGCGGCAAACGGAGGCATTGAAGTAGTGAAAACAGAAAATCTGTACGCTTTCAATGGCAAAGACGCCTTTTCGCTGGGTCAGGGACAATAAACCATAAGCCACCTGCTAAAAACCACACAATGGAATCAAAAAAATTCAAACTGATAGAAGGTAATTTCAGTGCCGAAGAGGCGGGCGAAATTCTGCGCAGCTTGTACATGAGCAAGATCAATTTTCATGAGATGAAAAATTTCAGCTCTAACGAACGCTTTGGTAAAGACGACGCCATTGCCCGCGATAGGTTGCCCTCGCTGCGCCAAAACCTGACTGAAATAATGGAAGTGGTGGAAGCGGCACGTGCAACTGGCAAAGGATTGATCATAAAAGCCGAAATTGAAGTGGCTTCAGATTCTGAATAATGCTTCAACCAAGGCTGTAATTCGCTGAACCACCGAAAATTTTTACAGCAAATGTTATAGGAAAGAAGTTCACATTTCCAGTATTACGCCCAATCTCTTAATTCGTTTTATTGCGGCCTTTGGCTGTTTGTTGTGAGAAACGATGCAGAGGGTTGGGTGTTTTTTTGATGTGCTAATGAGGTAATTTGAGAATTTGGAGATTTGAAAATTTGAAAATTGGACGATTTCATTGCTCGCTTCGCGAGTACAAAACCCCAACAAACCCCACCGTCATTGCGTACTTGATCCGCAATCTGTTGAGTTGAAAAGCGAAATGATTTGTTGATGTGCTGAAGAGGTAATTTGAAAATTTGGAGATTTGAAAAATTGAAAATTGGACGATTTCATTGCTCGCTTCGCGAGTACAAAACCCCAACAAACCC
>WGNN01000097.1 GCA_016124515.1 bacterium
CGAACTACAGTAAACTGCGAACCTTCGCCGGATAAGCACGAAAAATCTTTCTTTGAAAAAGTGCGCGAGATTTTTAGCTAATCCCGGTAATAAAACCCGGAGGTTGCTGAGAAATTGTCAAGCATAAGCTCATTGATGTTTTGAATCGTGCTGGTTTTCCACGGCAAATCCCCAATTTCAAAAATGTGTGCGACAAAAATGTCTGACACAAGTTACTCACATTTCCAGCTGTAGGTATATACGCTGTCTTTGTAGTTGGCATTGCTCTCTATATCCTTAACCGCCTGACCACAATACCGTTCCACCGAAGTAGTGGTGTCGTTGTTGTTGTTAATTTTGGTCAATGTGCAATCGCTGCATTTTGAACAAGCTGAAGCCACAAGGCAAAAAATTGGTAGTGCTACAAGCAGTGCTTTCATCTTTTGGTGCTAAAAGATTCAAATGTTAAAAAAAATTTTACTTTATTAACGGCGGTTAATCGCAAACATGCACCAATTCACAGTGTTTATACATTTGCCCAGCTCATATACCTAAATGAATACGAAGCGACTTCGCATTATAACCATTGCAATGACCCTTGCGCTCACCGGCGTAATATCTATTCAGGTATTTTGGATAAGCAATGCTTATCAGGCTATAAGAGAAAAATTTTTCAGGGAAATAGATGAAAAACTCGATGCTGTAATTGAAAAAAACGAAGTCTTGCTAACCCTTGAACTGATTGAAGACATAGACCAAAGGGGTTTTTCAGGGGTAAGCAATTTTGAAT
Source organism: bacterium (assembly GCA_016124515.1). Lineage (GTDB taxonomy): Bacteria > Bacteroidota > Bacteroidia > CAILMK01 > JACPUW01 > JACPUW01. The sequence goes on from WGNN01000097.1 coordinate 770, forward strand.
CGCAGAAAAAAATCCTTTCCAATGCCGACTCTTCTGAGGTGGTTTTTAAAAAATACACCGTAGATATAGAAGAAGTACTTTTTGAACCCAATACTGAAAAGCAAATAAGGAGCAAAAAGGGCGATAGAAAAAAAGTGCCAATCGACTCGCTTGACAAGGGTATGGCCATGAATGGAAAAATTGACGCCATTGAGCTGAAGAAAGACAGCCACATGGTTAATTTCAACGAACTGAAAGGCGACAGCGAAGGGCATTTGTTCAGGTTGTTGCGTTCTTTTCTCACCACCTATCCTTCTTTTAGCAAAAACAAGTTGGAGCGGCAGCTCGATTCGCTCATTAATATTGAAATGGCAAGCCTGAACCCAAGGCTCAATTTCCGCTACGAAATCCTGGATTATCCTGCCGATACCTTCAATACTTTTATTCAAGGCAGCTCAAAAAACCACCTGAGCCGAAGCCATATCAAAAAGAAATTGTTTCCCAGTTCTACCACACCCAACAATTTGCATCTGCTGGTAAATGTGGTTGACCCCGTAAAAGTGGTGTTAAGCAAAATGAAAATCATCCTCATTTCATCGGTGCTTTTTATACTCGTTATCTTCTACTCGTTTTTCTACACGCTCAACAGCCTTATTAAGCAAGGCAAGCTGTCGCAAATGAAAAGCGATTTCATAAACAACATGACCCACGAGCTTAAAACGCCCATAACCACTATTTCGCTGGCAACGGAGGCTTTGCTCGACAGGAATATAGAAATGTCGCCCGAAAAGGTGCACAACATGAGCAAGCTTATTTCAAAGGAAAACAACCGACTCAAATCGCAAGTAGAGCGCGTGTTGCAAATGGAGCGGCTAGATAGAAACAGAATAAAACTTGACCGACAGCCTGTTGCACTCAATGCTTTTTTGCAGGAAATTCTTGAAAATGTGAGCATACAGGTAGAGAGCAAGGGCGGACAAATCACCTGGTCGCTGAAGGCAAATCCCGACCGCGTAAATATTGATGAACTACATGCCGGAAACATTATCTACAACCTGATAGACAATGCACTCAAATACTCATCAGAGCGGATTGAAATTTTTGTGCACAGCTATACGGTTAAGGATGAAGTGTTTGTAGATATTGAAGACAAGGGCATAGGCATACCAAAAGAATTGCAGCCGCGCATATTTGAACGTTTTTACCGCGTACCCACCGGCAACCTGCACGATGTGAAAGGCTTTGGATTGGGCTTGTCGTACGTAAAAGAAATGATGAATTTGCACCACGGCGATGTGAAAGTGGTGAGCAGAGTAGGGCGGGGGAGTACCTTTACATTAATCTTTCCAATTTATAAAAACAACACTAATGAAAAATTCTGATGTTAAAATTCTAATGGTTGAAGATGACGATAGTCTGGGCAGTATTTTACGAGAATACCTGCTGCTGAAAGGCTATAACGTAACCCACGCAAAAGATGGCCTGGAAGCGCTTGATTGGTTTGCCCGCGACAAATTTGACATCTGTCTGCTTGATGTGATGATGCCCAAGCTCGATGGATTTAATGTGGCGAGAAAAATAAGAGAAGAAGAAAACTACACGCCCATCATTTTCGTAACAGCCAAATCTATGCAGGCCGATAAACTGGAAGGGCTTAAAATAGGTGCGGATGACTACGTGACCAAACCCTTTAGCATGGAAGAGCTACAGTTGCGTATCGAGGCCATTTTGAGAAGGTTTAGCCAAAGCGAAGGCGGCAAGCCACTCGATATGAAAGAATACAAAATCGGCAAATTCAGGTTCAACCGTTTGCTCAAGATTTTAACTGATGAAAAAGGTGCTGAAAAAGGCTTAACCGATAAGGAAGCTGCCTTACTCGAAATGCTCATCCAACACAAAAACGACACCATGAGCCGCAAAGAAGCCCTTATTAAAATTTGGGGCGACGATGATTATTTCAACGGAAGAAGTATGGATGTGTATATTACCAAAATAAGGAAGATGCTGCGCAGCGACAGCAACCTTAAACTCAATAATGTGCACGGTGTTGGCTATCAGTTAATTGAACTGAAAGACGATAAATAAAGCCATTTAAATGTTGCCGAGTACGAAAGTTTAATATTTTTGCACACTCTTAATGGCACCGTGGCCGAGTGGCTAGGCAGAGGTCTGCAAAACCTCGTACACCAGTTCGAATCTGGTCGGTGCCTCTCAAAGCAACAAAAAAAGCCCCGAAAATTTCGGGGCTTTTTTTATGCTGTATCAGGTGATTCTAGTTATAGGTATAGCTCACGGTAAGGTCAATTTGGGTGCTGCCCGAAGCGCTTACCAGGCTTATCACATCAGGAAAACCGGCGGCCGCCTTTTGCATGTTGGTTGATACCGAGCTCATGAACTCAAAGGTCACATAAAAGTTTTTGTCGGTGTCGTAGTCAAGTACTTCAAAGGTTACGTTGGTTTTGAAGTTGCGGATTTTGAAATCGCATTTTATGGTATATGGCGTACCTGATGTAGCATTTTCAAAAAGTTGCGTATTGGCATCGGTCATTTCAAAATACTTGGTTTGCAGGTCGGTTACCTTCATGGTCACGTCGGGTCCTGAGCCATCATCCTCATCGTCCCAAGCCTTGCCGCTGTCGGTTTGAGGAAATTTTTTGATGGTCATTTTGGTCACGTGAATTTCTGAGATGCTTATCTCTTGGTCGCAATTTGCGCCTTTGTAGCCTTTATCACATTCGCAGCTTCCATCTACACAGGTGCCATTTGCGCAGCTCACATCGGCACATGCATCGGTAGAGCTGCAACTATTGAAGCTAAGTGCCGCTAAGCCAAGTCCAAATACGTAAAGTAAGGTTTTCATTTAAAAGGAGTTTTTTGTCAAATATAAAGAACTAATGGTCCCAAAGGTATTTATCTAAATTGCTTACACAAGCCTGCAACAAGGAAATGCTGCGTGCAATGTCGGTTTTATGTGCCATTTCAACCACCTGATGCAAGTGACGTGTGGGTATGGAAATAGCGCCTGCAATGGCTCCGTTTTTTCCCATACGTTGCACGCCTGCGGTATCGGTACCGCCCGCTGTAAGTATTTCAAGCTGAAAGGGTATTTCGTTTTCTTTTGCGGTTTGTTTCATAAACTCCACCATGCGGTAGTCGCATATTGCCGAGGCATCCATCACTTTTATGGCCGTTCCTTTTCCTAGTTTGGTCACCATTTCCTGAGCTCTTGCGCCGGGCACATCGTAGGCAATGGTAGTGTCTATGGCAATGCCAAAAAATGGATTTATCTGGTGCGATGCTACATTGGCACCGCGTATGCCCACCTCTTCCTGCACGGTAAATACGGCGTAGAAATCATAAGGAATTTCCTGGTTTTTAAGGTTTTTCAAACATTCAACCAGAATATACACAGCCACTCGGTTGTCTATCGATTTGCCGTTCACACAGTCGCCCATTTCTATCATTTCGCGCTCACGGGTTATGGGGTTGCCTATTTCTATCCATTTCACCACTTCCTCGTAGGGCATTCCCAAGTCTATAAAATAGTCGCTTAGCTTGGGTACTTTGTTGCGTTCTTCCTGTGTCATTACGTGTATGGGTTTGGAGCTCATTACTCCCACCACATCTTTTTTACCGTGTATAACCACGCGCTGTGCCGTAAGGGTTTTGGGATCGAAACCGCCCAAGGTGTTGAAAAAAACAAAACCGTCTTCGTCTATGTAATTCACCATAAAGCCAATTTCGTCAAGGTGGGCCGCAGCCATCACGGGCTTGGCATCACTTTTCCCTTTTTTCACAGCTATCAGGTTGCCCAGGTTGTCAATTGAATAGTGGTCAACTACCGCTGCAATTTCTGAAATGACTAAATCCCTTATCTTTTTTTCATAGCCCGGAGCACCGGGGGTCTCACTAATCTGCTTTAGCAGTGAGGTATTAATAGACATATTGTTACTGAAAATTTCAGCAAAAATAAGTAAGTAAAAAATGGATGTTCAAAATTGTACAGTTCAGAAACTACTGTACTTCATATAATCAGTAAGCCTTAATGCGCTTTCTGATATTTAGGAGCTTTCGGCTTGTTTCAGAATATTAAGGCCACAAAATGGTAGCGAATTGGCTTTAAATCACCGAAATTTTAATGCTATTGGTTCGTGAACGTTCTTTTATGGGCATTGAAGCTGTGTTTACCACCAAGTCACCTTTGTTTACAAATCCTTTTTCGTACAGTTCTTTATTCACTTCTTCTATGGTTTGGTCGGTGCTTTGGTATTTGTCGTAGTAAAAACCGCGCACGCCCCAAATCAAACTCATTTGTGTAAGTAGTTTTTTGTTGCCCGAAAAGATAAAAATGTGGGCTTTGGGTCTGAAACTGCTTATTTTAAAGGCGGTGTAGCCCGAAACGGTCATGCTGGCAATGGCTTTGGCGCTTATAAGTGCTGAGGTGTCAACAGCATTTTTGCACAGCGCGTCTGACAAAAAGGTGGGCGAACTCATTTCAGGCCTTATATCGTTGCAGTAGTTGGGCGACACTTCTTCTACCCGTCGTATAATTTTCTGCATGTTGCGAATCACATTGATAGGAAATTTACCAACCGAAGTTTCGCCACTGAGCATAAGGGCATCGGCACCATCAAGCACAGCATTCGCCACGTCGTTAATCTCGGCGCGTGTTGGTTGCGGCGACGATATCATGCTTTCCATAATCTGTGTGGCAATAATTACGGGTTTGGATTTGTGTAAACACTTGGTAACGATTCCTTTTTGAGCCATGGGCAATTCTTCAATAGGTACTTCCACACCTAAATCGCCGCGGGCTATCATCACGGCGTCGGTAGCATCTATTATGCTGTCTATATTGGCCAAAGCTTGTGGTTTTTCCACTTTGGCAATAATTTTTGCCGCGCTTTGTCTCGACTCCAGAATTTGCCGCAATGCCAGAATATCGTACGACTCGCGCACAAAGGAAAGGGCAATCCAATCGGGTTGGTGTTGCAGGATAAAGTCCAGGTCTATCAGGTCTTTTTCGGTAAGGCAAGGCAGCGAAATATTGGTATTGGGTAGGTTTACGCCCTTTTTGGGGTAAAGCGGACCGCCATGCACCACCACGGTTTTTACCATATCCACGCCGTTTGAATGGCTTACCTCCAATACCAATTTGCCATCGTCAAGCAAAATGCGGTCGCCCTTGCTCACATCAGCCGGAAACTGCGGATAGGTAATGAATACCGTGTTGTCATTTTCCAGCTTTTTATCAGTGGTAAGGCAAAACTCGTTGCCTTCAATAAGGTCAATAAATTCGGTTTTGAGGCTTCCCACCCTTATTTTGGGTCCTTGAAGGTCGCACAATATGGCCACGTGCAAACCGTGCTCCTTATTTATTTTCCTTATGGTTTCTATTACCTTCAAATGCTCTTCGTGAGCGCCATGCGAAAAGTTGAGGCGACACACATCCACGCCTTCCATAAAGAGTTTGGTGAGTACTTCTTCGCTCGACGAAGCGGGGCCTATGGTGGCTATTATCTTGGTGCGGTTAAATTCTGGATTAAGCAAAATATTTCAATTTTTGGGTTGGGATAAACTTGGATTCAATGACAAAAATAGATTGTACGGGAGCTATGTTTACCAATTGCTGTTTTAAGGTTTCAATAAGAGCATCGCTTTGTTCGCCTGCAATTATTACCAGAAAATCGGCCTGTTTGGCTTTGGGGAATAACAAAGTATCCTCGCAAAGGTTTTTTACCAAAAACAATTTTCCGTCAGACAGGCAGGCTTCGTAGCAGGGGACATTATCTGCCGTTTTGGGCAGCTCCTTGGTTTTGCTCACGAGCTCGGTTTGCAAAACTTTTTCGATGAAATAGGCGATACGGTAAAAATCGAGCGCCCCACTGATGCCTATAACTTTCTGAGGCTTTTGAAGTTCGTGTGCTTCTATTTTTAACTTATCTACTTTCAAAAGGTGCACAGAATTGAAGCGTGAAGGTAAAGTAGATTGGCCAAATGCGGTACTTTTTTTTGTGGGTTAAAAACTTTTAAGTGTCAAAAATCATTGAAATTGTGACAGTTAACCGCATATAACAATTGTGCGGAACTGCTTGTTTGCTAATTGCTCAAAAAAGCTATTTCTTTGCAGCAAAATTTTAAAAGGATACAAGATGTCTGACATTTCAGCTAAGGTAAAAGAGATTATTGTTGAGAAGTTGGGAGTTGACGAAAGCGAAGTAACTCTTGAAGCAAGCTTCACCAACGATTTAGGTGCTGACTCATTGGATACAGTGGAGTTAATCATGGAGTTTGAAAAAGAATTCAACGTTTCAATTCCTGATGAGCAAGCTGAAAACATCCAAACAGTTGGCGAAGCCATTAAATATCTTGAAAACGAATTGGCGAAGTAATTAAATAAATCCTTCGTATGAAATCAAGGCGAGTTGTAGTTACGGGCTTAGGAGCATTAACTCCAATAGGTAATAATGTTGAAGCATTTTGGAAAAATTGCATCGCAGGTCAAAGTGGCGCTGCTGCAATTACCAAATTTGATGCTTCTAAGTTCAAAACTCGCTTTGCCTGCGAGGTAAAAGACTTTGAAATAGAGCAATACCTCGACAAAAAAGAGGCACGCAAGCTTGACCCATTCGTTCAGTACGCTATTGCGGCCTCCGATGACGCTATCAAAGATTCAGGCATCGACTTTTCGCAAATGGACGCCCACAAAGCCGGCGTTATCTGGGCTTCGGGCATTGGTGGCCTCACCACCTTCTACGACGAAGTAACCGCATTTGCTCAGGGCGATGGAACCCCAAGGTTCAATCCTTTCTTCATTCCCAAAATGATTATTGACCTCGCAGCCGGACACATTTCCATGCGTCATGGATTGCGCGGGGTAAATTTTGCTACCGTATCGGCTTGTGCCTCATCTACCCACGCGGTAGGCGAAGCTTTCAACTACATACAAAGCGGAAAGGTTGATGTGGTGGTTACAGGTGGTTCTGAAGCAGCCATAACCCAACCAGGTATTGGCGGGTTCAATGCCATGAAAGCACTTTCTACCCGAAACGAAACCCCCGAAACCGCATCGAGACCCTTTGATGCTACCCGCGATGGTTTTGTGATGGGCGAAGGCGGAATTTGCCTTATGCTTGAAGAATATGAGCATGCAAAAGCCCGTGGCGCAAAAATATATGCCGAAGTGGTGGGCTATGGCGTTACTGCCGATGCATACCACATTACCGCACCGCATCCCGAAGGCGATGGCGCAAGCGGCGTAATGAATATGGCACTTGAAGTAGCAGGCATTTCGCCCGAAATGATAGACTACATCAATGTGCATGGTACTTCTACTCCACTGGGCGATATTGCAGAGCTTAAAGCCATTAGCAAAGTATTTGGCGAGCATGGTTTTAAACTCAATGTAAGCTCAACCAAATCAATGACCGGACACCTGCTGGGTGCTGCCGGTGCCATCGAAGCTATGGCCTGTGTACTTGCTGTAAAACACAACGTGGTGCCACCTACCATAAACCACGAAGTACCCGATGAAAACATAGATGCACGTTTTAACCTGACCCTGAACACCAAACAAGAACGCACCATCAACTATGCGCTCAGCAATACCTTTGGTTTTGGAGGCCACAATGCATCGCTAATCGTAAAAAAGTTTGAAGAATAAGTTATTCTCAAATTTATTTTCCACTTTATTTCAAAAGAAAGACCAACAGTACAGCGCTGTGGTAGCTATGCTTGGGTTTAAACCCGGCAACTATGCTATTTACAAAACGGCACTGCGGCACAGCTCGGTAATCTATACCAAAAAACTGGACCTTGAATCAAACGAGCGTTTGGAGTTTTTGGGTGATGCCATCCTCGATTTGGTGGTTTCAGAAAAGCTTTACGACGATTTTCCTGACAAGAACGAAGGAGAATTGACCAAGCTGAGGGTAAAACTGGTCAACCGTTCATTCCTCAACGAAGTGAGCATTAGAATTGGTATTCCATCGTTGCTGCACCAATATGTAGGCAAAAAACGCGAGCTGCTAAAAGACCAACACAACATATATGGCAATGCACTTGAAGCCGTTATTGGCGCCGTATATTTAGATAAGGGGCTCAAGGGCGCACGCAGGTTTGTTGAAAGCCGGGTGTTTGTAGGCGACGATGAGTTTGATTCTATACTAGCCCGCGAAAAAGATTACAAAAGCAGGCTGGTGAGTTATTGTCAGCGCGAGGGTCTGGTACTTGATTTTGAAGAGCAGGTTTCAGACAAAAAAGGGCTTTTTTCAGTAATTGTAAAAATTGGTGAGGAATACTACGGCAAAGGGCAGGGGCGCAGAAAAAAACAAGCGCATCAACGTGCTGCCGAAACTTCCTTGCATTTATTAGGAAAAAAAGGAATACATATAGATTGAGCGGTTTTTTTTTGGGGGGAAAATATTGCAGTTTATTGGGGTTGTATTTAAATGTGATTTGAAATTCTGTCCATTATAAAAAGTAGTGTGTTTTGGGTTCCATTAATTTCATTTGCTACCGGATGGTGGTGTTTATTGAAATGTCAAATTCCCACATGAACGAAAACGGCAATTACTATCTAAAGTTTCGGAGTTAAAAGATCGTCTGATATTCAAGGTTTTACTCAACTACTCCGCATTTAAAGCATCACCTATCAACTTCATCTACAACAAGATATGCGGGCTGGATGGGATTTTGACTTGAATTATTATTTTCCAAAGTCAAATTTTGAGCATACCGTCTGAAAGTTATGCTTGTTGGTCCTTTCTTGTACTTTTTGCTTGACCAAAAAGTACCAAAAAGTCAAGGCTTGTTTTCTTTTCTTAACGCTCCGAAACAACCGAAATTCCTGAACAAAAAAAACTCGCCGCCACTTGTGGTGTTGCAAATCAAATATTGCGCTTATCCAAAGCTTGAACCTTTTGTTGCTGCGTAAAGGCTCATACAGCTTTTTGTTCCGGGCGGAATTTCGATTATTTCTCCACTAAAAAGAAAAAGAGCCGTCCTAATTGCCTTAAAATCAAGTCCCCTTATTGACGAAATCAGGGGGGGGAGCATCTCTAAATACACGAGCTATCAAATTTGGCCTTTTTGTTTGTCAGAATTTAGAGATGTACATTATAGTTTAACCCGAAACTTCAAGTACTATTAAATGGAAATATGTTTTTTGGCCCTGATTTACCCGCGGGTGTTTATTATGTAAAATTGTAAATGAAACGGGAATTCTGTTTTTTCAAAAAGTAGCGATAACTGTGACGGGGCTCTATTAGACTTATACTATACAATCACGATGAAGTTGAACAGTAATAAAATAAAAAGCCCCGGATGGTCCGGGGCTTTTTGCAGAGTTTATGTTTCGTTTTTGTTATTGCAAAATAAAGGTCTTGCTTATGCCAAGGTCTTCCATTTGTACGTAGTAAAGTCCTGAAGGCAATCCTGATAGGTCTATTTGTCGGCTTTCGCTTTGTACTATATCGTTAAATACCAGTTGTCCGTTGCTGTTGTATATTTTTACGCTGTTGTTATTAAATCCGTTTTTTGACGAGATTACCACAAAACCATGCGATGGGTTGGGGTAGAGTTCAATGTCAGCTACTTCTACTTCATCCATTTTCACTACTTCTATAGCTGAGTAGGTATATGCACCATCATTATCCACTTGTTTCAAGCGGTAGTAGTTTACAGGAAAGGTTACGTTTTCGTCAACGTAGTTATAATTTCTGGTAGAAATACTCATGTTTGAGCAAGCTACAGCGCCAATTTCTTCCCACATTACGCCATCTATTGAGTGTTGGATTTCAAATTCGTGGCAATTTTCTTCCACCGCGGTAGCCCAATCAAGTACTACATTTTGGTTTTGTTTGGCTGCCGAAAAGTAAATCAACTCTACAGGAAGTGCTACATTGTTGCCACTTACTGAGTTTCTGCCTATACTGTTTGCGGGCAGTGCATCGTCGTTTATTATCACAGGGTTTATTACTCCGGTCGATTGGTCGTCTCTCCAGGTAAGATTTGAAAGCTCGCCTGTACTGCGTATTACAAAGTCAATGGTAGCCACGTCAACCCAGCTTGTGCTTACGCTTGTACCGTTGTTTGGGGTTTCAAATGCGTAGTTGATGTTGAGCGATAGGGTGCCGCGTTGTGGCTCGGTAAGGGTCAGGTCGCTGTAGTTGCCTGTGCTGAAGTTGTGCATGATCACAATTTGTGGGGCATTGTTGCCATCGTCGGGCGATACACCACTAAACAAACCGGTGGTATTATAGTCAAAGGTCAAGTTGCTCAAGCCCAGGTTGAAACTTCCTGTATTGGCTTTTATTTGAATTTTAACTTGATAGCTGCCGTTAAGAACACCGTCGTTTTTAACCGGTACAAATTGCAGGTCGTAGTTTTGGGCAAATACTTGCGAAAGTGTGGCGGCCAGAAGGGTTATTGTTAGTATGAAGTGTCTCATGGTTGTGTCTTTTATGAGTTAATGCCTGTTGTTATCTTATCGGTTGAATTGAATTGAAAACCCGTTGCGGTTTTGCCAGATTGATTTGTCTGAAGAATCCACTTGGTTGTCAAGGTTCACATCCGCACCAGTGTAGCCGGTGGTTCCGTCGTTTACTTTCCACAGCATGGCGTCTTTTGCGTTTATGGTGCCATCGCCGTTTATATCGCCTGAGTACATGGCATACACGCCGCTTTCTACTTCAACCATGGGTGGTGTGCCGGTGGTTTGGGCTTTGCTCTGCGCGGTGGTAAAGTCGTATGAAATGGCACCGCCTACTACCGAAACTTTTGATGATGAAATGATGCTGAGGTGGTTTCTTGCTTCTACCACTATGTAGAATGAGCTTTCGCTGGGCGGGGTTAGTGTAGCGGGGCTGCCATTGGCATTGGTTAGTTTGCCGTCGTTGTTGATAAAGAAGGTTTTTTCAAAGAAGGTTGATGAGGCATCGGTGGTGGTTCTGAAAGATACCAATACCCAGTCAACTATGCTGGTTGAAATATCGGCTACCGGATCATCCACTTCGTCGGTGCCTGAGTAGTTCCAGGGCGAGCCGCTGAATGGCTGTTGTTTGGGGAGCACTTTGTTGCCGCGAAGCAACGATTTCATGTTGTGGTTGGTGGCGTCGTAGCAGGCTTCCAAAAATACTTTCACATTAAGGCTCACACTTGGGGTGGCTACCTGTGTTGAACAGCTTGTTACATTGGTATTTACGGTGCCGGTGTTGCTGTTCCAGTTGCCGTTGTTCGACAGGATGCATACATCAATATAAGTGGCTACGTTGCCTGAGTTTTCAGAGTAGCTCTGTACTTGTATTTGACCGTAAGTGTTTGATGCCGAAGTAATGTTGCTCTCGTTAACAAGCGAATCAACTACCAACAGGCTGTTGGCTTCGGCGTGGAAAGTGCCGCTCCATTTTTTGTTGGTATAGGTTCCGCCTATGGCCATTGAACCGTTGTTGTATATGTCGTTGTCAGAGGTTACGTTGCCTTCAAAGTAGAAGGTTCCGTTGTTATTTACTTCTGCCGAACCGGTATTTGATTGGCTAAAATCGCCTTGTATGGTAAAGGTACCGGTGTTGTTTACGTCGTTTGAGTTGGTAAAATCGCCGCGAACTTTCATGGTTCCGCTGTTGTCAACCGTGGTTGAACCTGATGAGGAGTTGGTAAAGCTTCCATCTATAATGATGCTGCCGGCATTGGTCAACTCATTGTTGTTTTCAAAATAGCTACCAATGGCTATAGAACCGCTGTTGCTTAGCGAAGTAGATCCCGAACTTGAATTTTTGAAATAACCGGTTACGTTTAGTACCGCAGCAGTTGAATCGTTGGTAAAGTCGTTTTGGTTGGTAAAGTTTCCAACTACGCTAAACGAACCTGTGTTGCTGATGCTTGCGCTACCTGACGAGTTGTTGTCAAAGCTGCCGGTATTTTTGAAGGTACCTGAGTTGGCTATCACGCCTTTGTTTACAAATGTTCCTTCTGATGTAAAAGAGCCACTGTTGTTGAGTGTACCTTTCAGATCAAGGTTTTTAGAAATGGTTATTTCGCCTGAGTTTTCAATAGTGCCACTGTTTGAAAAGTTGATGTTGGTGGCATTTATTGTACCCATATTGCAAAGAATGCTGTTGTTTTTCAATGATATTTCGCCGGTGAATGAACCGCTTGCTGTGATACACACCGTCTCGTTGTTGCGCAATTCCAAAGAGCCGCTTTGGGCAGAGCTTATTGTTCTGTCGCAATTGCATTGTGCGTTTACTGCATATACCTGAAAGATGCTCAGGATGAGTAAGGTAATTTTTGTTAGATGTGCTGTTTTCATTTTCTTCGGTTTCTTGTCTGTCTCCATTTATTCAAAGCCAATACCAAGGGCACATTTTTTTAAGATTGAAGGCAATAAATTTGTAAAGTGTTGAAAATCAACAGCTAAAGTCGAGTTTGCGTAAAATGAGAATGCAGTGCCAAAATTGAATAATGTCTCAAAAATGGAAAAAGTGTTGTAAATTGGAATGATGTTGATAAAATGAGACTGTATTTTCAAATGGCGAAATCAGCCCGTTTATGAGGTGGAAGGCTGTGGATAACCCGGGTTTTGTGGCGTACACCTACCGCACTTTGTATACTAGCAACGCATCAAATAGTTGCAAACGGCTTAAATGTACTTGCTTATCGTCTCAACTTTTAGGTTAGTTGCCAATTTTTCGCGAAGCGCCTACCGGAAAAAGTACTAAAACTTAACCTGAAGCCTGACTGATGTATTGCGGGGAGCTTCCATCAAGCCGGGGCGCATGCTGTATTGGGTGTTCAGCAGGTTGTTTACCAGCAGGTTCATATTGGCTTTGGCACTTATTTCAAAACCCGCCCTTACATTAATTATATAGACACCTTTTTGGTGTGTTTCTCTGAACTTGGCCAGTCCCGGCACAACAAAATCTTCAAAAATGGCATCAATGGCCTGCATATAAGAGTAATAGTTGCCCGATGATCCCACACTCCATTTTTTGTAGCTCAACTGCACGTCATACTTTACCGTGGTGCGGAATCGGTATTTCAGCACATTTTGCTTGCTCGATGAGTTGTAGGCATTGCGCTGTCCTTCGGTAGTGGGGTTGGTGTAGGTTTGTGCCGAAGTATCAAATTGTGCAAAACGTGGGTTTATATGGTTAAAACCAATCAAATGGCTTACTTTCCAATTTTGAGAAGCTACTTCACCGGCCCAAATAAGTTCCACGCCTTTTATATTGGTATTGCCCACATTCACGCTTTGAAAACCCGTGGTGCTAAGGTCTATAAAGTTGAACTCTATCATGTGTTGGTAAGCCGACCAAAACAAGGAGCCATCAACATAGCCTTTGTAAGAGCGTAGTTTAAAACCTTGTCGGTAAGCCACCTCGGCAGACCAACCTGTTTCTGAATGTAGTTTTACATTGGGGCTTATGAGTATGCCGCCAAAGGTGGTTCTTATAAATTGCTCAGCTACCGTTGGGTACCGGTAGCCTTGGCCCCACGAGGCGCGCAAAAAACCTGCTTTGCCCGTTTGGTAGTTCATGCCGGCTCTCAGCACAGGTCGCGCTTCGTGCTTGCGGCCATTTGGTATGGTATCGCACACCATTTCGCCGCTGAAAGGATCGGTGTGGCAGTTGAAATATTCAGGTGCGTACAGGTTGTTGTTTTCATAGCGAATGCCCGCACTCAATTTCAAACGCTGACGCGGTGTCATATCAATTTGCGCATACACCGCATTGTTCAGGGTGCTGAAACTGGTATCGCCATACAATGGTGCACTTATGCTGTTGGCAATATTCACAATTCCTGTAGTAAGGTTGCCGCGCAAAAAAGGCATGGGGTGGTACAATTGGTATTCAAGATAGCCCAGCTTCGATTGGTTTGAACGGCCCGCATTGTTGTGGTTGTCAACGTAATGAAACCGGCTTAGCAGTCGGTGCCTGTTGCCTTTTTTGTCGTAATAACTTAAATGAGGGTCAATATTGATGCGCTGCCCCTGCGAAGTGCTTTCGGTTCCCTTGGCGCCTACATACAGGCTGTCGAGGCTTTTCCAATAAAAAAATTTGCTTGAGCTTGCCAGGTTTACATTGAAGTTGAAACCAAAGCTGAGTCGCTCGTTGGGATGGTGGTTTATGCTGCCGCTAATGCGGTTGTAGTCTTCGGTGGTGCCTTTGTTGTAGCTGCGCAAATGTTTGGCAAAAGCTCCGAACACCAAATCGGTTTTGTTGACGCGTGCTTTGTGGTACAGCGAATAGCCAAACTCCATAGGGATGTTTTTGTTCCACCACCGCTGGTTTTTTGCCGCCGAGTAAAGTGTGGAATAAACGAAGTAGCCTGTTTCGGGTTTGGAGCCTGCATAGGCCGTGCGCAGGTTGATAACACCATTGAGCGCCGATGAACCGTAGTAGGTTGAGGCGGCACCTTTCAATACTTCAATTTGGCCGGTGAGTTCTATGGGCAAATCGTTCCAATTGGGGTAGCCCGCATCCGCTTGCAAAATAGGTATGTCATCAAGCAGCACCAATACGCGGCTGCCTGCGCCGTAGCTAAATCCCGAACCGCCTCTTATATTGGGTTGGTTGTCTATCACATCAACTCCGGGCATGCGCTGCAGCACTTTGTCCACCGAGTTGGCATTGTTTCTTTTTATCAATTCGGGCGAAATAACATCAATGGTTACCGTGCTTTTGGCCGCTGAAATTTCGTATTTGCTACCCGTTATTACCGCCTCATTGAGCATGATGTCATCAGCTTGCATCCATATTACATACGTTTGACCCTCATGAATTTGTAAGGTTATTTTCCTTGTTTTATAACCGATAAAACTTACATCGCAATGCAGCGGTCCTGCAGAAAGGTTCAGCTGTGCTTTACCCAAAGCATCAGTTACCCATTGGTGGTCGGCATCGGCTACAATGTGTGCACCAATCAGGGGTTCGTGGCTCGCCGAATCGCGCACTTCTATAGTTTGCGCCGAAAGCAAAAAAGGCCACAGTAGTAAACTCAGTAAAAAAACTTCACGCATACAGAGCCAAAAATAACAGGCCAAGGCAAAGATTGCATTATCTTCACCTTTTTAATTTTTGGTATGCGAAAAGTACTTCTACTCATTTTCATTATTTCCACCGGTGTGTGGCAACTCAGCGCCCAAACCTGTCAACCCGATCCTGCGCTTTCTGATACACTTGTGGGGGTTTTTCCCAAACCTTATGAACCCACGTTAAACCCTGAAGGTGGTATTAAAGACACGGCTTGTGTGGGCTTTGAGTACAACTTTACCTTTACGGCTATTATTGCAGATTCATTTAATTTGGGTCAGTTCAAAATGCCGCTCGACAGCATGTGGCTCGACAAAAAGTCGGCCTTTTCAGGCTTGCCCGCCGGACTTACTTACTCATGCAATCCGCCCAATTGCCTGTTTAAAAAGAATACCAAAGGCTGCGTGCTTATACACGGCGTACCTGCCAAAAGCACCGAAGGCGAGCACAAAATAAAAATCAGCGGAAAGCTTTATGCCAATGGTTCGTCAATGGGGCTACCGCTCACGTTTCCCGATCCAAATCTGGCGCCGGGCCAATATATAATAAATGTAGGAGCAGCCAACGCATCGCCCTGTCGCAAACTTGCGGTAGCGGAAGGCAGGTTCCACAACTTGGCAATCTATCCAAATCCCGCCGGCACCAACATTAGCATTTCATCACCAAGCGCTGCACAGGCACAGCTTTACAATCAATTGGGCGAATTACTTTTTAGTTGGAACCTTGGCAGTGGCAACAACCAATTTGCCATAGGGCATTTGTATCCCGGTTTGTATTTTGTGCAGGTAAATACGCAGAATGGTATGGAAACGCTCCGTTTTGTAAAGGAGTAAACTAATAGCTTATTATTTTTTCTCTAATACCACCTGCAAGCGGAATATGCAAATGCGGGTAATGAGATCAACCGGCAATGGCTGGTTGTAAGGAAATTGCACCGCACCTTTTGACCATTTGTAGTTGCCAAACTCATGTTTGAAATTTTCAATACCTGAGGCGGTAGGGTAGAAGCCTAGGTGGTTTTTGTTGCCACCAAAATACACGAGCACCTTGTTTTGTTTGTAGGCCGGCATGCCATAACTCATTATTTCATCGGCTTGCGGTAAG
Source organism: bacterium (assembly GCA_016124515.1). Lineage (GTDB taxonomy): Bacteria > Bacteroidota > Bacteroidia > CAILMK01 > JACPUW01 > JACPUW01. Next base: position 16,885 of record WGNN01000097.1, read on the forward strand.
GCTTCTTTTATTATTTGCCGCATTTGCTGCAATACCTTTTGTTCTTCACTACCAAAGGTTTGCAGGTATTGGTTTACTTCAGTGTTTTCCATTGTGTGCATTATTAATCGGTCAGGTTGTTCATTCGCTTAAAAGTAGCCTGTATTTCATCGGGGCCTGCTTTTGCCATCATTTCGCTGAAACCAAATGTTATTTGTTCTTTGCCCTGTTGCAGTTGTTGAAAAACCGCATCAACAAAAGCACTCACCGGAGGCGCGCTGTCGTGTAGTCCTCTGCCACCCAAATCGGTGTTGAGGGCGGGCGGCACCAATTCTATAACTTCAATGCCATCGGGGCGCAGCAGCTCGCGCATAGAAATGGTGAGCGAATGAAAAAAAGCTTTTGTGGCGCAGTAAACAGGCACTTTGTTCAATTGCACAAACGACAACCCTGAGGTAACATTGAGCACTGCGGAGGCTTTTTTCAGGTGCTTGGCAAACAATTGTGTGAGGTGCAAAGGGGCTTCTACATTGATGGCAATTTCAGCTTTGGCACGGCTATAAAAATCATCGTCATGCGGGTGCATCCATTGTTGGATTCCGGCATTGTTAACCAGTACATTGGTGTCGGCATGTTGCGTGCTGAGCCACTCAATAAGTTTTACACGTTCGTCTTCCTTGCCAAGGTCGCAGCAATAAGTTATAATTCCCGGTGTGTTTTTGGTGGCTTCATCGAGCACATCCTGTCGGCGTCCGCAAATGATTACCGTATTTCCTTCCTGTACAAATCGTTGGGTTAGTCCGTAGCCAATGCCGCTTCCGCCCCCGGTTATCAATATTTTGTTGTGTTGTAGTTGCATTCTTTTTCCGTTTTTGCTTGGTGAAAGTAGTACAAGTAGCTAAAAAACTGCCGCTTCATCGTATTATTTTTTTGGTTTCGGGCCAAAACCCGAAAGGCAATCAAAGTGCCAAAAATCACAACAAATAATTGCCCCACTTCAAATCGTTTTTTGTCGATAAACCATTGAGTTTTTTATCTGCATATTTTTCAAAAAGGTGAAACTATTATACCAACTTTCTGATATTTGAAGCAATAAGATAAGTACCATGTTGCAGTCAATACATCCAAAACTACCCATGCGCCACAAATTAGAAACCCGTAGGTATTATACAGAGCAATTGGGTTTTAAAGATATAGGAAAGCAGGACTATCCGGGCTATTTGATACTTAAGAAAGACCAGATAGAGTTGCACTTTTTTGAGCACAATACGCTGAATGTACTGGAAAACTACGGACAGGTTTATATAAAAACCGTGGACATAGAACAGTTTTATAATGATTTGAAAAATAGAGGTGTTGAAATTCACCCGCAGGGAAGTTTGCAAACCAAGCCTTGGGGTTTAAAAGAGTTTTCGCTCCTTGACCCCGACCACAACCTGCTTACTTTTGGAGCGGAGGTTGCTGAATGAGTTTGTTTGAGTAGATTTTGTTTTTCGAGAAACCGAGGCGATGATAAAGTTCTGCAAAATCAAGCCCACCAAGATGTTTTTAGGGCGGTTTATGATAGGAGGTGGGGGTTAATCAAAATCAATAATTGTAAAATTCAGCATTTTCCTTAATGATGTCCCTTACTTGCGGTTTCTTTCTTCCATTAATTTCTGCATGAGCCAAATTTTCAAGTGTTCCAATAACATTATTTTCTTCAACGGGTTCGTATGTAACTGATTGCGGCCACCCATTTTGGTCATTAGGTCTTTTTCCATCTTTAATCTCTTGACATACTGTAATTCGAGCAATTAAAGTTTTACCCATACTTATTTGAGGTGAAATTTTATCCTTTTCAACATATTTCTCCCAATCACAGCTTAAATTTTTATCTGAGAATATTTGTGAGTCAATAATACCGTCACTAAGTTCAGGAACTTTTTCAGGGTAAATGTACCTTAGCAGTATTTCACCATTCTCAATCTCTGATCCTTTATCTGGATAAGCAGAAGGCGTCTTTTGTTTTTTCATACACATTTTCATAGTTGAACTCAAGTTCTTTAATATACATGCCATTTCTTTTAATGTGTAACTCGCCTAACTCAGACTCATTGTAATAATCAAAAATCAATTTATTATCATCATTCATAAATATTTCAAAGCCTAAACCGCCATCTGGTATATATCCGAATTTCAATTTATATGCTTTCAGTTTTTCAAGAAGATCAAAGTCAAGTTTCATTAAATTGAAAAGTCGAGAAAATGTGTTTTTCACCTTTTCGCTAGGGGGGATTTCGTTTTTCCAATCAAATTGATCCAATTTGTCGATGTAATCAATGAAGTTAAACAGCTTTTCACCAACTAAATTCTTTTCTAACGGAGTAAAGACTCTAAAGTAACTTGTATCGGTAAAAAAATCGAATTTTATGTTATTTTCCGCATATAGGTTGTCAAAAACGCTGGTGGAATTTGATTGTGTTGATTCAATATCCAATTTGGATTTTTGGCTACTCTTATTATGTCTTTCAACGTAATATGAGCTTGAAGTGCTTTTTATTTCACGTTCAGTTATTTCCATTCTTTTAATGTTTCATCGGTTATTAAATCTTCGAATATTTCATTTTGTATTTTCCTGGTGTCAATATACCACTTTTTTAATTGATCTACGTGATACCCGTAAATCGTGTTTTCAATATTAATTAACTCTCTATTATTACCGGGTTGAATTACAATCCCAATACGTTGTGAGAGATACCGGCCATTGTCTAACACAAAACTTGAATTTTTGTTTATACTATTAATTCCCCATTTAATGTCAAATTCATTGAGCTTGAAAATGTTTTTGAGTGTTGTATTATTAATATCAGCCCTGTCTAAATAGGTATTTTCAACATATTTAATATCTTCTAGGTTAATTTTTTTTTCAATAAGTTCTGATACAACCTTTAAAATTTCTTCAAATTTATCTAGAATTAAATCAAACCCCGGATAACCGCCTAATTTATTTTCATCCTTTCGAATCCAATTTAGCAATAATTTATTTCCTTGAAATTGCAATAACCAATTTCCATCATAGGTTCGCATACGCGTTAATCCTATTGCAGTATTCGAAACTAGGGTGTATTCAAATAGTCTATTTCTAAATTCAACATTGGCTATTGGATTCAATCGTTCTATTTCAGGAAAATCATCGATATATTTTGCTTCAATTTTCAAAATATCTCTGGGCTCCCAAAACCTTTCCTTAAAGGTGATGCCCAAAATTACTTCAGAAATCGGTGCGAACTTATATTTAACTGTATTCATTTTTGTCGGTATAAATCATCGTAAAGTTAAGATTTGAGAGCCCAAGTTAAGCAAGACTAGGCCATTTTTAACTTTTATTTCGGCCTGAAGTCTTAAATATGGTTTGATTCTTTCTTCCAATACGAAAACACATTAAAGTTCGTATGTGATGAAAGGATATTTGATTTACCTACAAACGGTGGATATTTATGCTATACATACCCAACATAAATGTAATCTGTTGACCCAAACTTTTCCGACAAAAAAAGGGATTGCACAATACAATCCCTTCCATAGAAATGCTGAAAAAAATTAACTAATTCTCCTTTAACAGGTCTTTTATGCCGCCAACCGAACTCAGGATACCCGTGGCTTCATAAGGCATGTACACCACTTTGTTGTCCTGTCCGCTTGTTATAGCTTTCAATGTTTCAATATATTTTATGGCTACTAAATAATTCACGGGGTTGCTATTTTGATCAATTACCGCCTCAGATATTTGCTTAATAGCTTCCTTTTCGGCTTCAGCCACCATTTTAATGGCTTCTGCTCTACCTTGGGCATCCAATATTTTAGCCTGCCGCTCACCTTCTGCGCGGTTTATCTGACTTTCTTTAAAGCCTTGCGCTTCAAGTATTTTGGCTTGTTTCAAACCTTCGGCTTCCAAAATGGCAGCCCTTCTGTCGCGCTCGGCCCGCATTTGCTTTTCCATGGCATTGCGTATGTCGGCAGGTGGGTTTATGTCCTGTATTTCTACGCGGTTCACCTTCACGCCCCATTTGTTGGTGGCATCGTCAAGTATGGTGCGCAGTTTCATATTAATGGTGTCGCGCGAAACCAGCGATTCGTCCAACTCAAGCTCGCCAATAACGTTTCTTAAGGTGGTTTGGGTTAGTTTTTCAATCGCATCGGGCAGGTTATTTATTTCGTAAACTGCCTTTACAGGATCCACAATTTGAAAATAAATCATGGCATTTATTTCCACTCCCACGTTGTCTTTGGTTATCACATTTTGCCGCGGAAAATCATAAACTGTTTCGCGCAGGTCAATGCGGGTACGTGTTTTAAACCTTGAGTATTTGCGGCCATCCATGCCCTGCACCACGTAGCGCCAGTTCATCTCGCGCGGTTTGTCCACCACGGGTATTATTACGTTTATTCCTGAGTTGAGGGTTCGGTTGTACCGCCCCAAGCGTTCAATAAGCATGGTTTCGCTTTGCTGTACGATTTTGAAACCGGCAAGCGCAAAAATGATAATGAAAATGGCAATTAAGCCCACAATAATGGTTGCACCACTCATAATTTTTATTGTTTAGTTGACATGAACTTTTTTAACGGTAACTATAATACTGTCGCGTGACACGATTTCTACTTTATCACCTTTTTCTATGCTTTCGCCGGTTAGGGATATTGCCTTCCAATTGTCGCCATCCACCGCTACATAGCCTGTGCTCAAGTTGTCGTCTATACGCTCGGTTACTTTTCCTATTTTGCCAATAAGGCTATCGGCATTGGTTTTTACGTTTCCGGCAGCTTTGTAACCTATTTTCAATATCAGGGGGCGCACCAGAAAGAATGAAACGGCGGTGGCTGCTGAGAAAAAAATGAGTTGCCAGGTGTAGCCAAGCCCAATGGCCGAAGCGAGTCCGCCAATAATGAAACCTATGCCCAGACAGCCTGCTACAAATGCGGGGGTAAAAATTTCGATGATAAAGAAGAGAATGCCCAGCAGTATCCAAACCTGCCACTCTGATAATTCAACGCCAAATAGTACCATAATTCACTTACTTAGAAAGCCAATAGGCCAAAAGTAACTATTCGGTTTGATTAAATGTCTTTTTGCGGAGCTCAAAGTTTTGCCCCAGGTAAACTTTTCTTACCACCTCATCGGCAGCCAGGTGTTCTGCTGTTCCTGCATTGAGTATTTTGCCTTCAAACAGCAAGTACGCGCGGTCGGTTATTGAAAGGGTTTCCTGCACGTTGTGGTCGGTTATTAAGATGCCTATGTTTTTGTATTTGAGCGTGGCTACTATACTTTGTATATCTTCTACCGCTATGGGGTCAACCCCGGCAAATGGCTCGTCGAGCAGGATAAATTTTGGGTTCACTGCCAGTGCACGGGCTATTTCGGTACGTCTTCGCTCGCCTCCTGAAAGCAAATCTCCGCGGTTTTTGCGCACCTTGCCCAGCCCGAATTCATCTATGAGCGATTCCATTTTCATGAGCTGTTCTTTTTTGCTCATTTTGGTCATTTCAAGCACGGCTTTTATATTGTCTTCCACACTCAATTTTCTAAAAACCGAAGGCTCCTGCGGCAGGTAACCGATGCCCATTTTGCCACGGCGATACATGGGGTCTTGGGTTATGTTTTTATCATCGAGGTAAATGTGCCCCTTGTTGGGTTTCACAAAACCTACTATCATGTAGAAACTCGTGGTTTTGCCGGCGCCATTCGGGCCCAGCAAACCCACTATCTCGCCCTGATTTACCTCAAGCGATACATCATTAACCACTACGCGTTTGCCGTATTGCTTTACCAGGTTTTTGGCGCTAAGCTTCATCGTTATATACTTTTAAGTCTTTTATGTTCAACTGCAGGAAACTGTTTCCCTGCCACTCGTTTACCTCTATGGTATAGCAAATGTCTGTAGTTGAGGCGTTCTTGAGCAAATCAAAAACATAACCAAAGTTAAATGCTATGCATTCCAATTGGCTTCCTGCGGTTTTTACACTAAACTTCAGGTGTTTTTGACCAATAATGCGTGCGTGTTCAAGGCGCACATTTCGGCTCACAAAGGTGGGTTTCATATTGTGTGGGCCAAACGGACCCATGCGTTCAATATTTCTGTACAAATTCCAATTGATGTGCGACAGCGACAATTCGGTATCGTACCAAAGTTTGGGTACCAGCGTATCTTCCTCAATTTTTGAAGCCACCACGGCATCAAACTTTTCTTTGAATGCTGCTATATTTTCAATAGGCATGGTAAGGCCGGCGGCAGCTTTGTGGCCACCAAATTTGCTGAAATATTGGGCACATTCGTGCAGGGCCTCGTACAGGTCAAATCCTTCAACCGAGCGTGCCGAACCCGTAGCCAAGCCATTTCCACTTTGAGTAAGTACCACGGTGGGGCGGTAGTAGGTTTCCACCAGTTTTGAGGCTACTATGCCTATCACACCTTTGTGCCAATCCTGCCCGAAAACTACGGTGGTACATCTGCCTTGGTGTTGCGTATCGTTTCCCACTTCGTAAATGCAGGTTTCTACGGTGGTTTGTTCCAGCTCTTTGCGCGTATTATTCAATTGGTCTATTTCTTTGCCAATTTCAGTAAGATCGCCCACTTCATTGCCAATAAGCAGTTCTACCGCCATTGAAGCGTGTTTCAACCTGCCGGCGGCATTTATGCGGGGACCAATTTTAAATACCACATCGGTAATGTCGTAGGGTTTTACGTAACCCGCAATTTGTTTCAAACGCTCAAGACCTGCAATAGGCTCGGTATTGAGTTTGTTAAGGCCAAAATGTGCCAATACCCGATTTTCGCCCGTAAGGGGAACAATATCCGAGGCGATACTAACGGCCACCAAATCAATGAACGAAAACGGATTTCCACGCAGGTTTTCGCTTTCCGTGCTTAAGGCACAAAGCAGCTTAAACGTAATGCCGCAGCCACTCAATTCTTTGTACGGATACTCGCAATCGCTGCGTTTGGGGTCGAGCACCGCCACCGCTTCAGGTAGTTTTTCGCCCGGCGTATGGTGGTCGCAAATGATAAAATCTATGCCTTTGCTGCGGGCATAAGCTACTTGCTCAGTGGCCTTTATACCACAATCCATGGCAATAATGAGCCCTACATTTTGGGATGCCGCAAAGTCTATACTCTGCATGGAAACACCGTAACCCTCGTTTTGGCGGTCGGGCAAGTAGTAGCAGGTGTGGGTGTACAGTTCTTTGAAATACAAATAAATAAGTGCCACCGAAGTAGTGCCGTCCACATCGTAATCGCCATAAAACATTATTTTTTCATGGGCAGCCACGGCGGCATTTATGCGCTCCACCGCCCGGTTCATATCGCGCATGAGCATGGGGTTGTGCAGCTGACTGAAATGTGGATTAAAATATTTTTTTGCTTCATCAAAGCCCACCAGGTTGCGCTGAGCCATTAAAGTGGCCAAAATTGAATTGACACCAATCGCCTGCATCAATTCTTCCACTTGCTCTTCGTTCGGAATATTTCGGCGGAGCCATTGTTTATCCATTCGGGCGAAAGTAGTTTTTTCAAATTAAAATTTGCTTCCAAGCCGACGCAAGGGCATTTGTGATTTTTTAAAAAATTGGGCAAAGTGCTGGTTTGCGGTACTTTTGAAACCTGTTTTAAAATGCTTTTAATTGCTGTCAAAATCCAGATATGTCGTTGAGAATTGTGTTTATGGGTACGCCCGATTTTGCTGTTGAAACGCTTGATGCCATCAGGCAAAGTAGCCACGAGGTGGTGGCAGTAGTTACCGCAGCCGACAAACCCGCGGGGCGCGGACAAAAGCTGAGCGAATCGGCGGTGAAACAATATGCGGTGGCACATGGATTGCCCTTGTTGCAACCCGAAAAACTGCGCAACGAGGGTTTTATTGAGCAGTTGAAATCATATCATGCGGATGTGTTTGTGGTGGCGGCTTTCAGGATGTTGCCCGAAGTTGTTTGGTCAATTCCTGCACGTGGCACGCTCAATTTGCACGCCTCGCTCTTGCCCAAATACCGCGGTGCTGCGCCTATAAACCACGCCATAATAAACGGTGAAACAGAAAGCGGTGTCACTACTTTTTTTATTGAACACCAAATAGATACCGGCGAAATAATATTGCAGGAAAAAGTGGCAATTGGTGCTGACGAAACCGCAGGCGAGCTACACGATAAACTGATGGAAACAGGGGCGGCCCTGGTAGTGAAAACCCTTGACCTGATAGCGGCTGATGCAGTGCAAACCCATGCCCAACAATTCAGTGGTGAAATACCTTTGGCACCAAAGATTTTCAGAGAAGATTGCCGCATAGATTGGCGCCAACCCTTGGCTGCTATATACAACAAAATCAGAGGGCTTTCGCCGTACCCGGGTGCCTGGACCACACTCAACGGCAAAACTTTTAAGTTGCTGAAAGTGAAAAAAGAACAAATTGAGCACCCACTGCAAGCGGGCACCATGCAAGCAGATAAGGACCTGCTGAAAGTAGCTGCCGAGGGTGGATTTATTTTGGTAGAAGCGCTGCAACTTGAAGGAAAAAAACGCATGAATGCTGCTGAATTTTTGCGGGGCTATGAAGTGAATGGATTAATATTGGGCTCCTGAAAAATGACCAACAAGATGTTGACTCCCCAAGAGAAAACCATAGAATACCTCATACAGCAATTCAGCGGCAGCGGCGAGGTGAAAATGATAACCTACCGCCCCGAAAGGGTGGCCTCGCCGGTGGCAGTTGACAAAATTGAGGCGCTTGAAAGCCAAGGTTTGGCGGGCGATCATTACAAAAAAAATGGTGGCAAAAGGCAGGTTACGCTCATACAATGGGAGCATATCATGGCGGTGTCATCTTATATGAATATCGACGAGCTTAGCCCACTGCTGTTGCGCAGAAATATTATTACAAAAGGCATTAATTTGCTGGCGCTCAAGGGGAAGAAATTCTCGGTGGGAGCTGCCGTTTTTGAATATACCGGTGAATGCCATCCATGCTCGCGAATGGAAGAAAACCTGGGGCAAGGTGGCTATAATGCCATGCGCGGCCACGGCGGTATTACGTGTCGTGTGCTATCAAGCGGTTCTATTGCTATCGGCGACGCCATTGTTCCTTTGGTTTAAAGTGCCAAATAGTTTGCGCTAAAGTTCAGGCTCGTTTTGCCCAAGGCTTGTTTATTGCAAAATCAATTGTAGCGTTTGTTTTTCCTTTTTACTCACCGCCGTTAGCAGGTGGTTTCCCCGCGGCAAACTTGCCACATCAAGTGTCAGTTCATCACATTTGCACTTTTCCTGAAGCAGGTTTTTCCCTTGCATGTCCGTAATAAATATTTCGTAGCGGTCCTTTTCTACAAAAGTCAGCGTGAGTGCATCCACTGCCGGGTTGGGCTTCATGCTTTTTATTAGTATAATTTCAGCAACTTCCATTGGAAGGCTGTCATTTTCAGCTTTTGTAGTGTTTTTAATGGCAGCCTTGGCATCAGCTTCCACAATATTTTCGTAGGGCAATTGCTCTAAAATGTAAGTAAACAAATAGTTGAGCAATTGTTTGTTGGGTATAATACTAATGCCATTTTGGGTGGCGCTTGTTATATATTGTGGTGCGGGTTCTTCGGTTTGCAACCAATAATCAAGGGTGTCGTCAAGCAGACGCAGTTGTTTTTCAACTTGTAAAAAACCTTTTATCTTGTTGTCATTCAATTCAAATGCATGTATC
>WGNN01000051.1 GCA_016124515.1 bacterium
AAAACCCTTATTACCGTTATCTCACCTTGTAAATCAAACCAGTTTTCTGCGAATTCGTTTCCTTTGGATGCAGATTTAAATAATTGTGCATGACAAAACTATTTACCAGATTAAGCCTAATGCTCTTGGTTGTAGTGAGCTGCAAACCGGCCGTGCTTGTATCGAGCAAGCAATTGAACCAAAATGGTGCGCTGCCTGAAATAACGATTGACCATATTAGCCTGGAAACTGATGAAAGGCTTCAATTATGGACCGTATGCGACCTTGTGTATGAGGGCGAAGGAAGCATGATTTTAAGTGGAAGATTGACCGGAACCAATGGCTATAAAACAAACTTCAGTTTCGATATCAGGCATAAACAGGTATCGGTAAAAGAAACGAAAATAGCCGTAGGTAAGCATACCCAATGGCGTTACCAAGGACGAAACATGGTGTTCAAGGATTTAAAAAAAGGTGAGTATAAATTAGAAGCTCAATTGCATGTGGATGGGTTTGATGCATATACCCTGAATCACTGTGAACTGTTGGTGAAAAAGAAGTAGCTGCTCCATGTCAGTTACTATCAATTAGAAAAGGTCAAAATTTTCTTGATACTATTTCCTCCGATCGGCCAATTACTTCCAAGTAGTGGATGTTGCGCTAAGTTGCTTGTCAAGATATATCCACTAGAAAATAGCCCCCAAACCAATGGCAATAATTAGAAGCCGAAAAACTGATACAAAAAGGGAATTTGGGCGAACCCAAGGTTAAACCATAATAGGTGCTGCCACTTCGTAGCCGGTTACGGCACCATCGGCGGCTATTTCCTTCAACTTGAAATTTACCAGCTCGTTCACCATTCCGGGGTCGTACGGAATTTTTACGCTCACATAATTGTCGCTGTGGCCGTAGAGATAGCCATCTTTTTCCTTCTCTTCAAAAAGCACAGGTCTTGTTTTGCCCAGCTGACTTTCGTAAAAGGCACGTCGCTTTTTTTCTGAAAGAATTTGCAGCATTTCGCGCCGCTCGGTTCGTTTGCTGTTTGGCACCCTGCCTTCCATACGAACCGCTGTGGTATTGGGCCTTTCTGAATAGGCAAATACATGCAAATATGACACATCAAGGTCTCTCAAAAACTCATAAGTTTTCGCAAATTCTTCATCGGTTTCGCCGGGAAAACCCACAATAACATCCACCCCAATGCAGCAATCGGGCATCAGCGTTTTTATTTTTTCTACCCTGCTTTTGTACAGCTTCCGCTCATACCTGCGTCTCATGGCTTTCAACACCGCATCGCTTCCGCTTTGCAAAGGCACATGAAAATGCGGTACAAATTTTTTGGAGGCGGCCACAAAATCTATGATTTCGTCTTTGAGCAAATTGGGCTCTATTGAAGAAATTCTGAACCTCTCTATGCCTTCCACACCCTCAAGTGCTTTGGCCAGGTCAATAAATTTTTCATTGTTTGGATAGCCAAAATCGCCGATGTTCACACCAGTGAGCACAATTTCCTTAATGCCTTCCTGCGCAATTTCATTGGCGGTTTTCACCACATTTTCAATACTATCGCTGCGGCTTCGGCCACGGGCAAGTGGTATGGTACAAAACGAGCAAAAGTAGTTGCAGCCATCTTGCACCTTGAGAAAAGTACGCGTGCGCTCGCCCATTGAAAACGCTGATTTGTACTCTTTTACTTCTTTTATATGCGAATTGTACAAAGTGGGTTGGTTGCCCAACTCGGCAATATGCGCCGGAATGTTGAATTTTTCTGAAGCGCCAAAAACACCATCTACACCGGGAATATCCAGAATTTCCTGTGGCTTTAGCTGTGCATAGCAACCAATAATTGCCACCTTGCTTGCAGCATTGAATTTCTTTGCCTCGCGAACTACTTTTTTGCATTTACGGTCGGCGTGGTCGGTTACCGAACAGGTATTTATTACATATACATCGGCACCTGCATTGAAATCAACCACTTGGTAGCCCGCCTCGCTAAACTGTCGCGAAATAGCCGAAGTCTCAGAGAAATTGAGCTTACAACCCAAGGTGTAAAAGGCCACAGACTTGCTCATATCAACGCATTGACAGTTTTATCTCGGTGAGTTTCTTTTTGGTGTAAAGTGGAAAATCGCCGCGCATCATCCAGCCGTAGTAGCCCGGATCGGTTTTTAAAACTTCTACCACGGGTTTGCCTTTGTGCTTGCCAAAATTGATACAGGCAACTCCTTCTTCATTTTTGACTATCCTACCGGCAATATCCACCATTTTGTCGCTTGGCGCCCCGGTAAACTCATGTATAAATTCTGTGTCGTTTTGCAACTCATCGTAGCGGGCTATTTGTGCCTGATATACTTCCATAGTGGCGCGTGTGTCGGCCTCGGCACTGTGTGCATCCACCAAGGTTTTGTTGCAATAAAACTGATACGCTGCTTCCAATGTACGTTTTTCCATTTGGTGAAAAATACGTTGCACGTCAATTATTTTGCGCGATTTCAAATCAAAATCCTGCCCTACACGCAAAAATTCTTCAACCAACATGGGCACATCAAACTTGAGCAAATTGAAACCTGACAAATCGCAACCTTCCAAAAACTTATTCACCTCGGCGGCTATTTGTTTAAAGGTTGGTGCATTGGCCACATCTTCGTTGCTGATGCCGTGCACGCTGCATGCTTCAGCACTTATAGGCATTTCAGGGTTCACACGGTAGGTTTTTGACTCCTCTTTTTGGTTGGGGTTTTTCTTAAGCAACGATATTTCTACAATGCGGTCAACACCTATTTGCAGACCCGTTGTTTCCAGGTCGAAAAACACGATGGGCTTTTTCAGGTTCAATTCCATGGTGCAAAGGTAGTAAGAGCTTTTTGCTCCATTGAGCGAAATCTACAACAGGCCAAAAAAGTGTGGTTTCAAACGCTCTTTCATTAGTTTGACAAAATACCTGTAAAAGGGAGAAAAAGGGAATTGAAGCACGGATTGGTGCTTTTGACTTATAGCTGCATCCGGTTTTTATGGTGGGGCAAATACAGCAAACCCAGTGAAACATACTGTGTAAAACTGAACCGAATACCCGCCGGACCGGCAATTGGAGAACTGAAAATATCGGTATCCACCACATTTCCCACAAGTAAGTTCACATCCAAAAAACAGTTGCCAAACAGGTATTTCCGCAATCCCAAGCCTATTAAGAGACTTGTCTTTAAGGTGATGTATTTCATCTGTGGGGCAACTACTTTTTGGCCATTCAAATTGAGCATTGTTTTAAAAGAAGGAGCCAACGATTTGGTAAGCGGGCTGTTTTGATATCCATAGGCCAAATTCAAGCCCAATGGTCCGGCAACGGCGCCGAATGAATTTATAGGAATCGTATAATTCAAACCAGCTTCCAAATAATGGTTTCGGGCATATTTGCCGGTTTTCAATGAAACCAATGATTGATGAAGTGCTGTGTTGTAGGCCGCTCCACCCAACCAATAGCACGGCTTTTGTGCGAAACCACTTGCACACACCAATATGGAAAATATAATGAAAAGTGTTTTGATAATTATTTTTTATTCGACAAATAAAATACCAAACCAAGTTGTGTACTGCCTGAGTAAATCGTCCACCATTTTTTATAATCAGCTAAAGCGCCATCAGTATTGTGTTTGTAATCTGTGATAAAGCCCAATAAATATGCTGCGCGAAATGAAACCTGCGGAAACAAACGCTTCTCTAGTTGAACTCCTACATTATACTCGAGCCAACAGCGGTTGAAATGATAGGTATTGTTACTAAAACCAAAGGTGAACATGTTGGCTTTTGTTTGTGTACAAAGCCTTGAAAGCCTCATATTTCCACGCAAAGCAACATGCAGTTTTTTTCCGGGTGGGTGGTTGTAGTAGCTAAAACCAAAATTGAGCCCCACTCGACCCGATGCTGTGCCATTGATAGAAATATATTTTACAGGAATGTATTGTATGCCCCAATCATAAGCCATTTTTGGACCGCAAATGCCGTAGTTGGCCGACAGAAAAAGATAAGACCAACCATTGTACAAATTAGCAGAAATATAGTTGCAACGAAGGCTGTCTGAACTTTTGGCCGATAAAAAAAGGTTAGACCACAGACATAGGGCGAGCACTGTTACTGTTTTCTTCATTTCAAGGTACAATAAGACCAGTTTTGCGAGAACAAGTATCCATTAGGCACGTAACTTTCATAATAACAATCAATTTCTTACCGACGAAAATAATCATTTCCAAACGTTGCAGCTGAAAACCTGCTCAGTGGTTATTTATTTCGTTGCTAAACATATTTTCAGGTTATTTGCGCAAAAGCCATACATGAGAAAGTTAGCAAGCATACAGCGAATAAAATCGATAGAACCCATTGAAGGCGCCGATGCCATAATGATGGCAACCGTGCTGGGCTGGGAGTTGGTGGTGAAAAAAGATGAGTTCAAAGCCGGCGATTTGGTGGTTTATTGCGAAGTGGACAGTATGCTGCCCGACAAACCTGAGTTTGAGTTTTTGAAACCACGCGGTATGCGCATAAAAACCATAAGGCTACGCGGACAGGTTTCTCAAGGAATTTGTTTCCCGCTTGGCATTTTGCCTCCCGATTTTGAAATAATTGAAGATGCCGATTGTACCGAAGCCCTGAAAATAACCAAATATGAACCGTCCATGCCGGCTTCGTTGGCAGGTATAGCCAAGGGAAATTTCCCCGGATTTATTCCCAAAACCGACGAAACTCGTGTGCAGGTATTGCAGGAAATTATTGACAAATACGCCGGAACAATTTGCTATGTAAGTGAAAAAATTGATGGCAGCTCGGTAACCTATTATTATAATAACGGCCAATTTGGAGTTTGCTCAAGAAACCTTGACCTTGAAGAAACCGAAGAAAATACCTTATGGCAAAAAGCGCGAGAACTACACATTGAAGAAAAACTGAAAAATATGGGTGGCAACTTTGCCCTACAAGGCGAAATGGCAGGCGAAGGCATACAAGGCAACAAACTGAAAATGAAAGGGCAAACTCCATTTTTCTTCAACTTGTTTGATATAGACAAATACCAATACGCCAACTACCAAACACTTAAAAATGCGCTTGACGCAATGGAATTGACCATGGTGCCGGTGATTGACGAAAATTATGTGCTTGAAAATGACATCAGGAAATTGATAGAAAAAGCGACCACTAAAAGTACGGTTAATAATAAAGTCTGGGCAGAAGGCATCATCATAAGGCCGCTCCACGAAACCATAGAACCGGGTGTGGCAGGAAACAAACTCCACGGAAACCGACTGAGCTTCAAAGTAATAAACCCGGAATTCCTAATCAAATATGGAGAATAATTGGCTTGCTAACCCCCTTCCGTAAATCCACGTGTGTGCGCATTTACTTATTAAATGAGACCTTGATTACAGGCAATTTGCCTATTATTAATGCCCGGTAATCGGGTCCACCTTTTCTTTTTTCTCGGTTATTTCACCTTTAATAATGAGGGTTTCGTCGCCGGCATTGGTATGTAAGGTCACTTTGCGGTAGAAAAAACCCACTTTGGTAGCATCGTACTTAACCACCACCTCGCCTTTTTCCCCCGGCATTACAGGTGCATCGCTATACAATGCCGAAGTGCAGTGGCACGAAGTTTCATGGCTTTCAATAATCAATGGAGCGTCGCCGGTATTTTCAAAGCTGAAAGTATGCTCCACTTTTGAGCGGAAAGCTTTGTCGCCAAAATTGAATTTCTTCTCATCGAAATGAATTTTAGGTCCGGTAAACATCCACGTAGTAATAACAAGTAGCGGCAATAGCTTCATTTTTCAAAAGTAAAAAATGCCTTTCACCTGAACCCAAAAATTAAGGCAATATTGGATTTGACAAGCTAACATTCTGTAAGTAAGCCATGTAAGAATCCGGCTATTTGCAATTAGCAGGGCAAAAACCCAATTTGCTTCCAACAAAATGCCGGCTGGCTTTTTAATCGGTCCTTTTATTTGCCAATTTCTGATTATTTTGTGCCCATTCAAAACAAACCTAAAACATTACATGCGTTTATTACCCATCATAGCAGGTATTCTCTTTTTAGGCACCTATTCGTGCAAAACCAAACCAACCACACCGGTAAACGACCAAGTGGTAGAAGACAGCAGCAGCAATTTGCTCATGCAGCTCAACGACCCACACTCCTATTCAAAACCCTCGGAGTGCAAGGTGAGCCACCTCGATTTGGATGTAACGATTGATTTTGACCACGAAATTTTAGTGGCTACTGCCAAATGGCATTTGGCACCACACAAAGGCAATAAAGTAATTTTTGACACCAAAGGTCTTGAAATAGAGAAGGTAAGATGTAGCGACAACAAAACATGCAAGTACCAATTGGGCAGCAACGACCCCATGATGGGCAGCGCACTTAGCATTGACATTAGCCCCGAAACCAAATATGTAAGCATCACCTACAAAACAAAGCCCGAGGCGGAAGCCCTTATGTGGTTGCAACCTGAGCAAACCATGGGCAAAACACAGCCTTTCATGTTCACCCAATCGCAGGCTATTTTGGCGCGAACCTGGATTCCTTGTCAAGACGGGCCGGGTGTTCGTTTTACCTACAACGCGCGGGTGAAAACGCCAAAGGGTTTGCTTGCCGCCATGAGCGCTACAAATCCTACAACGCTCAACGACAGCAACATATACCATTTCGAAATGAAACAGCCCATCCCTTCTTATCTGATGGCATTGGTTTGTGGCAACCTGCAATTCAGGTCGGTTGGCAGCCGCACCGGTGTATATGCCGAACCTGAACTTATAGACGCAGCGGAATATGAATTGGGCAAAATGCAAACCATGCTTGAGAAGGCGGAAGCACTCTACGGCCCTTACTTGTGGGAGCGCTACGATGTGGTTTTTCTGCCCCCGTCGTTCCCTTTTGGTGGCATGGAAAATCCGCGACTCACCTTTGCCACACCAACTATAATAACCGGCGACCGAAGCTTAACCGCCTTGATAGCCCACGAAATGGCACATAGCTGGAGCGGAAATTTGGTAACCAATGCCACTTGGAACGATTTCTGGCTCAACGAAGGATTCACCGTATATTTTGAACAGCGCATAATGGAGGCGGTTTATGGAAGAGACTACAGCGAAATGCTGGCACTACTCAGCTACCAGGGCTTGCTTGATGAGCTCGAAGATTTTGAAAAAGACAGCCTGATAAACGACACCCGCCTGAAACTGGATTTGGAAGGTCGCAACCCCGACGATGCGGTTTCGGCAATTGCCTACGACAAAGGCTATTTGTTTTTGCGCATGCTGGAGGAAAATTATGGCCGCACCGCCTTTGATGCCTTCCTTAAACAATACTTCAGCGACAATGCATTCAAGGTAATGACCACCGAAAAATTTGTGGACTACCTGAACAAAAACCTGCTGGATACCGATAAGGAATTGGCAGCCAAATGCAAGGTTGAGGAGTGGATTTACGGTACCGGCCTGCCGGCCAATTGCCCCATAATAAAATCGGAAAAACTTGCTAAAATAGACCAATACATCAATGAGTATTTTTTGCAAGCCAACATGGATATTGGTCAGATAGATACCACCGGGTGGACCGCACATGAGTATATTTATTTCGTAGCCAACCTACCCCAAAGTATTGGCCGCGAGCAAATGGCGGTGGTTGACCAATATTTCCACTTCACCCAATCGAGCAATGCCGAAATACTGGGCAAATGGTTTCAAACTGCTGCCAACCACCAATACCAGCAGGCTTATGGTGCCATGGAAGATTTTTTGATTTCGGTAGGCCGACGCAAGTTTCTGACGCCCATATACAAAGCGCTATGCCAAACGCCCGAAGGCTGGGAACTGGCCCAAAAAATTTACACCAAGGCACGTCCAAACTACCATGCAGTTTCGCGCAAAACAATTGAAAACTTATTAGAAAAAACACAGCCACATTCGGTGGCTCAACACAAAGGCGGCAATGGCTGATAACTTGAAAAAAGGCTTTGGAACGGCCCCGGTATTTCTCACTTCCATCTCCACTATTTTAGGAGCCATATTATTCCTGCGTTTTGACTACGCCGTAGGAAATGTTGGATTCTGGGGAACATTGGGTATTATTATCATTGGTCATTTGGTGACTATACCCACTGCTATGGCCATTGCCGAAATTGCAACCAACCAAAAGGTAGAAGGCGGTGGTGCTTATTTTATTATTTCGCGTTCGTTTGGAATAAATATTGGTGCCGCGGTTGGAGTTTCATTGTTTTTGTCGCAAGCCATTAGTGTGGCCTTTTACATTATAGCCTTTGCCGAGCTGGGCAAACTCCCCGAACTTGCCCCCTACTACAGCATGCTTTATGATGAAACGGGCATCAATTTTACTGACTCAAGGATTATTTCAATTCCTATCATGCTGTTGCTCACCTTGCTGGTAATGCGCCGTGGAGCCAATTTGGGCATGCAGGCACTTTATGTGGTGGCATTTGTCCTTTTGGTGTCGTTGCTCATGTTTTTTATGGGCCATACCGAGTACGTGCCACCAAAAGGTTTTCTCAACCGCAGCATTGCCAATGGCGACAAGTTTTTCACCGTATTTGCCATTTGCTTTCCGGCATTTACGGGCATGGCAGCCGGTGTTGGCCTATCGGGCGATTTGCGCGATCCACGCAAATCAATACC
Source organism: bacterium (assembly GCA_016124515.1). GTDB lineage: Bacteria > Bacteroidota > Bacteroidia > CAILMK01 > JACPUW01 > JACPUW01. The sequence continues at coordinate 8,656 of WGNN01000051.1, forward strand.
TATTGGAACCATAGCTGCTACCCTTTTGGGCATGCTCATCTACACTTTTGTAGCCCTCAAATTGTCCATGTCGGCCTCGCCTCTCACCCTTTCTTCCGGTACAATGGTCATGCGCGATATTGCCATTTGGGGTCCAATAATTCCCATTGGCCTTGCCTGTGCTACGTTGTCATCGGCCATTGGCAGTATTTTGGTAGCACCACGCACGCTGCAAGCTTTGGCCAATGATGGTATTTTCCCATCGGACAACATGAACAAGTGGCTTTCTTTTTCGCGTAAGCGCGATGCGGAACCTATAAACAGCACTTGGATAACCTGCCTGCTGGCTTTTTTCTTTATAGCTATTGGCGATGTAGATTTTGTGGCACGCATTATTGCCATGTTTTTTATGGTGAGCTACGGCGCTATCTGCTTGATTTCCTTTATGGAACATTTCGCGGCTGACCCATCGTACCGCCCGGTTTTCAAATCGCATTGGTTGGTTTCGTTGGTGGGGGCACTGGCGTGTATTTTCCTTATGTTTCAAATGGAATTTTTATATGCCACCATTTCCATTATCATAATGGTACTTATATATTTTGCGGTTACGCGTGCCCGCAATACCAACGAAGGAATGGCCATGATTTTTCAGGGAGCAATTTTTCAGCTGAGCCGACAATTGCAGGTGTTTTTGCAAAAACAAAATACCGAACGGCCTGAGGATTATTGGCGTCCCTCGGTGGTATGTGTTTCAAGGTATTCGTTTCAGCGGCTCAGTGCATTTGAGCTCATGCGTTGGGTATCGCATCGCTACGGTTTTGGCACCTATGTGCATTATATTGAAGACTACCTGAACCAAGAAACCAACCGACAAGCCGAAGAAGCCAAAAAACGGCTGTTAAAAATAACACAGGCCATGCGCAGCAACGTGTATGTTGACACGCTTATCTCGCCCTCGTATACTTCGGCATTGGCACAAATAATACAGCTTCCCGGTGTATCGGGTCACGAAAACAACATGCTCATGTTTGAGTTTTCAAAAACCGATACCAACAACCTGAACGATATTATTAAAAACTATACTTTGATAAAATCGGTGGCTTTTGATTTGATGATTTTGAGCTCGTCGGAAAAAGGTTTTGGTCTGAAAAGAGAAATACATATTTGGCTGAGCAAAGATGAACTTGACAATGCCAATTTGATGATTTTGGTAGCCTACATAATACTGGGCCACCCCGACTGGAAAGATGGCACCATAAAAATATTTGCCTTCTTTCCTGATGAAGAACTACAGGAAGAAAAACAACGATTGATAGATATGACAAGCACCGGCAGGTTGCCCATTTCGGCCAACAACATTACCGTTATTGCTCATGAAGAAGGAATACCCGAAAAAATGCTGATCCAAAAATACTCGGTTGATGCCGACCTGACCTTGATTGGTTTTGGCGATGTGGATATAAACCAACAGGGTTTGGATGTATTTTTGGGTTACAACGAGCTGGGCAATGTGCTGTTTGTAAATGCAGCCAAGGAAAAGGAAATTAAATAATTTGTACCTTAATCAAGATTTGACAAAAACTAACAAGAATACCAAAGAGAAAAACAAGCTGCCAACCCGAAAAAGCTAAAGACAGATGAAATTTGTTCCCACTCAATTCATTGACAAGAAACAGCGAAGCATCAATGTGCGCGAAGCTGTGCCGGGCGATGCACTAGAGCTCGTTGCCTGTATATCTGACTACATTAAAAGCAGCGACCACCAAGTACTACTCCCCCATGAGTTTGTACCGACAGAAAAAGAAGAAAAAGCCTGGATAGAAACCTATTGCCAAGCCGAAAACTCCGTTATTCTATTGGCCGAACACAAGGGGAAAATAATAGGAAATATAGACCTTAGAGAAGGAAACAAAACCCGCATAAGGCACACTGCCTTTATAGGCATGGGTTTGATTGAACCTTTCCAGAATAGTGGCATTGGCACTTTTATATTGCAGGAGCTCATAAAATGGGCAATCTTGCGACAAGAGCTCGAGTTGCTATGGCTACAGGTTTTCAGCAACCATTACATAGCCATTAATATGTACAAAAAGCATGGATTTGAAACGAGCGGCGTTCAGGAAAACTTTATAAAACTATCTGAGGGCAATTACCTGCACAAGGTGGTTATGAGCCGCTTTGTTTAATGTGCAAAGGCTACTCCCCAAACTCAATATACCATTCTTTGAATCGCTCCTGATGCTCGGGGCGGCGATCAAGTTTGGTCACTATTTCATCAAAGGTTTTCTTGCGCCACAGGTTTTTGGGGTTCTTGGTATAAAACAAATCCGCATAGCTGATAATGCGCTCTTCTATCGTTTCGCAAAGGATGTCTTTCGCCGGTAATGGCAGCTTTTGCTTCACAATATCTTCTTTGCTAAGCCCGCCCACACCTACGTGGTTGGCTGCTACACGGGCATGCAGTGGCAGACCTTCTTTTTTCAATATTTTCTTGCCGGCTGTTAAATGCCGCAGGTAAGGTTGGTCGCCGTAGCAGCCAATTTCGGGTGTTTTGGTTTTTACTATGCCAATGTCGTGCAACATGGCAGCTTCTTCAATAAACTGCAATTGGGTGGGCGTTAAACCTTGTCGCTGGGCAATGTGCAAGGCAAGCCGGGTAACATTGGTTACGTGTATGGTATAAATCCTGAAAGCCTTTGAGCCCGGATTTATATACTTCTCAATGATGGAAAAGTAAGGAACCATTATTTTTTTTCTGCCTCGTAAGCCGCGTTTATGTTGTCAATGTATTCGTCAGTAATGTTTATCTGGTCATTGGCATAAAAAATACCATTTTCAACCGAGGTAAACAATATCATTTGGTAACCGTTTTCCTGCGCATATACTTTTGAGTGTGCGTTTATTTTTTTCAGCACTTCTTTGAGCATATCGTTTTCCTGCTGCGCCGACTTTTCGGTTAGTTCCTGGTCTTTTTTGTAAATCTCATCCCTGAAATTTTGCAACTCTACCAAGTCGTCTTTCACAAAGTCTTCGCCAAAAGTGGCCGCATCTTTTTCTATTAAGGCGTAGCGCTGCTCAAACTCTTTTTGCATTTGCTGCAACTCGTTGCTGTAGCGGGTTATGATGGCTTTGTAGGTTCGCTCAGCCGCTTGGTAACCTTTGTATTCACTCAGCAGTTTTTCCATGTCAACTATGGCAATGCCGGTAGCATCGAGCTGTGTTTTTGCTTCTTCTTCCTTTTCGGTTTGCAAAAGGTTCAGTTGCTCTTGCATGGTTTTCAGCTCGTTTTGCAAATTGGCTACTTCTGCTTTGTAGGCATCATCATTTCCACACGAGGCCAAGAACAGAACAAGGGCCAAAGCCAAAGAATAAATGCGCATATTTTTTTATTTCCGGCAAAAATAGGAGTTCAGCCAACAAAGCAAAGTCATTTTAATCGATTGGTAGTTTGGTAAGATTTACAATGCGGCAAACGGGGTAGCGCATAAACGATTTTTCAAAATTGGGTGAATGTCGGTACAGCCAATACAATTGTTGGAAATAGTCGTTGGCAAAAGCTTCGTTTTGTGCTCTCTCGGCTTCAAACTCTGCTTTCAATTTGGCATTTTGCTCCAACATTCGCGCGGCTGTTTCTTCAAACACATAGGACGAAAACCACTCTTTTTGTTGCAGTGTGGCATCAAAAAAATTCCAGGCCATAAACGCATCCGGCGCACGTGGCTCAAGGGTTTCCAGCGCAAAACGGTTGGGCAGTATTACGAAGAAGTCGCCTTTTCGCACTTCAATGGTATCTGTAGTTGTGGTGGTTTCAATGGTGGTGTGTAAAAAATGGCCTTCGTAAGGGCTTTTCACATTTTCGTGCTTCGCAATGTGGTAGCACTCCACGGCAAATTTTTCGTCTTTGTTGGCCGGACGCACCATGGCGCCATTGGCTTCAAGGCGCTGCACCACTTCGCTCCAGGCTTGGGGAATAATGTAGGCAAAAGGCTTGTCAACGCTATCAGAAACCACATAATGGTTGTAAAACTTCACTTTTTTGGTTACCGGTTTATCGCGGTTGTAGTACAGTCGCTTTTGACCCGGCACCACACTTGGCAGGTATTCATAGGCATAGCCTTTAAAATCTATTTCGGTGTAGCTGTTTTCATCAAGTTGCCAGTTGATGGGCCAATATGTCTTTTTGCTTTCGTCGATCACCGTAAACGCACCCCGCTTCAACAAATCGTCCTTGGTTTCAGTCATTACTTTCAGCATGTTTTCCATAAGTAGATAAGTAGCCCACACGCGGTCTTTAAATGGTTTTAGCATGTGCGCCTCGGCCACAAAACTCACGGTACCAAACAAAGTAGTATAGCCGGTAGAATAGCGCGGCGACTCAAAAAAAGCCACAATTTCATCATCAAGCGCACTTCCATGAATATTTACATAAGGACAAAAAGCTTCTTTGCACTGATCCATAGCGGTTTCAAGTTTTGGCAACATGAGCTTCATGTAGCGCTGCACACCTGCATCCTGTTTGTCTATCTGCGAGGCTATCAGGGTCATGTTGTACTGGTAGTCGGCGCCATTGGTGGTATGGTTGTCAATAAACACATCGGGCCGCCATTCGTGGTACAGCTTCCAAAAAGCCCAGGTGT
>WGNN01000153.1 GCA_016124515.1 bacterium
AAGACGGCGATGTGGACGACTGGGAAAAAATGATAGACACCAATATAAAAGGTTTGTTGTACATAAGCCGTGTGGTTTCTAAACTCATGGTGGCGCGCAATAGCGGCCATATTATAAATGTGGGTTCGGTAGCTGGCAGGTTTGCCTACCCCAATGGCAATGTTTACTCGGCCACAAAATATGCCGTCAATAGTTTAAGCCAAGGCATGCGCATCGATTTGGTAAAGCACGGCATTCGCGTGTCGCAGGTTTCGCCCGGATTGGTAGAAACCGAGTTTTCAGAAGTGCGCTTTCATGGCGATAAAAACCGCGCAAAGGATGTGTACAATTGGCTAGAGCCATTAAAAGGAGAGGATATTGCAGAAGCAGTTTTTTGGATGGCCACACGTCCGCCGCACGTAAACATCAACGATATTTGGATAATGCCCACGGCGCAAGCCACACCGGCTTATACGAATAAGTAGCTGAAGTTTCGGGGTAAATTATAATATGACGCTTTAAACTCTGATAAACAAAAAGCCAAATCAGCAAGCTCGTGTATTAAAATATGCTCAGAACTCTCCTGATGTCTTCAAATAAGAAGGCTTCACTTTTACGCAATCAGGATGGCTCTTTTCTTTTTAGTGGAGGGTAATTGAAATTCCGGCCCGAACATGGCTATACTCACACCTCTGCGTAAGCCAAAACCTTGAAAGGAAACCCACACGCGACTTTGGCGCCTCGTATGGTTTTTGTGCTATGTTTGTTTGCAACTAAAAATGAATGCCTTATGAAAATGAACACCGATACTCTATTGAAACGGGTGACTGTATTTGGGGTGGCCTGTGTGCGGTTTGGCGGTCTATGGTTAGAAGATGGACGAAATGTGTAGGTTATTAAAGGAATATGTGAGTTGCTCAACATATGGAAATCATCAAACCTTCAAAATCGAAAAAATACTTAAAAAAGGAACTGGGAAAAGTTCAGAATCAACAAGAAGCTTTGGACAGATTTATTTGTTTTTTCCATAAATACAAAATAAAAGCTGAATTGGAGCACGAAGAAGAAGATATGCTTTTATGTCAATATGGAACTTATGATTGGACTGGAAAAGGTGAAAATTATGAATTCAATTTGACTCGACAATTTGAAATTCCGAATGACGACGAATTTTTGCAATTAAGACTGACTTTATTTTACAAACCCGAAACCGTCGGAGAAATAGAAGCGGACAATTCTTGGTCGACTGATTTTAAAAATCTTGACGATTGGATTAACCATATAAAATCGACCGTTGGATTTCAAAAAGTGGACGGAATTAAACCGGAAAAAGTGGAAATTGAATTGGTAAGGACTTAAAAAAATACGTTGCGTAACAATGTATAACTGCAATAACGGCGGATTCGACTACGTCCGAATCCACTCGGAATGGCTAACATCAGTGCTAAACCGAAAATTAACGCATATAAACCCTTAACTGACGGTTAAAGGAGACCGTTACCGCAAATGCTGAAATAAAAATGCAGGATGTAAAGAAAATTGAAAAATAGCAACAGACCAAGCATTCTTTGTAAAGAAAATTCATTTTACTTTACAGATCAAGCTATATTTGTAAAGAAAATCTAAAAACCTTTACACAATGAGCCAAGATGAAAATTGGGAATTAAAAGAACTGCCCTTAACGGTTGACGTTGAGACCAAAACAGTTCTAAAAAGTCTGCCATCTGCTTATGCAGCCTTGGCTGAACTAAAAGGGATTGCATCAACAATCCCCAATCAAAACATTTTGGTCAATACCCTTGGACTGCAAGAAGCAAAAGACAGTTCCGCAATTGAAAATATCATTACAACACATGATGATTTGTATAAATCAGAGTTAAACTTTGATTCATTTAGATCACTTGAAGCGAAGGAAGTTCAGAACTACATTTCTGCCTTAAAAAAAGGATTTGAATTAATTAAGACAAAAGGATTAATTACAAATAACATAATCATTGAAATTCAAAAAGAACTGGAAGGAAACAGCGCCGGATTTAGAAAACTTCCTGGAACTGCTTTGAAAAATTCTTCGACTGGAGAAACAATTTATACTCCTCCGCAAGACAACAATGAAATAAATAAATTGATGACAAATCTCGAAAAATTCATCAATGACCCTTCAATGTGCGATTGTGACCCAATTATAAAAATGGCGATAATTCATTATCAATTCGAAAGTATCCATCCTTTTTACGACGGAAACGGTCGGACAGGAAGAATAATTAATATCCTTTATTTGATAATTGAAAATTTACAAAATCTCCCAATCCTGTATTTAAGCAGTTATATAATTCAAAATAAATCAGATTATTATAGACTTTTACAAGAACTCAGGGACAATGAAAACTGGGAAGAATGGTTGTTATTTATGATTCATGGAATTGAAAAAACTTCTCGTGAAACCATAAAATTAATCGTGCAAATCAAAGAACTGATGATGGAGTTTAAACATAAGCTTCGCGACAATTACAAATTTTATAGTCAGGATTTACTAAACAACTTATTTAAACATCCTTATACAAAAATTGAATTCATTGTCAACGACTTAAATGTGTCAAGAATTACGGCTGCGAATTATTTGAATAAACTTGCGGAGGATGGGATTTTAAAGAAAGAAAGAATTGGAACCGGAAACTATTATATAAACGAAAAATTATTTAACCTATTGACAAAAAGATAAAACCACTTGCGGTAATACATGGTAAATTTAATTGCCGGTGCAGTAGCAAATTCAACGTTTGTACCTCGCATCAAAATTGTGGCAATTTGACAATTGAACCGCACGTAATCGGCAACAAAACTTACCACCAACGTTAGCCGCAGTTCCCTTCTCGCAGCATCCTTTCTTTCCAATTGAGCCGGCTTTTCTACACCCTCTGCCGACAGCTGGTTGAAAGCCTGCGTTTCTTCACTCAAATTGTTTCAGCACGTGGCATAAGCTACAAACAGCACTTTTTGCAAAGGAAATTCCTGCCAAGCGATTACTTCCAACAATTGGCATCTGCGTAAGCCAAAATATAAAAATGAAGTTCATACGCAACTTTTGTACATCGTAGTGTTTTTTGCCCTAAGTTTGTTTACAACTAAAAATGAATGCCTTATGGAAATGAACATAGGTACTTTATCGAAACAGGTGACTGTATTTGGGGTGGCTTTTGTGCGGGTTGGCGATGATGCGAATGTAGAGAAATGTGTAGGTTATTAAAGATATATGTGAGTTGCAATGCATTTTGGACGAGAAACCTTCAAATCAATCAAAATCTTATAAGAACTAAAATTAATGTCATTTAAACTCTAAAATTATTTATTATGAAAATTGTTCGGCTTACTCTTTCTTGCCTTTTGGCTTCCTTAACAAGTATAGCTTCTTTTGCTCAAGTTGAAATCCAAGATTTAAATTATTGGAAGTTTTCAATTGGAGCCAACAGCCCAAATACTTCAAGTTATAAAGACAGTTTAAATGTAATTTCAAAAAGTCGTGACACAACGGTGTTTATAATTAATTCGTATCGAATCGCGGAGTATTTATCAACTGACACCTTTTTATATACTGGAAGTGTAATTTACGGTGATTCAGTAATTTTTGATGAAAATTTGGCAAAGGGTGATACTTTCTTTTCGGTAGATAGATCATTGATTATTAATGAAGTAAAAGACACAACCTTAAATGATGGAGTTTTAAGAAAAATGTGGAAAATGCGGAGTATTGAGTTCAATTGGTATCATGCCAGCTGGATACAAGGAATTGGAGAATTAAGGCAAGGAATGAATTGGAACCCTATGGTATTTATTGATGCCGGCCCTGCGACGGTAGCATCAATATGCAATGGAGATTCTTTAATTCTTTGGCAACCATTTTCCTATCCAGGTGGACCAGACCCAAGTTGCGATTTTGATTATTTGGACACTTATTTAGGAATGAACAAACCTTCTGGAAGTGACATTTCTTCTGGTTTTTACCCGAATCCGACGGACGGGAAATTATTCTTCAAAAATGACTTCAATGGACTTCAATATCAAATATTTGGCTCGGATGGCAGGGTTAAATTATCTGGAATATTAAATAATGAGATAGATTTACAAAATTTTCCATCAGGAATCTATTTTATTAAAATTACTCAAGAAGACTCGATTCTTAATGAACGACTGATAATCAGATAACACGACAAAAAACAGATTGAAAAGCATTCAATATTTCAAAATTTATCAACCCCACGATAAGAATACTTAATACCAAAATCAAGCATGGAAGTAACGCATTGCAACATTTGGTATGAAATATAGGGCAGTTTTGTGTTTATCCGTAGTTCGCTACTCGCAGCATCTATTCTACTCGGTGGAAAGGAAATCGCTCTGAAACACTTTACATTGCAAAGCCAAACTGTTGGCAACAATACGACGAAAAAGTTGCGAGTGATTCGTGTTTGGTGTAATTTTGCATCAAATAGATAGCATTATGGCCAGACAAAGTATATCGTTCACAGAACCAAATGATGAATGGTTAAAATTACAAGTTGACAATAAAGAATACTCTAGTAAAAGTGAAGTTGTCAATGATTTGATTAGACAGGCTCGAAAACAACAAGTGCAAGTTGATTGGATTAGAGCAAAATTAGATAAGGCTGAAGCCAGTGGATTTACAGATGAAACCAAAGAACAAATTTTAAAACAATCACAGTCTTTACTTAATGGCTAAATATAAATTAAGTAATTTAGCAAAGGAAGACTTGATTCGAATTCATCATTATGGAGTTAAAAAGTTTGGAATAGCTCAAGCTGATAAATATTTTGATGCGTTTTTTGATTACTTTGACATTATTGCTCAGCGACCATTCTCGTTTGAATCTGTCGATTATTTGAAAAAAGGATATAGACGTTGTGTTTGCGGAGTTGACAGTATATACTACAGAATAGAAAATGAAACAGTTGAAATAATGGCAATTATTGGAAGGCAAGATTTAAACAATATACTATAGTCGTCCTACATAAAAGAAGCGGTTTTAGAGATAATATGATGAGCAGAAAACGACACAGGAATAAGAAGAAATCCAAGAAAGTAAAACCCAAAATGAATTCACCGATAGAAAGTATTGAGCATTTCGGAATTTATAATACGGAATTACTATTCTAATTGGTTCATAGATTTAAATGAAGTGCCGTTGGCAACAAACGGTAAATTCCATGCGGGTTCCAGATGTTATCGAGTGTTCGGGACTCGTAAAAAAAAGTCGGTGTAAACTGATAGGAAAACAGCTCCGAAGTCCCGTACGACGCCATACCACCAAACCCTCGACTTCCAATCACATTACAGCACCTTACTATGTTCCGGCTATCAAGCTTCAACTGCTTGTTCGCTTCCAACGCTTTACCCGAATGAGAAAAGTAGCTGCTTGACACCTAGGGGTATAAATTTAGCTTTGCTTTTTGTGTGGCAAAGAAGGTCAACTCATCAAACTTTGCATATATTGAGCAACAAAGTGCAGTCAATTAAATGAATATAGTAACCATATTATTACGAATACAGCCGGAAAATTATTTGCTAAAACATAGCATTTTGACATCGGGGAATCGCGAAGTTAAAGTGGCATTTTTATTATTATTGATGGTTTTGGCTGGCTGCAAAAAAACCAACAAAATCCCCGCCACTCAATTGGATTTGCTCATCGAAAATGCGGTGATTTATACCGTTGACAGCCAATGGAGCATCATGAACGAAATGGCCATAGACAATGGCAAAATTGTAGCCTTGGGCAAAACAGGTGAGTTGAAACCCAAATACACTTACCAATCGGTGCTGAATCTTGAAGGACAGGTGGTTTATCCGGGCTTTATTGATGGGCACTGCCATTTTTTGGGTTATGCGCGCACCTTACTCAATGTTGACCTTACCGGCACTAAAACCATGCGCGAAGTGTTGCAAAAAACCAAGACTTTCTTCAACGACAGCAACAGCACTTGGGTGCAGGGGCGCGGCTGGGACCAAAACGATTGGCCATACCCCGTTTTTCCAAACAAAGACTCGCTCGATGCCATTTTTCCAAACCGACCCGTGGCCCTGCGACGGGTGGATGGCCATGCCTTGTGGGTGAATTCTATGGCGCATAAAATGGCCGGTATTGATGCGGAAACACAGATTGCAGGGGGCGAAGTACTGCGCGATGAACGTGGTGAGCCCACCGGAATTTTGCTCGACAATGCCGCCGACAGGGTGCTCAACCTGATTCCTGAAAATGTGAAGGAACGCGATGAAGAAGCTTTGGCCAAAGCACAAAACAACTGCTTTGCGGTGGGGCTTACCGGTCTTCACGATGCCGGCTTGCCCTTATCAGATGTTTTGTTTTTGCAGCAACTTTACCAACAAAACAAACTGCACATGCGGCTGTACCAAATGATAGCCAACAACGAGGAAGCCATCAGGTATTTTGAAGAAAACGGAGCCATAAACACCCCTAATTTTAAGGTTTCTTCTATAAAATGCTACATGGACGGTGCACTGGGTTCGCGCGGCGCATGGCTCAAAGCGCCCTACCACGACAACCCCGGCAACAGTGGTTTGCAGCTTACCAACCACGACCAATTTCTTGAAACACTTCACCGCGCGTTGGCCATGGGTTTTCAGGTAAATACGCATGCTATTGGCGATATGGCGGTTTGGCAAACGCTTACGGGCTATGCTGCTGTGCTGCCACAAGGCAACCAACTGCGCTGGCGGGTGGAACATGCACAGGTGGTTGATACAGCCGATTACCCCATGTTTCGCGCCTACAACATCATTCCATCGGTGCAGCCCACACATGCTACAAGCGATATGTATTGGGCCGCCGAGCGCTTGGGCGATAGATTGCCCACGGCCTACGCCTATCAAAATTTGTTGCAATGCAATGGTTGGCTGGTTGGGGGCAGCGATTTCCCTGTTGAAAATATCAATCCACTTTTCGGATTTTATGCCGCCGTGGCAAGGCAAGACCAATCAGCTTTTCCTGCCACTGGATTTCAAACCGAAAATGCACTCAGCCGCAAACAAGCCCTGTTGGCCATGACCCTTTGGGCGGCAAAAGGCGCCTTTATGGAAAACGAAACAGGCTCTTTGCAGCCCGGCAAATACGCCGACTTTGTGGTGCTGAACGGCGATATTATGCGCTTACCTTTGCAGCAAGTTTTTAATGTAAAAGTTCTAAAAACCTTTGTAGATGGAAACATGGTTTACCAAATGGAATTGTAGCTGGGCGGGTGTTTTTAAAACGATGGTTTATACGGTTTTGTGCCTTGTACTACTGGGTTCGTGTACCATAAGCAGCCCCAAATATGCTACTTATGATGATGTAATGAAACTGTATGTGGGCATGTCGCTCAGCGCCTTGCAAGACACCCTTGGCCTTGAACCAAACTATATTAAAAAAGCCGATTTGCAGGATGGAATAACCATATACGACTACAAATACCGACTCAAGGAGCTGAAACGGTTTCCTTTGTTTATGAAAAAAAATACCGGTTTTGAAGCCGATGGCGAATATGTGGATTTGCTGGTCACGGTGGATAGCCAAAATACCGTGCTCAAAATTGAAACCTGCACCACTTGCACGCAAAAAGAACAAAAAACTACCATTGTTGACTTTAACAGTATCATCCGCGGTATCACCACTATGGTTACCGTTACCCTGCCGGCGGTACTCGTTTTTCTCTCAAATGCATGAAAATGAACCTTGAAAATATTACAAAAAGTGTAGGTGATTTGCTCTTGGAAACGGGTGAATTTTTGCTCCGGCAAAGGCAACTTTTCTCACCTGATAAAGTACGGATAAAAAATAATAATATCCACGACCTGGTTTCTTATGTAGATTTAGATGCCGAACAAAGGCTCATGAAAACCTTGCGCCAACTGCTGCCTGAGGCCGGATTTATTACCGAAGAAACCAATAGCAGCTACCAAGGCGGGCTCAATTGGGTGATAGATCCGCTTGACGGAACCACCAATTTTGTACAGGGAATTCCTTTTTATTGCATCAGTGTGGCCTTGGTTGATGATAATGAACTACTGCTAGGTGTGGTGTATGAACCCAACACCGGCCAATGCTTTTACAGTTGGCAGGGCGCTGCTTCGTTTTGCAACAAAAGGCATATTAGCGTGTCAGCAACCCAAGCGGTAAACAACGCTTTTGTAGCTACCGGTTTTAGCGTAAAAAACATTGAACGGCTACCGGAAAACCTGAAATGGTTGCGGCATTGGGTTGAATATACCCGCGGGGTTCGCCGTTTGGGTGCCGCAGCCTTGGATCTTTGCTGCGTGGCCAAAGGTGTGTTTGATGTGTTTTATGAAACCAATTTGAGCGCATGGGATGTAGCTGCCGGTGCATTGATTGTACAAAACGCAGGCGGACAGGTGAGCGATTTTTCAGGAGGCAACCACTATTTGTTTGGCGATGAAATAATGGCAAGCAACAAACTGTTGCACAGTCAGATTCTTCAAATCATGCAGGGTTTGTAATCCACCTGTTTTATTCAATTTCACTCTGGCACGGCCTCAGCTGTGCTTTTGAGTGGCTGTGGTTTTTTGGCTAAATAAAATGGGGTATGCGCTTTTCATTGCTGAACTTTGTGAGCCACAACAAACAGAAACCGCAATGACCACAAAAAGAATTACAGTTGCCTATGGCGACGGTATTGGGCCTGAAATAATGGAGGCCACCCTGAAAATTTTAAAAGCCGCCAACACCCCGCTTCAATACGATGTGATAGAAGTTGGACAGAAAATGTTTGAAAAAGGGTTTGAAAACGGTATTGATCCGAATTCGTGGGAACTCATCAGGCAGAATAAGGTATTTCTAAAAGCGCCAATAACCACTCCACAGGGTGGTGGGTTTAAAAGTCTCAATGTATCGGCTCGCAAAAACCTGAGCCTTTTTGCCAACGTGCGCCCCATACGTGCCTATGCACCTTATGTAAAAACGCACCACCCCGACATGAACATGGTAATTGTGCGCGAAAACGAAGAAGATTTATACGCCGGAATTGAATATGAACTTACCGATGAAGTGGTGGAATCGCTGAAACTGATTTCGCGGAGTGGTTCAGAAAAAATAATAAGATACGCCTTTGAATACGCGCGGATAAACGGCAGAAAAAAGGTGACCTGCATGACCAAAGATAATATTATGAAAATAGCCGATGGCCTTTTTCACAGGGTATTTAATGAGGTGGCGGCAGCGTATCCCGATATAGAAACCGAGCATAAAATAATAGATATAGGCGCTGCACTAATTGCCGACCGTCCGCACACTTTTGATGTGGTGGTAACCCTCAATTTGTATGGCGATATTATTTCTGACATTGCTGCACAAGTGGCAGGTTCGGTTGGGCTTATGGGCTCATCAAACATAGGAAGGGAATATGCCATGTTTGAAGCCATACATGGTTCGGCGCCCGACATTGCCGGCAAGGGTATAGCCAATCCATCGGGTTTGCTCAATGGTGCCCTGCTCATGCTCAATCATATAGGCTTGCAGAAATATGCCGCCACCATACAAAATGCATGGCTCAAAACGCTGGAAGACGGCATACATACCGGCGATGTGTATAAAGAAGGTATGAGCACCCAAAAAGTGGGTACGCAAGCTTTTGCCGAAGCAGTAATAGCGCGGCTGGGACAGCAACCTGCCAACTTTGAAAAAACCGACCCCGATAAACTCATAGAAAAAAACATATCTATTGAGCTGTCAACACCTGAACCAAGAAAACGAACCGTGGTGGGGCTTGATGTTTATTTGGATCAGGAAATGGATTCGGTGGACTTGAGCCAAAAAATTGAGCAATTGGCCTTGGGCAATTTGTACCTGAAAGTACTGAGCAACCGCGGACACAATTTTTATCTGAACAAAGAAGTGAAAGCCCATACCGGTCGTCATTGGCGGTGCAGGTTTTGTGTACCTGAAGGGGCCCGGGTGAGCAACCGCGAAATTGTGCAGCTGCTCAGTGAGCTGGAACATGCCGGAATCAATTTCATCAAGTTCGAAACGCTTTGCCTGTTTAATGGCAAGCGCGGTTATTCGCTGGCACCCGGGGAGTAGTTGCCACAAAAAGCTTGAAGTTCAAAGCTTGCTACATATTTGGGATGTTCAAGAGCATTAGGTTTTAGTCCAAGGTGTAAAGTCTAATTTATTCACGAGTTTACATCTCTGGACTTGACCGCCTAAAACCCAACTATCCCGCCCAGTTTTCTCTGTCTAAACTTCGGTATTGTATGGCTTCGGCCAGGTGCTCTATTTTAATGTCGTCGCTCGTGGCAAGGTCGGCTATGGTGCGCGAAACCTTGAGAATGCGGTCGTAGGCACGCGCCGATAAATTGAGCTTGGTCATCGCGGTTTTCAGCAGGTTTTGGCCGGCAGTATTTATTTGACACACCTTGCGTACCTCGCGCGTGGCCATTTGTGCGTTGGCAAATATGCCTTTGGTTTCTTTAAAACGTTCTTCCTGTATCTGTCGTGCCGCTTCTACCCGCTTGCGTATATTTAGGCTGCTCTCCGATTTGTGTTCTTTCGAAAGTTCGTCAAACGAAACCGGCACTACTTCCACATGCAAATCAATTCTATCGAGCAGCGGACCCGATATGCGGTTCAGGTAACGCTGCACCACGCCGGGCGAGCAAACACACTCTTTTTCGGGGTGGTTGTAGTAGCCACAGGGGCAGGGGTTCATGCTTGCCACCAGCATTAGACTGGCCGGATAGGTTACCGAGAACCGCGCCCTTGAAATGGTTACATGCCGCTCTTCAAGTGGCTGCCGCAATACTTCAAGCACGGTGCGTTTAAACTCGGGCAACTCATCAAGAAACAACACGCCATTATGGGCAAGGGAAATTTCGCCCGGTTGGGGAAAAGAACCACCACCCACCAGGGCCACATCAGATACGGTGTGGTGCGGCGAGCGAAATGGGCGCTGCGTTATGAGCGCTGATTCTTTGGGCAGGATGCCCGCTACAGAGTGTATTTTGGTGGTTTCTAAGGCTTCATGCAAGTTGAGCGGGGGCAGTATGGATGGCAAGCGCTTGGCCAACATGGTTTTGCCGGCGCCGGGCGGACCTACCAAAATGACATTATGACCTCCGGCAGCGGCTATTTCCAGCGCACGTTTTATGTTCTCCTGTCCTTTTACTTCGTTAAAATCGGCAGAAAGGTTGTTGAGGTTGCTGAAAAATTCATCGCGGGTATGCACCACTTCAGGCGTAAGGGTAGTAGTGCCGTTGAGTAGCCCCACCACCTCGTTTATATGTTCTACACCATAAACAGCTACACCGCTTACTATGGCTGCCTCGCGCGCGTTTTGTTTGGGTATTATCAAGCCTTTAAACTCTTCTTTGCGTGCTTGTATGGCTATGGGAAGGCCACCTTTTATGGGACGCAGCGAGCCATCGAGCGACAACTCGCCCATGATGATGTAGTCGCCCAGGGCAGCGGCTTCCACTTGTTCGGTAGCGGCAAGCATTCCAATGGCTATGGGCAGGTCAAAAGCAGAACCTTCTTTCCTAATGTCGGCGGGTGCCATATTTACCACCACCTTTTTGCGTGTCACAAAATAGTCGTTGTGTTTAAGTGCCGCTTCTACCCTGAAGGCACTTTCTTTAACCGCGCTATCGGGCAAACCCACCAAAAAGAATTGTGTACCCGTGGTAACGTTTACTTCAATGGTTATGGTAATGGCATCTACCCCAAATACGGCAGATCCGTATGTTTTTACAAGCATAATTTCATTGGCTTATGGCCAAATATAAAGAGAAGGCTTTACCTAAAAACAAAAAGGCCGCTCAATTTTGCAGAGCGGCCTTTGTATTGTGTATTAAAAAATGTTGATTTACCTGATTTGGTAGTTGATGGTGAGCGAGTAGGTTCTACCCAATTGGTATTGTTGTACAATAAAATCTTGTTCGTTTACCTCGCCGGTTACCGGGTTTTTGCTCTTATAAAACTGCATGGTGCGGAATTTTGAACCCAGGATGTTTGATACACCTACGCGTACCCTTATTCTTTCATTGAAAGTTTTGGTCAGGTTGTAGTTGAGGAAAGGGCGTGGCAGTTCGTAAATATCGGGGTTGCCGGTAGAACCAATTGAATACAAGCGCTTGCCGAATACGTTGAAGGTCAGGGCTGATTCAATGTGGAAGGTATCGTTGATATAGGTAAGAACGGCGTTTACCAAATAGGGCGACTGGCCTTGGAAGGGGCGCGTGTCTTTGGTTACCAAGTTGTTTTGTTTTGCTGATTCCAGGTCTTTTTCCGGAATTTTTACTTGTGAGTAGATGTAAGACAAGTTGGTTGACATTTTGAAGTTTTTCAGGCTTTCAGACAAGAAGTCGAGCGATTTGCGCCATTCAAACTCAGCACCATAAACGATGGTATTTTTGATGTTTACAAACGAAATTTCACCTGTAGAAGAGATGGCGTTGTATTCTTTAAAAATCGCATCGTTGAAGTTTTTGAAGTAGCCTGAAACAGAAATCATCTCACCCGGTTTGTTGTACAATTCCCAGCGGAGGTCAACATTCTGAATAAGCGTTTTATTTAAGTTGGGGTTACCTACATACACCAAACCACCTATGAAGTCAAACGAAGCAAATGGTGCCATTTCGCGCATGTTGGGGCGGGCTATGGTTTGGCTTGCTGAGAAACGCAGGTTCGACTTGTTGGTAAGGGCATAAATCAGGTTGACAGATGGAAGAGGATTAACGGTTTTAATTCTTCCCACGTTTGCTGAACTTGATGTGTCGCCGCTTACTACAAGTATATCAGTGGTTTCTACTCTCAAGCCACCAACAAATTTCAGTTTTGGTGTCAGGTTGTCAACCACCATTCCGTACGCACCCATAAAGTTTTGATGGCCTGTGTATTGGTTTGATGGACGGGTTTCGTCTTGATAAAAATTAAGCACCGTAAATCTGCTACCATTAGGTACCACGCCGAAAGCACTCAGATAATCGCTCCAGTTGGTAGAAAGATCATCGGTTGGTTTTGGCTCTTTGTATATGGAATATCTGTATTCATTAAAAACCCGGTCTTTGAACGAACCTGAAACGCCAAATTTTAAGTGGCTGCCACTACGTGTGCCGTAAGGTTGTTTAAAGTCAACTTTAAAGTCATATTGGTTGTCGGTAAGGAATCGGTAGTAGTGCGCCGGCATGTCGTAGTTACTTTTGTTTATGCGCGCTTGTTCGTTGCCCTGTACATCATCGAAATAATAAGTAAGGTGGTCTGAAAAGAAGCGCAAATCCGGTTGGTTTTGCGATGACTGTGTATAACCGGCCACCCACTCAAGACGTGCACCACGAAGCGACGGGAATGCGTGCTGACCGCGGAGTTGTATATTCTTCAGGTTTCTGTTGGTAACACCCATGGTACGTGCGCGGTACAAGTGGGCATTTCCCAATTCATTTATATTACCGGTTTGGTAACGACCCATCACGTTTTGGTCGTTGTTGTACATTCCGTTTATTGAAATTTCGTGGTTTTTAGCCATTTGATAAGATAAACTGAGGAAAGACCCAAGGTTGGTGCCAATATCGCCTCGACTGTCGGTCATCTTGAATTTATCAAGCATGCTGGTTTTATTAGCTTCCCACAAGTTGTAGTTACCGTTTTGGTAAGCGTTGTAAGTTTGGCTGTAGCGTAAGCCAAACACGTAGCCAAATGGATTTTTGCCCTTTACACGTATCATGTCGCCAAATGACAAACTCACATTGTGATCCATATATGATTTGGTAGCAACCGGCAACAGGGGAGTGTTGAGGTCTTGTACCGACTGATTAATAGTAGCAGCAGCATCCTTGTTGCCATACGTGGCATCTTTATAACCTTGGCTTCCCAAGACCGCTCTGGTTTCGGGCGACCTGAGGTAATCCGGAAGGGTAGTATTTCCACCATCGGTAGTCAAAAAGTCATTTTTAAAGCTGGAGATGCTATTGTATGCTCCGCGAACACCAAAGTTGAGGAAGAATTTTTCGGGGAATGCCTTGGTTTTTATGTTCATATTACCTCCGGTAAAGTTGCCCGGTTGGTCGGGCGAAAAGGTTTTCGACGTAATGATGTTGTCGAGCATGAATGATGGAATCAGGTCAAGGCTCGCTGAGTTTCGGTAAGGGTCGGTGCTTGGCAGGGTAACGCCATTGAGCTGGGTAATGGAGTAGCGGTCGCCCAAGCCACGTACCACCATGTATTTGCCATCTTCTACTGAGGCACCGGTAATTTGTTTTACTGCCTGACTGGCATCCTGATAGCCCGCTCTTGATATTTCCTGCGATGAAATACCATCGTTTACGGTGTAAGATTTTTTGCGGTCGGCCAAGATGGACATTTCTGTGTTTTCCACTTTTTTGGCATCTATTACCACCTCATTGAGGCCAATTGCCGCATCGCTTAGCTCAAAGTAAATTTCAGTGATTTCGCCCGATTTTACCACCACGTTTTCAATTTCCAACTCTTGGTAGCCAATGTAAGAGGCCACCAAAGTGTAGGTGCCCACCGGCAAGGTGAGTTGGTAACTACCAAAAAGGTCGGTTACCGTACCTTTAGTAACATCTGATTTAACATAAACGTTGGCCGCCAAAAGCTCTTCGCCCGATGTTTTGTCGGTGACTTTACCTTTTACTATACCCGTTTGTGCTAGGAGGGTAAATGGCGAAAGCAAGGCAATCACCAATACTAAATTTTTTACCATTATTAATCGCTTAATTAATGGTGCAAAAGTCCTGTGACACTTATTCATGGTTGTTAAGAAATTGTTATGGCTATATTATGAAAAAAGGCAGACCGAAGCCTGCCCCTTTTCTTGCGATTAATAATTGTATTTTACTC
Organism: bacterium; assembly: GCA_016124515.1. Taxonomy (GTDB): domain Bacteria; phylum Bacteroidota; class Bacteroidia; order CAILMK01; family JACPUW01; genus JACPUW01. Next base: position 14,856 of record WGNN01000153.1, read on the forward strand.
TATTACAAGTCTTTGAGTTGCAAATGTGTTGTCAGAAACCATGTTAATGAAATACACACCTGAAGTAATAGCGCTTGTATTGATGTCAAGGCTGTTGTAACCGCTGGTGAAGTTTTTAGAACCAAGGTTCATAACTACTTTACCGGTAAGGTCAACTATCTGAATTTGTACTTGGTCGTTGTTTTCAAGGCTGAAAGCCAAACGAACGTTGTTGCTTGCAGGGTTAGGATAGAGGGTAACTTCTTTTACGTTGGTAGCCACAGGTGCCACGCTTGAAGTGCTGGTGAAGTCGGCTATACCGTAGGCTTCCACACCTGTCCATCCGTTGGCCCAAGCTACTTTACCTGGTTCAAAAGCACCAATGTAGTTGGCAGTGCTGAAAAATGGATCAGAAGGAAGGGCAGCATAAGATTTGGTTCCGGCCAAGTCAGTCATTTTAGGTACTGCGTTTACGGCACCGTTGTTATCTCTTTTGCTTACATCGATTCCTGATGCAGCTAATTCGTTGTTGTTGTCGCTCAACATTTTCTTTACGTTGGTCAGGTGGTCTGCACTTGCAGTTTTTGGAGTAGGAAGAATTACTTCGTCCCAAGTAGAACCTGCACCGAAGTCGTGCCAGATGTTGTTTTTGAAGGCTACTTTGCCATCCAACATAAACAGGTAGCTGCTTTGTTTTGGGTCGTTTTCTTCAATTTCAAGGGCGTAGTGGTTGTAACCGGCTACAATACCATTACACACAGTACCGGCAGTTCCATCGCGCATGATGATTCCATGGTCGTTTACAGCGTCGGTAACGGTTTTGCCATCGTAGCTACCGATAAAAGTGAAGTTGTAAACGGTAGGGTTTGAATATTTTGGGTTGTCATCAGGTACACCGCCGTCCCATTCGCCGCCGTGGTCGCCTACTTGTGGGTCTTCAATTACAAACCAGAATTGGCCTTTGCCTCTCCAGCCCATGTCCCAGTCAAAACCGTCGTCACCGCAGAAGGCCATGATAGCCCACTTGATGTTTACAGTTCCGCCAAAGAACTCAATACCATCATCGTAGTTGTACAATACTTCCAAGTGCTCAATGATGGTACCATCACCTACGGCTCCTACAGTAAGACCATTGATTTCGTTACCGGCAGAAATTTGTGCACCACCGTGACGGATAGATACATATTTCAATACACCTGAGTTGTCGTGTGGATCGTTGCCACCGTAAGTAGTTTCAGGAGCAACAGGAAGACCTTCAATAGAACTTTCAGTGGTTACATCGGCAATAGGAGCTTTACCTAAGATGATAACACCACCCCAGAGGCTTCTTGAAGCATCAACATCGCTCAAGTCGATGTCATCTGTTTTAGTCAGGTCATCATATTCAGAAGTGAAAATGATGGGAGCATCTGCTGTACCTTCGGCCATAATTTTACCGCCACGGGTAATCATCAAAGCAGAAGCATAATCTGTGGTTGAAGGAGTTGCTTTACCTTTAATTACAGTGCCTGCCTCAATGGTTAAGGTTACATTTTCGTCAACGAACACAAATCCGTCAAGGAAGTAAGTGTTGCTTTTTGACCATGTTTCGTTTGCTTTGATGTGACCGCTTTTTGTAACGTCACCAGCTTGACAAACTGCCACTGTTGCGAGTGCCAGAAGTGTGAAGTAGATTTTTCTCATTTCTATTCGGTTAATTTTACCGCGAAAGTATTCCGACCTTATTACGGCAATTTAAACCGCACATTATGCTATAGTTACCAAGATTATGGAATGTTTACGCTAATGTTAAGAGCGGTTTTGTAAGTAATTGGCAATGAGTATTAAAGCGATTTTTTGCCTGGGTATTTCAAGCAATTCACGCGGCAATTGTTGGAATCTGCCATTCATTTTTTTCTTTTGTGTAAGTAATGTCTCACACAGCCCACATACGCCGCGGCGATTTGCTTATAGCGGATCCTTTTTTAAGTGATCCCAGCTTTTCGCGGGCAGTGGTATATATAGTAGAGCACAATGAAGAGGGTACCATTGGTTTTGTGCTGAACCAACCCATGGGCATCATGCTCAAAGATGTGGTGGAAACTTCGCCCGGGCCCGAATTTGAAATACCTCTTTTTACCGGCGGACCTGTGGGCGGCAATACGCTGCATGTGGTGCACCAACTGGGCGACCACATTGCCGGCAGCAAGTACATAGCCAACCACATTTATTGGGGCGGCGATTTTGAACAAGTAAAATTTTTACTGGGAAACAAGAATGCCGATTGGCGCGATATGAAATTCTTTGTAGGCTATGCAGGTTGGGCTGCGGGTCAGCTGGCCGATGAACTCAAAAACCACAGTTGGATAGTGCTGCGCGGCACCGAAGACTTTATTTTCAACGATGAAGATGAAGATTTGTGGCAGGCCGCCTTGCGCATGAAGGGCGGCAAATACAGGCTCTTGGCTATTAGTCCGCTTCGTCCGGAGTGGAATTGAGGAGGTATTCGTACACTTCCACTTTCTTGAATTCTTTGGTTGACTTTATCAACTCGGCATGCTCATTCAAGTAGTTCAAAACATCAGCATTCGGGTCGCCCAAAGTCCAGTGGCTTCTTACCAAAACCAATTTTTTGCCACTGATTTTAGGTAGGAGTTTTTGCAGGTGATGTATATCCTCACCAAAGTACACTCCAAATTTTTCGCCCTCTGACATGGGGTATTCAGATTCTTTGAAAAAATCCAAATCGTAGTACACATAAAATGCTTTGTAGGTATAGCTGTTTTGAATAAAGATGGTACAACTATCCTGTTTTTCTAATTGCTTTATATAAGCCACGGCATCTTTCCAGTTTTCGGCTTTTGGCGATTGCCAATTGAGTGATATGAAACTAAGCACGGTGGCCCATGCAATGAACAGCGGATATACATATTTTATTTTCAAAAAGCTGTAAAACGAAGCTGCAAACAGCAAGATGAAGCCAAAAGATGCATAGAAAGTATATTTGCTCAAGAATACCGGAATGTAAAACCCTACCGCAAAATTGGCCAACACCGGTACAAATGCCCAGGATATGAGTACCAAACGCAGCAAAATATCCCTATTTGTTTTGTTTTGAAAAAGCCAAACCACTTGCGCCAATGTGAGTAAAGCAAAAACGATTTGGGTTTTCAATTTACCGTTTATGAGGTAGTAATAAACATTTTTCAAAATAGGCCAACTGGAGGTGGGTATCCAAAAATTGCCTTTTTCGGGCATTACTTCCAATACTACCCGAAGCCAGGGCAAAAACAATAATGCAACGGCAATTTGTGAAAAGAGGTATATCCAAAATTCTCTCTTGGATTTTAACAAAACCAAAGCAAAAAGGGCAATAATGAACTGAGCAAGGAAAAGATAGATGGTAAGATAATGGGTAAATATAATAGCCAAATTGGTGGCAAAAAGCAGATAGGCAAACTTGCGCTGTGTGGTAAAGATTAAATTGAGGAAAAAGTAAAAACTTGAAATAGACAACAAAGCAATGAGCGCATAACCGCGTGCTTCATGGGCAAAATTCATCACAATATTGTTGCTAAGAAACAATAGCGAAGCTGCAATTCCTATGGCCGGGTTAAAAAAACGTGCGGAAAGTTTATACAACATCCCACCGGCAAGTGAAATAAATATGACTGAAAGTAAGCGTATTTTAAAAACCCCTAAACCCACAATTTTTGTCCATAAATGGGCAAAAATAAAATAGAAAGGTGCATTTTGCTGCCTTTTTACATAGTCGTTTATTATTTCAGGTATGGGGCGTTTTATCTGAAACATGGTTTGCCCTTCATCAAGGTAAATGCTGGAATCGGCGGTATGAATAATCCTTAGAGCCAGATTAACCAGAACTACGCAAAGCACCACAATCCCCGGATTTCTTTCTATCCAGAGTAGGGTTTTGTTCAACAATTTATTCATCTGCCGCAAAGAAAAGATATGAAAGTGAATAGCGGTCAATTTCCCCCGCCTTACCTTTGCCCCCATTTTAAAAATGAACCGAGTAAAAGACTTTTTAAGGAAATCGGCTACGGCACTGCCGTTTGCGCTAACCAAAAACATTGCTTACGACAAGCAAACCTTGCAGATAATGAAACGCGTGCTTAAAAGCGATTCAAACTGCATAGACATTGGTTGCCACAAAGGCGAAGTGCTTGAGCAAATCTTAAAACTGGCACCACAAGGCCAGCATTTCGGTTTTGAGCCCATTCCGCATTATTACCAGTATTTGTGCGATACCTTTCCTAAAAATTGTCAGTTTCACCAAGTGGCACTCAGCAACGAAAGGGGCGAGGTTACCTTCAATTACGTCCTTACCAATCCGGCTTTCAGTGGGCTGAAACAACGCGAGTACCCAAAAGAAGAGCGGGTGGAACAAATTTCAGTGCGCACCGAACGTCTTGACGACCTCATTCCTGAGTCGGTGGCTATTGACCTTATAAAAATTGATGTGGAAGGTGCTGAATTAGGTGTATTGCAGGGTGCTGTTGAGCTGATTATGCGCAACCGCCCGGTAATTGTTTTTGAACACGGCGTGGGGGCTGCCGATCACTACGGCACCAAACCGGACGACATTTACAAGCTGCTTTGCAATGAATGTGGCATGTCTATAAATACCTTGAAAGGTTGGCTCAACCACAGCCAAAAACTTAGTGCCAAGGAATTTGACCACCAGTTTTACCACCGCGTCAACTACTATTTTATCGCTTATTAGGGCTTTTGTTCCAGCTCTTTTGTGCTGCTGCTTTCGTCGTGGTACACTGCCAGCGCAGTTATAATCCCCATAGTTCCCCAAAACATGATATTTGCCTTGTCTATATCCAGGTAGTTGTTGAGCAATCCGTGGGTATAATAGGTTATAAAACTCAGTAATACCATGAGTGCCAGGTATTTTACCCGCTCGCTTTTGGTGTGATAAAACATTTGCATACAGCTATGCACGGCGTAGAGCATGAGCAGCAGTACCAGTACGGCACCTACCAGACCCTGCTCGGCCAGCGGACCAATAAACTCACTGTGTGCATTGCCCAAATCGCCCAGGTTGGTGCTTATTTCAGTCTTTTGCCGGCTTAGCTGATAGGGGGCGTATTTGAATTGATAAGTATTCGGGCCAAAACCAAAAACAGGTTTCTCCATAAACATGCGCAGCGCTGAGTTCCAGCGGTTCAGCCGTTCGGTATTGCTGTCGTCAGTGGTTACGTTGTATATACTTTGCAGGTGCGCATCAAGGTCACTGTCGCTCTCCACCTTGTTTTTGCTCATGTAAATCATAATGTCGTTCCACGAAAAAATGAGCACACCGCCCACAAATGCCAGGGCAAGCAATAGATGCCTGAGTTTAAGGCGGAGCAACAAGGCTACGTACATCATCACAGCCACTCCCAAGCTCACCCATGCGGCGCGGGTATAGGAGGCTATTACCCCAAAAATATATACCGCACTGAGCAGGTAATACAGCAAACCTTTAAAAATACCCACCTTCAATGTGCGGCCTTTTACTGCATACAAAACCGCTGTGGGTATAAAAAATGCAACAATTACGGCGTATATATTGTGGTCGCTGAAAAAAGGACGCGAAGCTTTATACGAATATTCGTGCGAGAAAAACTCGGTGGAGTGGCGCGCAAGGCTGTACAAAATGGCAAAGGCCATGGAAAGCACATAATAGAAATTGAATTTATCAATCTTGTTGATGTCTTTAAACACTTGTATGCCAAAGAAATAAAACACCACCACAAACCAAAGCCTCGACAAAAAATACTTGAACGACACCAATGGCAGGGTACTGAAACAACTGCTCAAAAAGAGCCAAACCAGTTGCAGTAAAATAATAATGGTAATGGGGTGCTTTAAAACCTTGTAGTCTATTTTGTTTTCGAGCAGAAATTTAAAAACCAGCAAAACCATGAGCATGGCTATAAAAGGCTCGGTAGGCAGGCTCACCGTAAAGCCAAACGAACCCACATCCACGTTTAAGGAAAAGGGGGTTAAAAACACCAGCAACAGCCAGAATTGAACCGGTTTTAGCAGGGCAAAGGCCAACATGGCAATGCCGGCGGGTAATAGCGACAGCCACCAAAAGTCTTGCGTAATGGCATATACATTGGCCACCGCAAACAGCGCCAACAGTATAACACCTGTTGCCATAAATGCTTTGTTCACTTTTGGAAGGCTCATTGTGCTCACTGCAATTCCGATTTTATTTTTTCATATTGTTCGGCAAATGCCAGAAAAAGAATGAGTAAAAAGCACACCGAAACAGCGGTAACCAAGGAGGTAAGAACTTTTTTAGGATAGTAAGGCTGATCGGCCACACCTGCTTGCGATACAATAAAACTATAGGTTATTTTGCGGGTGGCGTTTTGTTTGGCTTCTTCCCATTCCATTTTGTATTCGGCCAGGGTTTCGTGCTCAAGCTCCAGGCTTTGCTCCAGGCCTTTTATTCGGTCGCCTACATTCAATATATTGGCAAATTGCGTTTGCAGGCCTTCATATTTTTTTTCAGCGGCTTGTTGTTGCACTTCGTATTTGCGCACCGAGTCGCGGGCCTGTGCCGTATTATATTTTTTGAAAGCTTCAATTTTTATACTTGCCTCGGCCAGTGTATTTTCTATTCGGCTCACCTTGGTAGCTACGGTGGTCGATTGCTCTTCAAGATTTATTATTTTATTTTCCGTTTTCAGGTGGCTCAGCTCTTCTTCTATTTTATTTATATCCGCCTGCTTTTCCATGTATTTTTCCTGGGCAGTGGCGGCCCATTCGCGGTATTTCAAGCGCCGCATGTGCAGTATTTTTCTATCGAGCAATTGTATGAGGGCATTTGCCATATTGGCAGCAAGCACGGGGTCTTTGTCGCGCACGTTTATCTCTATCGACGAGAGTGGTGTGCGTTCCGCCCTTATTTTATGGTTGTATTTTTTGGAAAGATTTTTATAATTAATACTTTCAGTGCTAAAACCATAATGTTCAATCAGATTGAAGGAATCAATCATTTTGTTTTGAATATCAGACGATTGCAACACCTGCATCACCTGCTCGGTGGGGTCTTCGCTACTCGCGGGGTGGATATTAGCCGGATAAATTATCGTTTGGGATAAATATTCCGGGGTAATAAAAATTCTCATTACCAGGTACACCAGTACCAGTGTACCGAAAAAAACCAAGGTTAAGAGTCGTAAATGGCGATTTCCAAATTTCAGTACAAGTACAAGAGGGTTTTGACCCATATCACATCTTTAAGCAATTATTAATCGTTTGAGAACAACCATTTTTTATTTCTATTATACACTTCATAGAAAATAAAAAACAGCGAACTCAGCAAAAAAGCACTCACGGTAGCTACCACCATTATCAAACTGCGCACGGGCTTAGTCTTTCGCTCGGCGGGGGTTGGATAGTTGGTTACGTATTTATAAGTGAGTGATTTTTCTACGTCAACTCTTGCCTGCTCGTACTTTTCCTTAAGCAGTTTAAACTGCTCAAGTTCCAATACCAAGCCTTCTTTTACCGAAAGCCAGGCTCCCCCGTATTTTCCCAAATTATCATAATCTGCCTTTACATCATCCAATCGCTCTTTCATTACTTTTACCCGGGCATCGGCAGTATTACCTTTTGCCGTAGCCAATGCACTATAATATTCGGCCTTTGCTTTGTCTAATGCTTCGCTCATGGCGGCAGCTTGTTCTTCGTAGTTTATTATACCCAGTTGGCCAAATTCGGCCAGTTGGTTTTCAAGCAATTTTATTTGCTCTTGTTTTTTAATGTATTGGTCTTCTACTATGCGCAAGGCATCAATGGCGCGCTGTTTCAGGATGTGCGATTTTACACTGTCCATCAGGTCCATTATATCGCGGCACATCATGGCGGCGGTATCGGGGTTTTCGTCTAATACCGATACTTCTATGGCCATGTGCTCGTTGCGGCGAAATTTTACATTTTCAAAATAAATCTTGGCCAGATTGGTCTGTTTGTACTCCTCGTCTTTTTTGATACGGTACCGGCGCATCAGGTCGTACTTGGCTATAATTTTACCGGTAATGATGTCGCTTTCAAGAATTTGGAGCAATTGCTCGGCTTCTTCTTCTTCACCAAACTTTAAGGCATCTTGCCGGCCCGATAAGTCTTGGGCAAGCAGGGCTTTTGAAATGGAAGTGGACGAGGTAGGGTAAAATATACCTACCGACATGTATTTTGGTGGGTAAATGGCAGGTAGTGTTAGCACAAATGACGCTACAATGGCCACGCCGGTTACTATGGCTATGGGCATTCTCCACTTGATAATGTGCTTTACCAAAAGCAGTAAACCTGCATCCTCTTTGTGAATTTCTTCACTCATCTACTTTATTTTTAAGAAGTACAACTATTTCTTTAACCGAAATTACCTTTAAAAGGAGCGCAAAAGTAAAACTTAATGTGCTCATGATGAGCAACTGAATTATCCAATTGAATTTTAAGTACTGAGCGGTATAAAACATAAAGACTACCAGCAGCATAAATACCGCCAACCGCGCCATAACGGCGGCACTTGGTTTTATATTGTAAATGTTGATGGTTAAAAACATTTGCAGCAAACCCACCACGCCATGTGTGGCAAGGGTGGCATACACGGCTCCGTTAATGCCTATTTTGGGTATCAGCAGGGCGTTTAAACCTATGTTTATCACGGCGCCTGTGGCAGCAAATATGTTGAGCCAGCGAATTTTGTGCAGGGCCGTAAGGGCGGTGCCAAACAGGTAAAACAAGCTGATGGCAATTAAGTCAAACATGAGCAGCCCAAAGCTATCGGCCACCACTTCCACATCGCTGTGGTAAACCAGTGCCATGAGTTGGTGGCGGTACACAAAGCACAGCAGCGAAACAAAATAGGCGGGCATCACAAAAATTTTGAATACCACTTTTATCATTCGCGTTATTTCGCTTTTGTTGTGCGAAATGGTACTGAAAACGGGCAGCAGCAAATTGCCAAACAACAGGGCAAACATGCTGGCAGCTTCCAAAAATCGGTAGGCCTTGCGGTACAGACCGGCTTGCTCAAATCCATTGGGCATTATGCGCTCTATCATGATAAAATCGGCGTAAATGTAGAGCGACATGAGCCCTGTAAACAGCGCGTAGGGAAGCGATTTGCCCAATAAATGCAGGTACCTGCGCCCATTGAATCGCAGTTTGATCTGCCCCACATGTTTGCCCAAAAAAAGCAGGCAAACCAGCAGCGATACGCTGTAGCCCACCGTGTGTATAAGGGCAAATGTTTCAATGCTTTGGTAGGCCATAAACCGTTGTGTGAAAAACAAGGGAATGGCCAGCAAAATCATGACACTCTTGTCAAAAACCGACATGATGCTATCGCGTTGGTAATAACCGAGTGCGGTGAGGGTGGCCCTGAAAAACATGACAAATGAGAGTATGAGGTGGTTGGCGGCAAGCAAAAGGTACAAATGCAGGTGTTGGCTGTAGTCTTGGTAGCTGAAGCCAACGGCACTCACCAAGCCAAAAAACAGTAGCGAGAGCAAAAATTTGAGGCCAAGGTATTCGCCGGTGAGTTTTTGGTGCAAGCCGCGGTTTGACGACAAGGTGGTGTTGTAGTAATTTTTGAGGCCCGGATCGAGCACTATGCTGAAAATGATGGTGATGCTGGTAAAGGTTTGGAACATGCCAAATGCCACATTGCCAACCTGTTCCTGCACCAATCGGTCCACAAACAACACCCAAAAGGGTTTTACCAGCAGGTTGAGCAACAAAACCAGCGAAAGGCTTTTTAAGAATTTATTCAGCATATTGCGCGCTCAAAAGTAAACCGCTTTTCTATTAGCACTGCATTTATAGCCCTATGCGCATAGCAATAAATACGCGTTTTTTGCTGCACGGTCAGCTTGAAGGTATCGGCACTTTTAGCCACGAGGTGTTGCAGCGTCTTGTGTTGCAGCATCCCGAACACCAGTTTATCTTTTTGTTTGACAGGCCGTGGCATCCTTCTTTTATCTATGCGCAAAACGTGGAGCCGCACCGCATTTTTCCGCCCGCCCGGCATCCATTTTTGTTTGTTTGGTGGTTTGAGTTTTCGCTGCCGCGCATTTTGAAAAAAACTAAGGCCGATCTTTTCTTTTCGCCCGATGCCTACTTGAGTTTACGGAGCCCTGTGCCGCAAATACCCGTTTTTCATGACCTCGCTTTTGAACACTACCCCGGCGACGTGCCATTGCTTGCCTCAAAACACTACCGCTACTTTTTTCCGCGATATGCCCAAAAAGCCGCCCGCATTTTAACGGTTTCGCAGTTTTCAAAAAATGATATTATGGAAACTTATGGCATTGACCCACTGAAAATTGAAGTGGTTTATAACGGTGCCAACGAGGCGTACAAACCGCTCAGCCAGGCAGCCATACAAGCGGTGAAAGATGAATTCAGTGGAGGGAGCGATTATTTTTTGTACGTAGGCGCCTTGCACCAACGAAAGAACATTACCCGCTTGCTCAAGGCCTTTCTCTTGTATTTGCAGCGTTGCGAAGCGGCAGGAAAACAAGCCTTGAAATTGTTGATAGTAGGCCGAAAGGCCTGGGGAAACAGCGAAATGGAAGCGGTGTATGAGCAACATGCTGAGTTGCAAAATGCGGTTTCCTTTACCGGAAGGCTGCCGCTCCAACAGCTTTGCCGGCTGATGGCCTCCGCTTGGTACCATGTAAATGTTTCATATTTCGAAGGTTTTGGCATTCCTATCCTCGAATCGATGAAATGCGGGGTTCCGGTAATTACCAGCAAAAACACGCCTATGGTTGAAGTAGCCACAGATGCCGCCCTGCAAGTGGATCCATTTGAGGTGGAATCTATAGCAAGTGCCTTGTGGCGGGCCACTACAGACCACAAGCAGCGCGATAGCCTTGCCGGAAAAAGTTTAACACGAGCCGCCGATTTCAGTTGGGATAAAACAGCTAATTTGGTCTGGAAAAATATTTTGGAACTTGCTGATAACAAAGGAATTAAATAGAATAATATGGTTAAGAATGCTTTGTATCCGGGATCGTTTGACCCCATAACCCTTGGACACACCGATGTGATAGAACGATGCGTGCCCATGTTTGGCAAAATATATATTGGTGTGGGCACCAACACCAGCAAGCACTACCACTACAGCAAAGAAAAAAGGGTGCAAATGCTGCGCGAAATCTACAAAGACAACAGTAGGGTAGAGGTGGTGAGTTTTGATGGCCTTACGGTGGATTTATGCCGGCAACTTGGCTGCGAAATTATCATACGCGGGGTGCGCTCTACCACCGATATGGAATATGAAAGAGCTATTGCTGAAAGTAATAAAAAGCTGTTTTCTGAAATTGAAACCATCCTGCTTTTCAGTTCGCCCGAAGTATCAAGCATCAGCTCGAGCATAGTACGAGAGCTCATTAGAAATAGGGCCGATGTGAGCCGATTTGTACCGGCACAAATCCTTGAAATGATTTATTGATTGAAGTTTCGATGCAAACTATAATAAGTCGCTCTAGACTCAGTAAATGAAAAGTTAAATCAGTTAGTTCATACAATTTGTGATGATCAAAATTCCTTATTTTTCTTCTATAAATATGCTTTTTTATGCATTGAGGACGGCTCTTTTTCCTTTTAGTGGAGATATAATTGAAATTCCGCCCAGAAGAAAATGCTTTAGCATTCATTAGCACCTTAAAAAAACAAACAGAACGTTGTACATAAAAAGGACAAGAAAGGAGCAATGAGCTACTACCTATATCGGTTGCTACAATCTTGCAAATCGAAACAAATCCCTTGTTATTATCCGATTTGAGGTGTTGGCTTTTACAGCCGAGTTGAGCAAAATGATTTGGTGTGTTGGCAATTCTGTCAATTACCGCTCAAGCCGCTTGGGCTTTTACTTTTTGCATTACCAAAAAAGTAAACAAAAACGCTAGAACTCAGCAAACTCACCCGCCAAGGCGTGCTCAAACACCACTGAGTTCCGTATTATGTAACTAAAGTTTCGGGGTAAACCATAATATACATCTCTAAACTCTGATAAATAAAAAGTACAAGAAAGGAGCAAAGAGTACAACTTTGAGACGGTAAGCTCAAAATTTGTCTTTGGAAAATAAGAATTCAAGTCAAAATACTATCCGGTCCGTAAATCTTGTTGTAATTGAAGTCTTTTAGTGATATTTCAAGTGCGGAGAAGGTGGGTAATACTGGATGTTAGACGCGTTTATAACCCCGAAAATTCAGTTTTTGATTGAGTTGGTTGTAATTGAGAATTTCGTCAAAAAATAAAAAGGTCAACCTTCATTTTTCATAAATTCATCAGCAGTCTGAACCAGCTCGTTGAAATGGCCAAATGACAGTTTGTTCTTGTATTCCAATTGGTTTGCTATGTGGTTCATTATAGCAATATGGGCATCGTCTTTGTTGTTGGCATCTACCACATACCAAGGGGCATATTTAAAATTGGTGCGCTCAAGCATGGCATTTCTTGCCTGTGTATAATCATCCCAATGCTGAAGCGCCACCTTGTCTATGGGGCTTATTTTCCACTGTTTCAGCGGATTGGTTTCGCGTTCTTCAAGACGCGATTTTTGCTGTTCGCGGTCAATGTCAAGGTAATATTTCAGAATGTGCAAATCGGCATGGTGTATGGTTTTTTCGAAGTGTTTTACCTGTTCAAAAAAATCATCATACTCACTTTGGGTGCAAAAACCCATTACTTTTTCAACACCCAGCCTGTTGTACCAACTCCGGTTAAAAAACACCATCTCGCCGCTTGCCGGCAGGTGCGAAACATATCGTTGAAAATACCACTCACTTCGCTCACGTTCCGATGGTTTGGGCAGGGCAATTGTCCTGAAATCCCTTGGGCTCAGGTGTTTGGTAACTGTTTTTATGGTGCCGTCCTTTCCTGCTGCATCTCTCCCTTCAAAAATGATGATTATTTTTTTACACTTGCTTATTACTTC
>WGNN01000076.1 GCA_016124515.1 bacterium
AATACACAGCGATGTGGGCGCCAAATGTATTGGAGCCAAGGTGAACCAAAAAATTGTGCCATTGAGCTACGAAGTAAAAAATGGTGACCAAATTGAAATCATTACTTCGCGCAACCAAAAACCCAACGAAGGCTGGCTCGAAATTGTGGTAACAGCTAAGGCGAAGTCAAAAATAAAAAGCTCTCTAAAGGAAGAAAAGCGCAAAATTTCGCTTCAGGGCAAAGAATACCTGAAGCTGAAACTTGAAAACAATAAGGTTGCCCTTGACAATTACATACTACCTAAGCTCACCAAATACTTCGGCTGCAATTCAACAATTGACCTGTACTATCAGATAGGTACCGAAAAAATTGACAAGAAAACTCTGGGCAAAGCCATAAAGGAAATTGATAGTGAAAGGCACCGCGCGGGCGGCCACCACAAAAAGAAAAAGGCACAAAACGAGCAAAAACCCGCTGCCGAAAATGCTGCACAAAAGCGAAAGAACACCGATGTATTGTTGGTAGGAGACGAAAACATAGGTATGGAATACCAGTTTGCCAAATGCTGCAATCCCATACCCGGCGACCGCATTTTTGGGTTTATCACGTCCAAAGAAGGTATAAAAATTCACCGGACCAATTGCTCAAACGGGCCCTCACTAATGGCCAAATACGGCTACCGCATTTTGCGAGCCAAGTGGTCAATTCCTGAAATTGAAGATATCACCTTCCACCCTGTTGGTATTAAAATTATTGGGATTGACAGCCCGGGTATAGTAAGCGCCGTTTCGCAGATTATTTCTCAAGAACTTAAAGTGAATATGAAGTCCATCAGTTTCAAAGCTATTGACGGAGCCTACCAAGGTGCCATAGTGCTTGAAATGCAGGATACCAACCACTTGGAAGAGCTTATTAAAAAGCTGCGCAACATTTCAGGAGTTGAATCGGTGCAGCGTTTTGAAGTTGACGAAGATTTGAATAGCACAACATAAACCTGTGTAAGTTTGCAACTAAAATTCAATACATGTCAAAAGACGCCAAAGAGCAGGCACTAAAAATTTTTACAGAATTTCTTGAAGTAAAGAAGCACCGCAAAACACCGGAGCGCTTTGCCATACTTGAAGAAATCTACAACCGCTCTGACCATTTTGACGTGGAAATGCTTTTTGCAGAAATCAAAAAAAAAGGACTTCATGTAAGCCGGGCAACCGTTTACAACACCCTTGATTTGCTGCTTGAATGCGATTTGGTGGTTAAGCACCAGTTTGGCAACAATGTGGCGCTTTATGAAAAATCGTTGGGCTACAAGCAACACGACCATATAATTTGCCTTGACACCAAGGAAGTGCTGGAGTTTTGCGACCCGCGCATACAGCAAATACAATCTTCAATGGAAGAATTGTTCAATATGGAAATACACAGCCATTCACTCACTTTTTACGGAATAAGAAAACCAAATAAATAACACATGATAGACGTATTGATCGGCCTGCAATGGGGCGATGAAGGAAAAGGAAAAATTGTTGACATGTACGCGCCCAATTACGATATGGTAGCGCGTTTTCAGGGCGGACCCAATGCAGGACATACGCTGGTAATTGATGGAAAAAAGTACATTTTGCACACCATTCCATCGGGCATTATACACCCCAACACACTCAACATTGTGGGCACAGGCACTGTAATAGACCCTGTGACACTTATGAAAGAAGTGGATTTTTTGAAAGCGGAGCACATAGCGGTTGAAGAACGCCTGATAATTTCTGACAAAGCAATTCTTATAATGCCCAGCCACAAAATGCTGGATGAATACTTTGAAAAATCGAAAGGCGAGCAAAAAATTGGTTCTACTTTGCGCGGCATCGGGCCCGCTTACCAAGACAAATACGCGCGTATAGCCCTTAGAATAGGTGACATTTTCAATGCTGATTTCGACAAACAATACCAGGCTTTAAAAGCGCAGCACCTTATCATTCTCAAATCGTATGGCATAAATGAAGCTGATTTAGAGAAACTACAAGCAGATGAAATCAATTGCTTTGAAGCCATTGAGCGCATGCGCAAACTCAGGGTTGACGTAATTGAAGACTTAATTAATGATGGATTGTCAAAAGGAAGTAAAATTCTGGCTGAAGGCGCACAAGGCAGTTTGCTCGACATCACCTTCGGTAGTTATCCGTTTGTTACCTCATCAAACACCATTTCAGCCTCGGCTTGCATTGGTTTGGGAGTTGCCCCCCAAAAGATTGACCGTGTAATTGGTGTATTCAAAGCCTATATGACCCGTGTTGGCTCGGGCCCCTTCCCTTCTGAACTCGACAACGAAATTGGTGAAACTCTTCGCGTAAAAGGTTTTGAGTTTGGCGCAACTACCGGTAGGAAACGCCGCTGTGGTTGGCTCGACTTGAACTTATTGAAACGAACCATTATTCAAAATGGCGTAACAGATTTGGTTATCACCAAGTCAGATGTGTTGAACTGCCTACCTGAATTTTCGGCCCTTAGCACTGACGGACAGTTACATTCCTTCCCATCATGGACAGAAGAACTTTCAACTATTACCCAATACGATGCGCTTCCTGAAAATTTCAAAAGCTATATCTCTTTTATTGAAAACGACATTCAACTGGGGGTAAATGTAATTTCTACCGGACCGCAACGATCTGAAATTATCATCAGGTAAATCGCCACATAAGCACATAAAAAAGGGAGGTAAAAACCTCCCTTTTTTATTTTGAGCTAGATATTATTCTTATTAATACTGCCAAAGGTCATGCTCCCAGTTAAAGAGTTCTTCTTTAACTCGCTCACCTTCGAGCAATTGAGCCAACGGATTGTCTTTCAAATCAGTATAGTCACTGAATTTAAGGTCAAAAACGTTTGGTTCTTTGGTTATGTAGCTTGAGAAAAGTCGCAATTCAAACCAATCGTAGTAACTGAATCTTGCTGCATCGTTGTGTCGGTTAAAGATTTCTTCGTTAATCAACACACCGCGCAATTCGTTCCAATTGCAGTAAAAGGCCGGCAACTCACCCAAGTCTTGTCCGTCCACAATCAATTTGAAAAGTGGAGAGAAAGAAATAATTCTTGGATAGAAAATACCTCTTTGTTTGTCAAAAATCCAGTCTTCAGTGATTTCGTATCTCACAACATCTTCTTCGTAGTTGAATTTGTTGATTACCACTGAGTCTTTGAATTCACCGGGGAACATTCTATCCGGCACCTGAATAACTTCCTTTTGGCTCAACATATCTATAACCGTGTCAGGTCGGTAGAAATTCATTAAGCTGTCGTTGGTGTAGGCTGTCAATTCACCTTTTTCAGCAGCTTCAAAAATGATTACTGAAAGAGGGTTTTTAGGCCAGCGACAAACGAGGTTTTGTTTTTCCTTGGTGTCCAAAATTCTCACAATTCTGCGGGCATACATTACGTCGGCTTCGCGTTGTGATGGATATGGTACCGGTTTTCTTTCTCTGATTGACAAACGTTGGTAGGTAAAGTCGCCAATGAAATCTTCTTCTTCGGCGGGTACTTCACCCGTACCATCCTGAGCATAAGTATAACCTATGCCTATGAACATTAAAATGAATAAATATCTAAGCTTGCTCATTCTATAAAATTATTGAACTGTAAATACTAATGATCCTGCCAAAGGCACTTCGCCAAGACTAGGTGCGGTTGCATATATACCGCTGATGATTAAAAGGTCACCACGTTTTGCATTTGAGAATGCAGCACGCAATTGGTTAGGAATTTCCTGACCACGCTCTGAAGCTCTCAAGAGGGTTCCCCTTGCCGGTTTCCAGATGTAATCAAATTTCGATACTTTGTAACGAATACCTTCAAATACAAAGTTTTCAAGTTGTACCGAAACTATTTTAACAGCGCTCAATGCACCGGTAGAAATATCGGGTCCTTGGTTACCGTTCAATGAGGCAATTGGACTTGGTACTTTCAAAGTACGGAAGTTTTGAGAACCCATTGTTTTGGTTGATCCATCAGGAAGTTTCACACTTACGTTGATGTCAACACCTTTGGTACCACGTTGTTTGATTTTTGCAATGTATTTACCAGGACCTTCTTTCACCAAGTCGCCAAGGTTGCCGGGAGTCATGGTAGCTATAATTCTGTCAGGCTCAAAACCAGGTACTGAGATAGAGATTGGGTTGTCCAAACCTTGGTAAACCACGTTCATTTTGTCGGCAGAAATAATTGCCGGCGCTTTGAACACATCGTAGTTCATTTCGGCTGGATACTCATCCATTTTACCGGTTTTAGGGTTTTTGATTGAAATCATCACCTTGCGGCTGATTGAACCCTGAGCACCGGGTACATCTTCAAACATACCGGTTGCGTTCTCCACTTTCACTTGTTTACCATCAACTGTAATGATTGGGTCGATAGCGCCAATTTTAGCTGAAAGGAAGATTTTGGCTTCGTATTTCTCACCAACGGCTACGGCTGATTTTGTTGCTTTGATAACGGGTACCAACTCATCAATCTCAAGTTTACCTGCCGATAGTTGAGAGAACATTTGGGTAAGCACTTCAGCTTCTGCGTTTTTAACGTCGTTTTGAATCTTGGTTAAAAGCGCTACTGCGGCACCACGTGGAATTTGGAAGAAAGTTGCGTACTCCCATTTTCTTTTAGGTACTTCCTTGGCTTCGGTGTTGTCGATAGCTTTTAGGGTCAGTTTGTCGTCAAGTGCTTTTTTGTAAGCTGCATCAACGCCTTCCAGTCCGTCGAAAAGGTTTACCAATTCGCTTCTCGTATTGTTGATTTTGTTCTTCAGCTCTTCGCCTCTTGAGTTAGGACCTTCAGCCAAAAGAGTTGTTGAAACGTCGATGTTCTTTGGGTCTTGAAGTGCACCCAGAGCTTTGTATGATTCAGGACCTTCGTCGTAGCTTTGATCACAATCTTTGGTTACAACTTCCTTTTTCATTTCTTCAAGATAGCTGTAAAAGCTTGAACATACTTCTTGAGCTTTCTTTGCTCTTTCTACCACTTTCTCAGCATTTTCATCGCCTTCCATGTTGTTGGCTTTGCTAAGTAGTTGGCTGTAAATTTCTGCGTTTTTGCCTTTCGTTACATCAATGGTCTCTTCGATACCAACGGTGATGTTTTGAAAAGCCTGAAGTACCTCAGCCGATACGTTTAGCGCCAACAGCGCCGTAAGTACGAGGTACATCATACCGATCATCTTCTGTCTCGGTGTTTCTTTTCCTCCTGCCATAGAGTGTTAAAATTTTTAATTAGTTAAACAAAAAAAATTGCCGAACACCAGATACTCTATGCTGGCTTAGATTGAGCCATTGCGCTAAGCATAGTACCATAAACATTGTTCAATGATGCCATGTTCTTAGCCAATTTAGAAACTTCAGTTTTCATTTGCTCTGCTGACTGCTGTGTAGCAGTGATGTTGTTGATGAGAGCAGACATTGATTTGTGGTAATCACCCAAGGCTTTAGAGTGATCGTTAGATTCTTTCAACTCGAGTTCGTACACAGAGTTCAACTGAGTCAATTTTGAGGTTACATTCTGCATAGTATCATAGAAATCTTTTGATACTTTTTGTGAATCACCCAAGGTTGAAATTGACTTGGCAGCAACTGCATAAGACTTGTTGAGGTTGTCAAGGTTACCGGTAGCTTCCTGCACTTTTTTGGTGTAGTTTTGGGTAGCTACGGTAGCATCGTTTGCCACTTTAAGACCTTCTACAGATTTGCTCAAACTCTGAAGACCAGAACCAAGGTTGTTGATTGTTTCTTGTTTGATTTTGGCTTCTGCCAACATTTTGTTCAATCGGTCCACTTCGTTGCCGGTTTCTTGCTTTTTCTTAGGATCGCCTGAACCAGCAAGTTCAGGATATACCAAGGTCCAGTCCGGATCTTCGTGGATAGGTAAGAACGCTGTGATAGCGAAGATGAAAGCCTCTGTACCCAATCCAGCAGTTAACATTGCGCCTGCGAAAGGCCAGTGCATCAATTTAAAAAGTGCACCCATGATTACTACTGAAGCGCCCAAGCCGTAAGTCAAAGCCATGAACCTTTTGCCCGGTTTTGAATCGAACCAATTTCCAGATTTTGCCATATTCCGTTGTTTAAGGAGTTAGTTAAAAGTTAGTTAGTTAATTAAGTTAGTTAAGCAATTTGTTAAGGTCTATCATTTATTGATCTACCCATATAGGTCATCACACATCTGAATCCGATGTAAGATTTAGCACTGTCTTCGTACTCGTATGCTCTTACACCATTTTCCAGATAATATCCCACGTCTTTCCATGAACCTCCTTTTATTACCTTTCTCTTTCTTGATTCAGGCTCTGTTTCGTCTGCATCGTAGTGATAGTTACTGTTCATATCATCTATGATGGCAAATATTGATTCGTCGTAACCTGATGATGTCCACTCTGAAACGTTGCCCGCCATGCAATACAAACCGTAATCGTTGGGGAAATAGGCGGTAGTTTTTACAGGGTAGTAGCCACCATCTTCAATGTAGTTGCCACGAAGTGGTTTAAAGTTGGCTAGGAAACATCCTTTTGCGTTGCGCAAGTAAGGAGTACCCCAAGGGAATTTGTTGAAATCGCGTCCACCACGGGCAGCATATTCCCACTCAGCTTCTGTTGGCAACCTGTATGGGTTTACCGGTGGCTCATTTACTGAGGTGAGGTATTGGTTGAGGTAGTTGGTTCTCCAGGCGCAGAAAGCACGGGCTTTGTCCCAGGTAACACCTACTACAGGATAATCATCGTATCCGGGGTGGAAGAAATAAGTTTGGGTAAGTGGCTCGTTGTAGCTGTAAGTGAAGTCACGAATCCAAACCAAGGTATCAGGATAAATTTGTTCTTGTTCTCTTCTGATAAACTCACTTCTTTTGGTTTCAGACCCTGGGTTTTGGTCTTTTCTCAGGTACTTGTGTTTTGCTGCTTCGTGCAGGTCAATCCAAGTCCAGGCATAGGTGAGTTTTCTTTTATCAATTTGATATGGATCTCCCAATCGGTCTTCCTCAGAGTAGTACAGGTCGCTGATAGCGCCGCGTACGTCGGCTGAGTTCCACTCAATTGGTTCTTCCCAGCTTAGTCGGGAAGTTCCATCGTTGTTGTTAACAATCATACCGAAAGCATCACCCATGGTTTCTCTTACGATTGAGTCGCGCACCCAGTAAACAAACTGACGGTACTCATCGTTGGTAATCTCAGTGTCATCCATGAAAAATGCCTGAATAGAAACTTGTTTGGGTCGAGAGGTAAGTGCATAGACAATGTCTTCATCACTTTGACCCATGTGGAAAGTTCCTGTGGGAATGTAAACGGTGCCATAGGGCTGTTGGTGGTACCAAGGTTTTCTGCTGGGGGTTCCTACCAGTTGTCCTTGATCGCTGCTTAGTCCACAACCTTCGAGTAGAAATGCTAAAAGCACTACCCAGACACCATAGTTACGAATACGGTTCATTCTTTAATTATTTTGATTTTATGGTTTCCTGCTAATTTAAAACGCGACGAATATAAAACTTAAATGCAAATAAAGTGATTCTATAGAGTATATCCTCCAAGAAATCGCGGATCATAATTTGTTTTTGGTGGCTTGGGTGTCAAACTCACTGGAAAACAATAGTTAGCCATTAATTCCATAGACCCGTTGCTGACTGAACTTATTCTGTTGAACGTCATATCATAAGACATGCCTAACTTCAATACATGCGTACCTTTGGGTGTTTTCTTTTCATATACTTTACCACCTACAAGCAACATGGCTTCTGCTCCACGGCGCACATTTAAGCCCGCCCACACCTTATCTTTAAACTCTGCCAATACGCCCAAATCAATTTGCCAAATGGCACGATCGAATTTTATCAGCGTTCTTGGTTTCAATACCAAATTGCTGGTAAGTCTGTAGTCATAGCCACCATTGATGTAGAAGTGTCGGTTCAGTTTATTTTCTGAATTGGGCAGCTTGCCACCAAACCAATCTACTTGCGATTGTGGGATGTGCATGTTTGAAAAGCCGATGTAGTATTTGTCTGTTTTGTACAAAATACCTGCACCAAAATCAAATGCGGTTGCATTTCCAATAATGCCATCTATCAACGGGTCATTCGAATCGATATACTTTAACTTGGTTTTGTCTATGCCACTTTGAATAAACCCAAGGTTTAAGCCAAAAATCAAATGGCGCTCCATTCCTGAAGCTGACTTTCCTAAGTCATGGTGGTAAGAAAAACCGCCGTAAAATGTAGTAGTTGTTTGAAAACCCAAACCATCTTGAGTGGCCATTAAACCGGCACCAAATTGTTTGCCGGCTATGGTAAGTGGTTTGTGTACGTTGAATGCAGTGGTAAGCGGAGCACTAGAGCCATCTTGATCTGAGTAGCCCATCCATTGGCTTCTATGAACAAGATTTGCGCAAAAGTTCTTACCCATCTCGGCACCGATAAATGCTGGATTGTACATTACCTGATTGAACATATAGTGGGTGAACTTAGGGTCTTGTTGGGCATAAACCACATTAATGGTCAGAGCCAGCAAGACGGACGCAGTTAAAATTATCCGTTTCATAGGTCAACAATACTTAGGAGAAGCCAAAACTAGAAATTTTTTTTTGGAAAATTTCACATTTGCCGACTTCTAATTTGAAATTACTTCTTGTTTACTTCCCTGATATAGTTCTCAAGTGCCATTTTCATGGAAGGCGCCTGAGGTGTGGGAGCTTCTATATCAAGGCGTAAGCCGGCATTTTCTACAGCTTCTTTGGTAGATGAGCCGAACGCAGCGATCCGCGTATTATTTTGTTTAAAATCAGGAAAGTTTTCAAACAAAGACTTTATACCCGAGGGACTGAAGAAGGCAATGATGTCGAAATTAACATCTGCCAGGTCAGACAAGTCGCTGCAAACGGTACGATAGAGTACCGCTTCTTTGTATGTGATATTGTATTTGTCTAAGTGGTCGGGTATGTCGCTGTTGCTTACATCCGATCGCAGAAACAAATACTTTTCATTCTTGTGCTTGGTAAGCAAGTCGTAGATGGTTTTTTCTTTTCCTTTTGGGAAAAACACCTTGCGCTTGCGGTAGGTTATAAACTTTTGAAGGTACAGGGCTATGGCCTCTGATACGCAGAAGTATTTCATGTCTTGCGATACTTCTACCCTCATTTCTTCGGCAACCCTGAAAAAGTTTTCGATAGCGGTACGGCTCGTAATTATTACGGCTGTGTAGTCAGGTATATTCACCTTTTGTCGGCGCACTTCTCTTCCAGGCACTGTTTCTACCTGTATGAATTGCCTGAACATGAGTCTAACCCCGTACTTGTCGCTTATATCGTAATATGGCGATCGTGCATTCTGAGGTTCGGGTTGCGATATTAATATGGACTTTACCTTCAAGTTTTTATGCCATTTTATACTAGGTTTATTAACAGTTTGCCTACAATCAAGAACGGGCTGATTTCAGCGGCGCAAAGATAGAAAAAAATCAGTATGACATTTTGACCAAAAATTAAGCTGCCTTTTACCATGAGTCTCAGCATCCTAAACAAAAAGAAGAGCACCAAAAACACGATAACCGCCGATTGAAGTATTCCCGCAATGCCCTCGTTGAGAAACCATTTGGCCAGCAATGCCACAAAGGCGCCGGCACCTACTATAAACAGGTAGCTGAGCAAATCGATAAAATGGCGGTTGAGTACATTGCCAATTCTAAACAGCGCGGTTTGCAACACATTTACCAACACCAAAAACACGGTGAAGAAAAACAAGGTAACCAGCATATTCACCAAAACGGGGTTGCTAAAATCGTTGTAGGCACCTTGCTGTGCCAAAAAAACACCTACACTCATCACGCTGAATATGAGCAACATCGAAATGGAAAGCACGTACTTTTCAGGGTTCTCGGCATTGTAATCGCGGTTGGCATCTATACTGAGCACCTGCCGGTACAGCCACTGAAATATGGATGGATTGATAAGCCGGGCAAACACAATAAACGACAAAAAGAGTATCATCTTTAAGAAGTTGATAGACTTGTCCAAATCGTGCACGCGGTCTATCACCTCTCCCTTTCCTATCAAATCGCTCAGGTAAATCATTGTTTCAAAAGTAGCTGAGAAAGCCAAAATGTACCTTGCCGTTGGTTAAACTTATTGCGGTGTTTTTATTGGCGGCTATGGCGTAGCCAATTGAAAAAATGCCCGGACCGGTTTTAAAGTTGTAGCCAAGCCCGAATCCATAATATACCTTTCGCTCCAACTTGTTGTGTGCGTTGAACTGTGTGACCATAGCGGCATCGCCAAATAATTTGATGTGTGAATTGCGGTCGGTCAGGTAGCGGAGTTCCACCGTTTGAATGACGGAGTTTTTTGAAGGAATAGAGCCTTCGTTGTAGCCGCGTATGGTTTTTAAGCCGCCAATCCATTTTACCTGACTTTGGCTAAAAGTGCTGTCAACATTTATCACCGACATGTTTTTGGCAAACAACACCAACTTGGGCAATACGGGCAAATAACTACTCAGTGTAGCGGTTACATTGGCCACTGTGCTCACTTCGGTTTGGTTGTCGGGCAGGTATTTGTTCTTTTTTCCTACGCTTGCCTCAGCATTTATGGTATAGCCCCGCGCCGGGTTGGGCAGGTAGTCAAGCTGCGATTTATCCAATCCCAATCCATACAACTGGGTGCCAATATTGCTGTACTGACTAAGCACCGAAGGCAAGCTGTTGAGCGGATACGCCCGCGTTTTGTGGTAAAAAAACTTGACCCTGCTATTGCCCGAAAAAAAGTAGGCAAGTGAAATACGCGTGTTTAAATTGATATAAGTGGTGTCGTACTTCAACAAATCAAATTGAAACTGCACGCCAAGCGGGGTTGACAGCAAAAAAGGATACTCAAAATTGGTATTGAGTTTTTGCGAACTCTGCTGAAATTTTTCAAAAGCGAGGTCAAAACTTGTCCCTCTGGCAAAGGGGTTTCTGAGTTTAAAGTCAAACTGACCGGTAACCAGCGTTTTATTGCCTGCCGCCGCTTTGGGTGCCAAGCCTATAATTCCATCAAATGAACTTACTTGCTCGTTTTGTAGATCTAACCAAACCCGCACTTTTCCTTCGTCGCTAAACGATACGCCCGGCGCTTGCCGCAAACTGAGGTTGGGCAAACCCGCTATTTTCTCTTCTATAGAACTTATTTTCTTGTAGTTGAATACTTCGCCCTTTCGTATATCCAAGTAGTTGAGCAAAAAGTTGTTGTTTATCTTAATGTCATCTTCGTAGGCGAGCGAGTAAAATGTAAACAGCAATCCTTCATCAACAAACAGGGAAGCTTCCATACCATTTGCGCTCGTTTTAAAAGAATCGAGCCACACCCTGGCAAAAGGATAGCCCGAATTTTCGAAATAAATAAGCGCTTCATTGAGCAGGTCGGCATAATTGCCTGAGGTGGGTACCACACCCGAAATAGAAAAATCGCGGCGCAAGGCACGCTGCCACTCACTTTTGATGTGGTGCAAGTTTATTTTGTTGATTTCTATGGCTTTGCCCCGCCACAGGTTCAAATCAATTGTATTGGAATCAATGGTTTCTGCCAACACCCTTGCGCCAAGGTAGCCCTCATTCCACCACTCAGTAAGTTTAGCCGTTTTCCAATTGTGGTATTCATCTATTGTGGCAAACTCCAATAAATCGCGGTCGGCATTTTCTTCTGAGTCGTGTATTGTCACCACATTTGCAGTCACAATTTGCGCACTTGCCTTTGCCACAAACAAACAAAATAGCACCCCCCGGAATATACCTGCACATACCTTACTGCCGGCAAGCGTGTTCTTATTGCAATTTCTATTTTTCAACGGGGTTAAAGTCTGAAGCAAATTTTGTGGATGCCTTGTGCACCGAAATGCGAATAAAACAAAAGTTTTGGCCCGAACGCACGGCAGCTACCTTATATTTTGGTGGCGGCAGTCCTTCT
Organism: bacterium; assembly: GCA_016124515.1. Classification (GTDB taxonomy): domain Bacteria; phylum Bacteroidota; class Bacteroidia; order CAILMK01; family JACPUW01; genus JACPUW01. Next base: position 11,933 of record WGNN01000076.1, read on the forward strand.
ATTTTATCTGCCACAAGTTTGCACACCATTTTTGAAAACCTCCACCAAAACTTTGATTTGAGCAATGTAACTGAGGTAACCTTTGAGTGCAATCCTGACGACATTACCGAAGCAAACCTGAAACTTTGGAAAAAACTGGGCATCAACCGACTGAGCATTGGTATTCAAAGTTTTGATGACCAAGACCTGAAATTATTAAATCGGGTGCACAACAGCCAACAAGCCATCGGGGCTATTCAAAAAGCACTTGATGCCGGCTTCACCAACCTTACCATAGATTATATATATGGTATTCCCGGCAAGGACAACGAAAGCATGCTGGCGCAACTTGACTATTTACAAAAATTTAATATCCCGCATTTTTCGGCTTACGCACTTACCGTTGAACCCAAAACACTCCTGCACCACCAAGTGGCAAAAGGCATGGTAAAGCCGGTGGCGGATGAAAGTTATTTGCGGCAGTATGAACTTATAAAGCAGTTTGCCGAAGCGCAGGGTTATGAGCACTACGAAATTTCAAACTTTGCAAAACCCGGGTTCAAAGCGCAACACAACACCAACTATTGGTATGGTCTGCCCTACTTGGGCCTTGGCCCTTCGGCTCACTCTTTTGTGCCCGGCACGCGCAGCTGGAATGTAGCCAATACTCCTGCATATATTAAGGCTATAAAAAACGAAACCCCATTTTACGAATCGGAAATACTAAGTGAGGCGGACCAATACAACGAATACATAATAACCCTTATCAGAACCGCCCGAGGGCTGAGCCTTGCTGAAATAAATACTAGATTTGAATATTTTAAACCCCATTTTAGCCAGGTCATTAATTCGCTTGTGGCACAACAACTCGTTTATGAAAAAAACCAGCATTTTATACTTACCCACCAAGGTGAGTTTTTATGTGACTATATTTCCACCCAATTGATGTTTGATCCGGATGAAAGCCAAGATTGATTTCAATAACCAAACATATACTGTCGATTTCGCGAAAGGATTTGACATTTCGGTAGGTGTGGGCGCAGCACATCAGGTAAATGCCTATGGTATGCCCAATGCTGAAATAACCACCTACCGCAGCGGCGGATTTGTAGGCGACGTGAATGCCGGTGGCAGTTGCAATGTGAGGAACATAAAATTTAACCCTCACGGAAACGGTACACACACCGAATGCGTGGGGCATGTATCAAAAAACTACCAAACCATAAATAAGGTGCTGCACGAATACATGTTTGTCGGTAACCTGATAACCGTAGAAGCCGGTGAATGTATTGGTGCTGATGATTTGCAGGTTTTAGACAAGCTGCCCCCGGCTGAAGCCCTTGTTTTGCGCACCTTGCCAAATGGAGCCGATAAAGCACATTTTAACCACAGCGGAGCCAATTCTACCTACATTCATCCGCAGGCCATGCAGTTTATTGTAGCCAAAGGCATAAAGCACTTGATACTTGACCTGCCTTCGGTTGATGCAGAAACCGACCCCGACCTTACCGCGCACAAAATATTTTGGGAACTGGCGTCAGGCGAAACGAGCCAAAAAACCATAACCGAATTGGTGTATATTCCCAACGAAATAGCTGATGGCTTGTACCTTATAAACTTAATGTTGCCAAATATGTATTGCGACGCCGTACCAAGTAAACCTATATTGTATCCATTGCGTTAATATTTGAGTTTTGAAAATTCTCAGCCCTATCATATCCATTATAAAATCTTCTAAGAGCAGCAGCCTATTAGCCGTGTTTTTGTGGCTTCCACTCATTTCGTTGGCCACGCACAACCGCGCCGGCGAAATAACCTTTCAGCGGGTAGGCGCGCCTGAAGACTACGAATACGAAATAACCTGCACCACCTATACCGACAGCCGAAGTGTGGCGGCGCACCGCTCTGAAATTGAAATCTTTTTTGGCTATGGACCGCCCAACAACGAAGTGTCGGAAATAGTACCCTGCGTAACCAATGAATGTAAAGTAACGGTGGCAGCATTTACCTGGCGAAATATGTACCGCACACGCCACAAATTTCCGGGCCCGGGCACCTGCTACATCATCAGCTTTACCGACCCCAACCGCGTAAGTTCCATCATTAATATAAATGACAGTTTTTCAGTAAACATCCCGTTTTACATAGAAACACAACTCTGCATATTCGACGATTTGGGAATCACTTCAAACAACAGTCCGGTGCTGCTCGAGATGCCCGTGAGTTTTGCCTGTCTTCACCAGCGCTATATACACAACCCCAATGCCTACGACAAAGACGGCGACAGCATTTCTTATTCATTGGTAGTGCCAAAAATGGGCAAAGACCGACCGGTAACCAACTACACAAGTCCTGAAAAAGTAGCGGGCAATACAGGGGGAACTTTTACCCTTGACCCCGTGACCGGCGACTTGGTGTGGGACAGCCCCAAAAGACCTGGGCTCTACAATATTGCCTTTAAGGTAACCGAGTGGCGGCGGGTAATAACCCCTAGTGGAAGTAGTTTTATGCGGCAAATTGGCTATGTAACCCGCGACATGCAGATTATTGTAACCAACTGCAACAACAAACCTCCGCAAATTGCCAACATTGACGATATATGTGTGAAAGCCGGTGGCAATGCTATGGTGGAGATAAAGGTGAAAGCCACAGACCCTGACGCAGCCAGCATTATTCACCTGACGGCTAGCGGCGGACCCTTTGAAGTAGCTGGCCAAACAGCCACTTTCGTAGAACAATACGGCAATCCGGTGGAAGGCGTTTTCAAATGGCAGATAGATTGTTCGCATATAAGAAAACAACCCTACAGTGTGGTTTTTAACGCCACCGATAATGGCAATGGTTTTGCCAATATGGCCCTTACAGATTTGGAACAAGTGAACATAAATGTAATTGGCCCCGAACCTGAAAACCTGGCTACCGATGCCATAGGAAACGGTATAAAACTCACTTGGGACCCTCCAAAATGCGGCGGCGTCATCAACTATTTCATTTACCGCAAGAGCAACGAATCGGGCTGGACACCGGGCGATTGCGAAACCGGCGTGCCCAAGTCACTGGGATTTACAAGAGTGGCCATAGTGAAAGGTGATGTTACTGAGTTTTATGACAACAGAAATGGTAATGGGCTTTTTCATGGTGTGAGCTACTGCTACCGCGTTACAGCGCTTTACAAACTTGATGGGCAGTTTGAGCAATCGGAAGGAGTGGCATCAAACGAAAGCTGCGCCGAACTGCACCGCGATGTACCTATTATTACAAAGGCATCGGTGCTGGTAACAAAAACCAACAACAAAGATGGCGAGGTGGAAATAAACTGGGCAAGCCCCATTGAGCTCGATACCACCCAATATAAACCCTACTACAGGTTTGTGCTCAAACAATCGCCCGATTTGGATGGCAACAACTACAGTACCTTGATTGACAGGAAATTCAACAACTTTAAACAGCTTAAGACTGATACCCTTTATATTTCAAAACCGCTCAATACTGATGTAACTCCCTACTCCTATCAAATTGATTTTTTCCATTTCAATGAAGTAACCCAGCAGGAAGAACTCATTGGTTCGGCCAAATCGGCATCAACACCCTGGCTCAAAATAAAACCAGCCTACCAGTCGCTTCAATTGATAGTAGAAACCGATGTGCCCTGGAAAAATGATTCATTTGTTTTCTACCGAAAAAGCAGAAAAACCGGCAATTGGGATTACCTGGGCTCATCAAACACCAATACATACAAAGACAGCAATTTGATAAATGGTGTGGAGTATTGCTACCGCGCCGAAACCTACGGCAACTTCAGAGACACCAACATTATTTCCGGCGTTTTCAACCAAAGTCAGGAAGATTGCGAAAAACCAAAAGATACTGTGCCACCCTGCCCTCCGGTATTGAGTGCCACGGCTGATTGCGACATGTTTCAGAACTACCTAAGCTGGACTTGGCCTACGCAAGAATGTGCTTTTGACGTTGTGAAATACCGCATCTTCTTCCAAAACCAGGGTTTAGGCAAATACGTATTAATCGATTCGCTTGAAGGCGGACCACAAATACTTTCGGCCACCGACAACCGCATTGATTTAAAAACCAATCTATCGGGTTGCTACAAAATGGTGGTCATAGACTCGTTTAACAATTTGAGCGACACCAGCAATATTGTGTGTGTTGACAATTGCCCCATTTACCGCATTCCCAATGTGTTTACACCCACAGGGGATAACATGAACGACACCTTGGTTCCTTTTCCTGATTACCGTTTTGTGAAAAGTGTAGAAATTACCATTCTAAACCGTTGGGGGCAGGAAGTGTACACCACCAACGACATACATATAAACTGGGATGGCAAAAACGAGCGAAACGGAAAAGACCTGAACCCCGGCACCTACTATTATGTATGTGATATTGAGTATTACATGCTCAAGGAAAACAAAAAAGAAACCCTCACCGGATCAATACAACTAATAAGATAAACCATGTTTAGCGGCATTATTGAAGCCATTGGCAAAGTGGTAGCTATAGAAACCATGGGCAGCAACAAGACATTTACCATTGCTTGTCCGCTCTCGCATCAACTCAAAGTAGATCAAAGTGTTTCGCACAACGGTGTTTGCCTTACCGTAGAAAAATGCAGTGAACACGAACATGTGGTAACTGCTGTGGAAGAAACCTTGGTAAAAACAAACCTTAATGACCTGAAGGAAGGAAGCATAGTAAATATTGAGCGGTGTATAACCCTAAACACACTGCTGGATGGCCATTTGGTTCAGGGGCATGTAGATACAGTAGGAATCATTCACGAAATTGCCGACCGAAACGGAAGCTATGTACTCACCATAAACTATCCGGATCAGTTTGCCAATTTGCTAATTGAAAAAGGTTCCGTGGCCATTAATGGCATTAGTCTTACGGTTTTCAATCTGGGCAAAAGCAGTTTTGAAGTTACCATAATACCCTATACATGGCAACACACCATGCTGCAAACTGCCGCAACGGGTATGCGGGTCAATTTGGAATTTGATGTTATAGGAAAGTATATCGCACGCAAGCTGGAGCTTACAGCACAGTAGGCGCATCGCTCTCGGCGGTGTTGAGCTCGTGCCACAGTTGGTCTTTCAGTTGGGTAATGCCTTCGCCGGTAATGGAAGAGATGAAGGTAAATTTCAAATCGCTGTATTGCTTTCGTATTTCAGCTTTCAACTCATCATCAAGCATATCGCATTTGCTAATGGCAAGCAAGTGTTTTTTACCACCCAAATATTCACTGTATTGCTTTAACTCATCAAGCAGCATGCGGTATTCGCTTCTGTAATCTTCGGTATCGGCAGGTATCACAAACAGCAAAATACTGTTGCGTTCAATATGTCTTAGGAAACGCAAACCAAGACCTTTTCCTTCGTGTGCGCCTTCAATAATTCCCGGAATATCGGCTACCACAAATGAGCGTTGGTCGCGGTAAGGCACCACGCCAAGGTTAGGCGTTAAGGTGGTAAAAGCATAATCAGCAATTTTGGGTTTGGCAGCAGAAACCACCGAGAGCAGTGTTGACTTGCCGGCATTGGGTTTGCCAACCAAACCTACATCGGCCAGTATTTTCAACTCCAAAATTCGCCAGCCTTCGGCTCCTTCTTCGCCCGGTTGGGCATATCTTGGCGTTTGTTGCGTGGGCGATACAAAGTGGTGGTTTCCCTGTCCACCTCGGCCACCTTGTGCCAAAATATAGGTTTCGCCGTCCTTCACAATTTCAAACAACGTTTCGCCGGTTTCAAAATCCTTGGCGACCGTACCCAAGGGTACATCAATTATTTCGTCCTGACCCTGCTTGCCGGTACAAAGACTTGCACCACCATTTTGGCCATTTCCAGCTTTTATGTGCTTGCGGTATTTAAGGTGTAGCAAGGTCCACATTTGCGAATTGCCGCGCAGAATTATATGTCCGCCTCTGCCACCATCACCACCATCGGGGCCACCTTTGTTGGTGTTTTTATCGCGGTGCAAATGCGAAGATCCCGCACCGCCATGACCCGATTTGCAGTGGATTTTTACGTAGTCAATGAAATTACTTTCTATGCCGCTCCCCATTATTTGGTCTCTTCTACGGCGTCAATAACGGCACAAAGTCTGTCAAAAATCTCGTCGATAGACCCAATGCCATTGATAGCTCTGAATTTATTTTGGGCACTGTAGTAGTTGGCTACCACGGCAGTTTGGTCGTTGTACACCTGTATCCTGTTTTTAATAATAGACTCATCGGTGTCGTCGGCGCGGCCACTGTCGGCACCTCTTAGCAGCAATCTTTTTATAAGCTCAGGTTCAGGCACTTCAAGAGCAGTCATCACGGCAATTGATTGGCCGCGGCCTGCCAAAAATTTATCCAAGGCCTCGGCTTGCGGTATGGTACGTGGAAAACCATCGAAGATAAAACCCTTGCTGGTATTTGACTTTTCCACCTCCGACTCGAGCATGGCAATAGTTACTTCGTCAGGTACAAGCTCGCCCTTGTCCATATATGACTGTGCAAGTTGACCAAGTTCAGTTTTGTTTTTGGTGTTATATCTAAAGATATCGCCGGTTGACAAATGGGTAAATCCATACTTGGCAATGAGTTTTTCAGATTGAGTTCCCTTGCCTGCACCCGGAGGGCCAAAGAGTACGATATTAAGCATGCTAAATTGTTTTATTTTTTCTTGTAAATGTCTCTGTATGATCTGCCTGATTGGTTGAAATCAAGTCCATAGCCTACCACAAATTCGTTGGCAATTTCGAAGCCCACATAGTCTGGTTTGGCAGGAACTTTTAGCGCGGCGGGTTTGTGCAGCAGGCAAGCAAATTTGATAGAAGCCGGGTGTTTGGCCATCAGGCTTTCCATGAGAAACTGGTAGGTATGTCCGCTGTCGAGAATATCGTCAACCACCAAAACGTGTCGGTTGCGCAATTCGCCTGAAAAGCCCACTAGTTCGCGCACCTTGCCTAATGTTTCCTGCCCGATGTAAGAGGCTACTTTGATAAAATTGATAGAGGCATCGAGATTGATGTGTTTTACCAAATCAGAAAAAAACATGAACACCCCATTCAAAACGCCAATAACCACCAGGTCTTTGTTTTTGTAGTCGTGGTGAATTGCCGCGGCCATTTCGGCCACGCGTTTTAGTATATCTGCCTCAGCTATAAGCAGTTCAAACTCCTGGTTGTGTACAAAAATATTTTTGTTCTGCATGAACGGGCAAAGGTAGCAAATGTTAATTCCAAAAGTCAGTAAATTGCCTGACCAATTCTTTGTACTTCATAATTACACTTTAATTCTAAATCACTTCATTTGCACATTGGTTGAATCTACCTACTTATGAAAGGCATAAATTTTAAGAAATACATTTTGCCACACCTTATTGCTGTTGGCATTTTTTTACTAATTGGCATCATCTACTTCAACCCGGTGCTCGATGGGGAAGTACTGCCTACTCATGATATTACCATGCACTCCGGGGCGGCTAAAGAAATTCGCGATTTCCATGAAAAATCCGGTGAATACTCCCTCTGGACCAACAGCATGTTTGGTGGCATGCCGGCTTACCAAATAGCTGCGCACTTTCCAAACAGCTTGTTCCTTACCAAACCTTTGTACAGCATGCTCACACATGGGCTGCCAAAACCCATGAATATGCTCTTCCTGTATTTTATAGGTTTTTACCTTATGATGCTCTCGTTTAAGGTAGATTGGCGGCTGGCACTGGCCGGAGCTATCGCTTACGGCTTTGCCTCGTACAACATCATTATTATTGATGCCGGACACAATACCAAAGCCCTCGCTATTGGCTTTGCGCCGCTGGTTATTGGCGCAGTAAACATGGCTCTCAACAGCAAAAGATGGATTCTTGGTGCGGCACTTGCCGGCTTGGCACTCGGCTTCCAGCTAAAGGTAAACCACGTACAAATTACCTACTACACCATGTTTATATTGCTGGCAATGGGCACTGCGTGGCTGGTAGATAAAATTCAGAAAAAAGAGTTTAATGAATTGCTGCGCCGTGCTGCCGTGCTCCTGTTTGCGGTTATTCTGGGCATTGGTGCCAATGCAGGCAATATTTTAACCACAGCCGAGTATTCTGCACTAACCACTCGTGGAAAAGGTAATTTGGTGAACAAAAAAGGTGAAAAAGAAAAAGGACTTGACCTTACTTATATTACCAATTGGAGTTATGGTAAAGCTGAAACTGGCACCTTGATTATTCCAAACTTTTCGGGCGGTGGTAGCCAAAGCCACATGGACTATACTGATATGGAGCTTTATAAAATGGCTAAACAACAAATGGGTCCAAACGGAGCCGAGCGATATATTGCTTCGGTAATGTATTGGGGGCCTCAACCAGGAACTAATGGCCCAGTTTACATTGGTGCTTTAATTTGTTTCTTGTTTGTGTTTGGATTTATGGTAACCAAAAACCAAACTCGAATTTGGATACTTGCTGTCTCCATTATTGCCATTATTCTAAGTTGGGGAAGTAATTTTATGTGGTTTACAAAGCTGTTTTACAACTATTTCCCCGGTTACAACAAGTTTAGAACCGTAACCATGATATTGGCCATTGTTCAAATAACATTTCCATTATTGGCACTACTTGGCCTGCAAAAACTTTTTTCAGGAGAATTGAAAAAACAAGAAGTTATTAAAGCACTAAAATGGTCGTTGGGAATTGCGGGCGGATTTGTATTGTGCTTTGCAATAATGCCGGGGCTTTTTCTAGACTTTAGCAAAGACAGTGACGCCCAACTACAACCGCAAATTCTTGATATGATTATGGAAGGCCGCGAAAAGCTGCTTAAAGCTGACGCCTTCAGATCGTTGATTTTTATTTTATTAGGCGGTGGTACTATTTGGCTGTACTCAACTGATAAGCTAAAAAAACAATATGCAGCAATTGCTTTTATAGCACTATTTGCCATTGACCTATGGCCAGTTGCGGCACGATATTTAGGCCCTGATAGATTTGAAAAAGAAAGCAAAGAAGAAGTTGTAATGACCAAAATTGATCGTCAAATTCTTCAAGACCCTGACCCTGATTATAGAGTTCTTAAAGTCCAAAATAATCCTCGAAGCATTGACGCTTCATTCAACGATGCCACAGTATCTTATTTTCATAAATCAATTGGCGGTTATCACGGAGCTAAACTGAAAAGAGCACAAGAGGTAATTTCAAATATTTTACGATTTGAAATGCTTGGCTTAGTTAAAACAAAATATCAAAATCCTGATATTTCACCAATGCTAAACGCATTCAATACAAAATATTTTATCAAAGTGAACAATAATGGCAGCCAAGAGCTAATAAAAAATAAAGGCGCCTTAGGTCATGCTTGGTTTGTAGATAAAGTAAGTGTATATGACGATGCAAATGCCGAAATGGCCGCTCTTGAAACTTTCAAACCAAAAAATGAAGCCACAACTGTTGCTGAATTTGCCGACTACGTGGCCGATGCCAAGTTCGGAACAGGAACCATTGAACTGGTTGAATACGAACCCAACCACCTCAAATACGAGTGCAATGCCAGTGGCGAAGGTTTCGTGGTTTTCTCCGAAGTATATTACCGTGGCAATACCGATTGGGTTTCAACCATTGACGGCAAGGAAACCGACCACATTCGTGTTGACTATCTGTTGCGGGGTATGAAAGTACCTGCAGGCAAAAGCACCATAGAGTTCCGTTTTGATCCGCCTACCTACCACAAGGCCGAAACTTATTCACTCATTTCATCCATACTGTTGTTGCTAATGGTTTTGGGCGGTGCCTATATGGCCTGGAAAGAAGGCCCGAGCACTGATGCCGAAAATGCCTAAAATACTGGTATTTACATATTATTGGCCGCCTTCGGGTGGTCCGGCAGTACAGCGATGGCTGGCGCTTTCGCAGTTGTTGCCACATTTTGGTATAGAACCCATTGTGGTTACCGTTGATGAGAAATATGCTTCTTATGTGCTCATTGACGATTCACTCAACCAAAGGATTCCAGCCAGCCTTGAAGTGCACAAAACCAAAAGCTTTGAAATTCTAAACCTTTACCAATTGCTTTTGGGTAAAGAAAAACTACCCACAGCGGGATTTGCCAACCAAGGCAAGCCGTCACCCATACAAAAAGCCATGCGCTGGATAAGGGGCAATTTTTTCTTTCCCGATCCACGCAAAGGCTGGAACCGGTTTGCACTCAAAAAAGCAAGGGAAATAATTGCCAAAGAAAATATAGTGGGCGTTATTACTGCCGGGCCGCCGCATTCTACCCACCTTATCGGGCTTCAATTGCAAAAGGAGTTCAACCTGTTTTGGCTTTGCGACTTTCATGACGCTTGGGTAAATGTGTGGTACTACCACGAATTGCTCAAAACCAAATGGGCACAGCAGACCGACCAACGAATGGAGTTGCAAGTGCTCAAAAGCTGCGATGCCATCATAACCGTAGGTCAGAAAATAATTGACGATTTCTCGCAAAAACTAAAGAACCGCGAAAAAATCACCCTGCATTCAATGGGCTATGACGATCATGCCTTTGGAAAAGCAGCCCGTGTGCCTGCCGATAAATTTGTGATTTGCTACACCGGAACCATGGCTGCCAACTACGAGCCGCGGGCCTTTTTCGCAGCCTTGCAGTCTGTTATTAACAAACACCATAATTGGCAGATAGAATTGCACCTGTACGGTCTCATAGCCACTGAAATTCTATCTGAAATTGAGCAACTGAAACTTGGCAATCTGACCAAAACATTTGGCTATGTAAACCACCAAAAAGTAATTGATGCCCTTCAAAATGCATGTATGCTGCTTTTGGTAAACCCCAATATTGCGCATGCCGAAATGATAATTCCGGGCAAAATTTATGAATACCTCGCCACGGGTTTGCCCATATTAAATCTGGCTACAAAAAACACGGAAACCACGCAGATAATTGAAGAATGCAGCGCCGGAAAAACCTTTGAAAGGACTGAGGTGGAAGCTATGGCTGCTTTTATAGAAGAAACCTACCTGACCTGGGAACAGACCCCACAAGCCATTGTGAACACCAAAAAAGTGTACCAACGCTATTCCAGAAAGGTGGAAGCCGAAAAGCTGGCCAAGCTTATTGCTGATGGAATTGCTGCAAAGCAGTAGAATCGGCAGGCAATGGGCCTTGACCAAAGTCGTTGCAGCCACAGGGTTTCTTAAATACCTTGCAGGAACTCAGCAGCATAAAAACGAATAGATAAAACAAGAAAAGGTATTTGCGCTTCACAGTAGTTAAGAAAGTATTTTCGCTGTCAATATTACCAATCTTATTAATACCAAGCAATGTTTAAGGCAAAAGAGCATATCGTATTGTTTTTTAAAGGGGTAGCCATGGGTGCTGCCAATGTTATTCCCGGTGTTTCGGGCGGTACAATTGCCTTCATTTCCGGCATTTACGACACGCTCATACAATCCCTCAAAAGGATGGATTTGCATGCACTTAAGCTGCTTTTCTCATTCAAAATCAAGGAACTGGCCAACTACATCAACCTATCGTTTCTCGTTTTCCTTTTTTCAGGTGTGGGCCTCAGCATTGTTACCCTGGGCAAATTGCTCAAGTGGTTGTTCGAAATGTATCCCATACCCGTGTGGGCCTTCTTTTTCGGTCTCATAGTGGCCTCGGTTTATTCGGTGGGCAAAACCATTAAAAAGTGGAATATGAGCGCCATAGGCGGTATTTTGGTCGGCACAGCGGTGGCGGTTTCGCTTTCGTTTCTAAAACCCGCTAGCGAAAATGCCAATGCGGTTTACTTGGTTATTTGCGGTGTGGTGGCCATTTGCAGCATGCTTTTGCCCGGCCTTAGCGGTTCATTTGTACTTATTTTAATGGGCAATTATGAGCTCATTATGCTCACCGCAATTCCTGAAGGCAACCTGCAAGTAATAGCACCTGTAGGTCTGGGTGCCATTATTGGATTTATAGCCCTCTCCCACTTTATTTCTTTCATGCTCAAAAAATATGAGCTATCAACTATTGGCACGCTCACCGGGTTCATTTTGGGCTCCTTGCTCATAATCTGGCCCTGGAAAAACGCCATCTACCTTACTGATGATTCGGGGCAGTTTTTATTAAAAGAAGGAAAGAAAATTGTTATGGGTTACGAAAGTTTCTTACCTTCATTCAACAATTCAGAAAACCTCATTGCCTTGTTACTCATATTTTTAGGCATGGCAATGGTACTAATATTAGATAAATACGGTTCAAAACCACAAAATAGTTAAGATGGCAGTCTTCGGATTAATTGGCTATCCACTAAGTCACTCAAAATCACCTGAAATTTTCAATTCAATATTTGAAGAAGCAAATGCAAGTGAGCATCACTACAAATTGTTTCCACTCAAATCGCTCAAAGAATTAAATAAAGTGTTGAACAAAGAGCCCGACTTGACGGGCTTTAACATAACTATTCCCTACAAAAAGGAAATACTCAGTCAGCTCTACGAAATAGACCAACCCGCGGTAGATTGCTGGGCCGTAAACACGGTGAAGGTAAGCCGTATGAAAGGTCGTGTGTTGCTAAAAGGCTTCAATACCGATTTGCCGGCTTTTAAAGAAAGTCTTGAAAAACTCTTGAAACCCCAACACAGCAAAGCGCTTGTGCTGGGCAGTGGTGGTGCAGCAAGTGCGGCCAAGGTAGCGCTCAAGCAATTGGGCATCGATTTTCAATCGGTATCGCGACAAATGAAATTTGATGCCTTGCAATACAGCGATGTGGACAATCAAGTGCTCAAAAGCCACAAACTGGTGGTCAACTGCACGCCACTGGGCATGTACCCCAACTCTGAAACCTGCCCCGATTTGCCTTTTCAGAGTTTTACCGAACAGCATTTGGTATATGATATGGTATATAACCCCACCGAAACCCTGCTCATGAAACGGGCACGAGCCCAAGGTGCACAAGTGCAAAACGGGCTGGAAATGCTCAAGTTGCAAGCCCGCAAAGCCTGGGATATTTGGAACAATTGATAGAGGCTGTTTATTAAAAAGGTTCAACGTAATTTTGCCGCGCTTTTTACTTAAAAAGAATGGTTTACATTACCCGAAGAGAAACTTTTAACGCGGCACACCGCCTCCATCGCGAAGATTGGACCGATGCCCAAAACGAAGAAGTGTTTGGCAAATGCGCCAACAAATACTTTCATGGCCACAACTTCCAATTGTTTGTAACGGTAAAGGGCAGCCCCGACGAAAAAACCGGCTTTATTGTGGATCTGAAACTGCTCAGCAAAATCATTAAAAAACACATTGTAGAGGTGGTAGATCACCGAAACCTTAATGTTGATGTGCCTTTTTTAATTGGTAAAATGCCATCTATAGAAAACATGGTGATGGAGTTTTGGAAAATATTAACCCGCGAACTCAGCAGCTACAACTGCACCTTGCACACCATTAAACTCATTGAAACAGAAAACAACTACGTGGAATATTACGGTGAATAAAGCCCGCGTATAAATTTATCATTTAACCAAGAAAACAGCATCAAATGAAAGCTTATGTATTTCCGGGTCAGGGTTCGCAATTTCCTGGCATGGCTCAAGATTTATACAACGAAAACGAAGCCGCAAAAAACCTTATTGAAAACGCCAACGACATTCTGGGTTTCAGAATAAGCGATATCATGTTTGCCGGCAGCGAAGATGAATTGAAGCAAACGCACATAACACAGCCCGCCATTTTTATCCATTCAATGGCACTTGCCGCGGCCCACAATTTTGTTCCCGACATGGTGGCCGGCCATTCACTCGGCGAGCTTTCTGCCTTGGTTGCCAACAAAACGCTTTCTTTTCACGACGGACTGGTTTTGGTACGCCGCCGTGCCGAAGCCATGCAAAAAGCCTGTGAGCTACAACCTTCAACTATGGCCGCAGTATTGGGTTTAGATGATGATATTATTGAAAAAACATGTGCCGAGATAGACGGCGTGGTAGTGGCAGCCAATTTCAACTGTCCGGGTCAAGTGGTTATTTCCGGCGAAATTGACGCTATTGATGCCGCATGTGCCCTGCTGAGCGAGCGCGGCGCCAAACGTGCGCTCAAACTGCCGGTGGGTGGTGCATTCCATTCCCCGCTCATGGAGCCTGCACGCGAAGAATTGGCACAAGCCATTGCGCAAACCAATTTCAACCAGCCTGTTTGTCCGGTATATCAAAACGTAACGGCAAGTGCGGTAACCAACCCTGACGAAATAAAAGCCAACCTCAATGCCCAACTCACCGCACCGGTTCGCTGGACCCAAACCATGCATGCCATGATAGCCGGCGGTGCCACCGAACTAATAGAAGTAGGACCAGGCAAAGTTTTGCAAGGTTTGATTAAGAAAGTTGACCGGCAGTTTCCCGTGTCGAGCCTTTAACTCAAAATACCGCTCAACACCGGCAAGTCGCTGTTTTTAAGTCACTTTTGGCCGTAGTTCAGTTTGCTAAATCTTTTGCGGGCAATTGTTCTAAATTGCATCAATAAAACGCAAAACCATGATTATTTCAAATACTGAAACCATTCCAAACCGCGAAGTGACCGAAATGCTGGGTGTGGTGCGAGGCAGCACCGTACGTGCCCGCAATATTGGCCGCGACATTTTTGCAAGCCTTAAAAACATAGTAGGTGGCGAGGTAAGTGAGTACACCAAACTGATGGCCGACTCGCGCGAAGAAGCGCTCTACCGCATGCAGCAAGATGCCGAAAGATTGGGTGCTGATGCTATTGTAAATGTGCGCTTCACCACCTCAGCCATTATGCAGGGCATGGCCGAAATTCTTGCCTATGGCACGGCGGTCAAACTCAAATAAAGCACTGCAAAATGGGAATTGCCATACTTATGCTGCAACTTTCTATGCTGCTGCTGGGCGGCGTGGCTTTGCTCTATTTTATACTCAAACGAGTTGAAGACCGCAAGAAGGAAAAGTTTGAAAAACGCGACAACTAAGGTTTATCACCCGAAAAGGTGACGTTCATCACCCAATTCGCGCCAAAAACCCTATACTTTTGCAGCCCTAATTCAAAAGTGAAAAGCATGCTTAGAAGATTTTATCAATTTGCAATCATTGCCGGTTTGGCTATAGGCCTTACCGCTTGCGGTGGCAACAAACCCGCCACTGAAGAGACCAACGACACCGAAACCATGGCAGAAGACAACACCATGGAAGAGGCTGCCGAAACCAAGGAAGAAGAAAAACCAACCGAAGAATTGGTGCCTGCTGAAACCCTGACACTTACTGCCGTAGGTGAAGATATGTCGGCTATTTCTTACTCGCCAACAGAACTTTCTGCTTCAGCATTTACTCCCGTTCAATTGGACTTTACCAACACTGCATCAACCGAAGGTATGAACCACAACGCGGTAATTATTCCGTTTGATGATGCCGTTGCCGATGAAATTCGCGCTGCCGGTATGAAAGCAGGTGGCCCTGGATTTAGTCCGGTTGACGACCGCATCATTGCCAAAACCGATATGTTGAACCCAGGCGAAAGCACCTCTATTAAATTTGAGACTCCGGGACCCGGCAAATACTACATCATTTGCACCTTCCCCGGTCACAAAGCCATGGTAGCTACCCTTACCGTAAACTAAGACCTGAATTTTATTTCGGATATTTGCAAGCCCTGATGTAAAAATCAGGGCTTTTTTATGTTTTTACAATCCATTAAATCACTGTTTACCAGAAATATGGGTATTATTTTAAAAAGTCGCGACCAAATAGAAGGCATACGCGAAAGTTGCTATTTAGCCGCCGAAACGCTCGACATGATTACACCTTTTGTAAAGGAAGGTGAAAATACCGCCCGACTCAATCAACTCATCGATGAATTTATTCGCGATAATGACGCTATTCCCGCAACGGTTGGCTACCGCGGATATAAATATGCCAGTTGTATTTCATTAAACGAAGTGGTGTGCCATGGTGTGCCGCACAAAGATGTGGTAATAAAAGACGGCGATATTCTGAACATTGATGTGACCACTATTTTGGATGGATTCTTTGGCGACAACAGCCGCATGTACATGGTGGGCAATGTGAGCCCCGAAGCCAAAAACCTGGTGGATGTTTCTAAAAAATGCCTTGACATTGGCATTAGGCAGTGCTACCCCGGCAACTTTGTGGGCAATATTGGCTACGAAATAGCCAACTATGCCGAAGCACAAGGCTACTCGGTGGTTTATGAATTTTGCGGACATGGCGTGGGAATAAGGTTTCATGAAGACCCCGACGTGGCACATATTGCCGAAAAAGACAGCGGCGACATCATGCGCCCGGGCATGACCTTTACCATAGAACCCATGATAAATGAAGGTAAATCGCGCACAAAAATTGACCGTAAAGATGGCTGGACTGCAAGAACCATTGACGGAAAACTTTCGGCGCAATGGGAACATACACTGCTCATTACCAAAGAAGGGGTAGAAGTACTTACCGACATTCACAACGAATATCCAAAGCCTTTGAAACTGATATAACGCTGGGTGAAAAGGCCACTGTAAAATGTTCATTTGCTTTCACAGCATTGGCCAATCTATCGTTTGAAGCCCTTACCGTTTGGTAAGTTGGAAATGAAATTTTAAGGCCTGTAAACAAAGCCTTGGAAAACGCAAGAAATGATGGATAAGAGACCAAAGGCCAAGAGCTCATTATCAATTTCCAATCGCTTTACCGAAGGATTTGGAACGAGAAATATGCCGGAATTCCATTCTATTGAAATTCAAAAGAGCAAGTGCATTCGATGAAATAATAAGTTTGAGCTAAATATGCTCAGCCAAGTTTATGACAGGCATAAAATCAATTCAAGCTACCCAAATCATTTAACTTCCCAACATTCTAACCTTTTAACCATTAAGATCCGAAATGAACTGGACTCCGAAAAATCCCGACTTCAAAGCACTGGTTGAGAAAAAACTGGAAGGACAACAGCTGATGAAGCGCCTGAATATAACCCTCACCAAAATTGAAGCAGGCTACACCGAAGCAGAGATACCTTTTGAGCTGATGCACCAACAACAAGACGGCTACGTGCACGGCGGGCTCACTGCCACCATTGCCGATATAGTGAGCGGATTTGCGGCCTATACATTGGTAGCCCAAGGCGAACGAGTAGTCACAGCCGACATTAGAACGAGCTATTTCAGACCCGGCGTAGGCAAAACCATATTGGCCCGCGGTCGTGTGGTAAAGCCCGGCCAAAATTTCTTTTTCTGCGAGGCCGAAGTTTTTATGGTTCATGAAAACGGCGATGAAACCGAGATTGCGCATTCCAGCTCAACCATGGCGGTAATAAAACCAAAAGCATGAGCAAGGCAGCAGCTCTGCTGGTTATTTTGCTATTTGCGGCGGCATACAGCTACGCCGCCACCCCACCTGATTCTATTGAATCCAGCCTGAACGACCACGATATTTTTCTTGGGCAAGGAGCCAACTTCCACTTTCGTTGCAAATCAGGAATCGACTCCGTAAAATGGCCACTCGATCCGGCAAGGTTTTCCTTTAGCATCGAATTTTTTGACAGCAGCGGTTTGATAAAAACCCAAAACCTGAGCAAGCGCATGGTTACCATATATGCCTACCGCCTGTTTGCCAACAAAGCCGGCAGTTATGCGCTTCCACAAGCCACACTTTACAGCGGGGGGCAGGGTTATAAGTTGCAAATAAACGATACGCTCCTGGTACGCGACACCCTGAAAAAACCTGCTGTTGAGCCACTTGGCCATTTATTATTTAACTTCAGCAACCCGCTTGAAATGCTCTCTGATTGTGACCCTGATAGAATTTGTGCCAAAATATGGCTTACCGACACCAGTTTTGCCAAAGGTGATACACTCATGCTTTTGATGGCTGTGAACCGAAACAATGCCGTTTTCAAGGATATTAAAATCAAACATGCCACCATTATTAATACCAGCAACGGCTCCTTTTTCAGAAGCACACCCAATGGCCAAAGTAGCTACATGTACCGCAAATACGAACTGGTAATAGACAAGGATTTACGCAAGATAAAAACATCAACCCTAAGGGTAAAATACCAAGGAAGCACCTACTACTTTCCCAAACTCAAGGCAAAGAAAATCAGGTAAACGCACCTTTCTCTACATAGAGCAATTTATCGCCCTTGTTGAAATCAGGCACAAAACCGCTCATTACAAACAGGTTGGTATTCTTTCCGATTTTAAAAAGGGGAACCACATTTTTGCCATCCCCCTCCATAAAGGTCTGGTATTCGGCAGTAGAGTTCAGTTCCTTTTCCTCAATTCCCTTCTCGCGAATACATTGTGTAAGGGTCACAAAATCGGTGCGGGTGTGGGTCCACACGTTTTTGGGCAGCGGTAGGTTTTGGTTTTCCACCTCCAACTTGCTCACCAGCCTGAAAACATTTTCCTCTCCAAGTTCTTGTTCAAACCAACGGCACGAAGAAGTGTTGATACCCGAATTGGAAGTGGTGGCCAATAGTTTTCCCACCCGCGACAAATCAAGCTCCTCAAATACCTGATCGGCCAGGATATTTCCTTCGTAGGTTTCGAGCCCAAGAGCCTTTGCGTCGGCTATGTGGGTGTGCGAGGTGTCGGCCAGTACCACATCAAAACCTTCGTCGCTCAGTCTTTTTCCAATTATTCGCGCCATTTCGCTGGCACCTACCAGCACAATACCGTTGGGCACTTTGCGCAATACGCCCAAGGCGCGGGCAAAAGCCTTGGCAGTAGAACCCTGCACAACCACCGTGCCTACTATTATTAAAAAAGTGAGTGGCAGCAAAAGGAAAGCCTCTTCGCGCTCTACATTATACTCCGAAATTTCGCTGGTGAGTTGCAACGAAAACAACGAAGCCACGGCGGCTGCCACAATTCCGCGCGGAGCAATCCAGGAGACAAAGAGCTTTTCGCGCCAGTTCAAGTCGCTGTTGATAGTGCCCAGCCACACGCACACCGGACGAATGACGAATATAACTGCCAGAAAAAGCAACAAACTGGGCCAGCCCAAGGTGGCAATTTCTTCCATATTGATGCGCGACGAAAGCAGGATGAAGAGTACCGAAATGAGTATGAGCACCACATCTTCCTTAAACGAAAGTATTTTTTTGAGTTCTTCAAGCTGCGTATTGGCCAGTATAATACCCATTACGGTGGTGGCCATCAGTCCCGCTTCTTTGTGTATGAGCTCAGCAAAGGCAAAAGTGAGAATAACCAAACCGAGGGTAAACACATTGCGCAGGTACTTTGGCAATTGATTTTTTGCCAATAAATACCACAAAATTCCCGCGCTAATGGCGCCGGCAACCACACCCGAACTTACCGTAATAAAAAACTCCTGAAGCATCTCAAAAGTGTATGATTCACCGGGTTCGCCCGATTTTATGACCTCATACACAAGCACCGCCACCAAGGCACCAAACGGATCTATGAGTATGCCTTCCCATTTGAGTATGGTGTTTATTTTGGCATTGGGTTTTACGTTGCGCAAAATGGGAAGCACCACTGTAGGGCCCGAAACTATGATTAACGAACCAAAAAGAAATGAAATGCGCCAGCCCAGGTCCATAAGGTAATGTGCTGCCACACCACCCATTAAAAAAGTGCCAATCATACCAATGAAAAGCAGGTTTCTAACCGTGCCGGCTTGCGATTTCAGCTCCTTGAAACGCAGGGTAAGGCCACCTTCAAAAAGGATGACACCAACTGAAATTGACACGAACGAAAAGAGCAAATCGCCGGTAAAAATCAAGTCACCGTCAAGCCATTTGTCACCGGCTTCAGTAAAAAGAGTAGAAATAGGCCCCACCAACAGACCAATGATGATAAGGGGCAATATGGCGGGCTGCTTGATACGCCACGCCAGCCATTGCGCAAAAATTCCAAGGACAAGTATTCCGGCTAATTCGAGCATAAATGAGGGTAATTGTTGGCAATATACTCATATTGTACTAAGCTTGCCACCAATCTTAAAAACTTCATTTTTTTGTGAAAACTGAACTTTGGTGCCTTGGCAAAAACAGCCTCAAATACTTAGACACGGGCATAACCGACTACGAAAAACGCTTGACACACTACCTGCCGTTTGAGCTAAAAGTGTTCAATATTCCCGCGGCCAAAAAGAACGAGAGCCCCGATAAAATCAAAAGCATTGAAGCTGACATCATCCTAAAAAAACTGGATGGCAATGACTACCTCGTGCTGCTTGACGAAAACGGCAAACACTACTCATCGCAGCAATTTGCCGACTTGATGCAAGGCTACTTTAACCAAATCAATGGCCGCCTTGTTTTCCTTATTGGCGGGGCTTTTGGTTTTGATGAAAGTGTGTACCAAAGGGCAAATGCCAAAGTATCTTTCTCAAAAATGACCATGAACCACCTCTTGTTCAGGTTGGTATTTCTGGAGCAACTCTACCGCAGCATGACCATTTTGAAGGGAGAGCCTTATCACCACTAAAATGGTTAAAACACACCATGAATTTTGACAAGTCTCCACACCCTGTTGCCTCAATTTAACCTTTCAAGGTTTTAACTTTAGACCCATTTTATGGCACAACACAACGAAACCGGAAACAAAGGCGAAGAATTGGCGGCGCGCTACCTTCGCGGAAAAGGCTACAGCATTATAGAACAAAACTGGCGACACAGCCACCTTGAAATTGACATCATAGCCAAAATAGGTTTCGATATTGTTTTTGTAGAAGTAAAAACGCTTCGCAATACAAGTCATGGTTTTCCTGAACAAGCGGTAACCCGAAAAAAAGCTGAAAACCTGTTTAAAGCCGCCACAGCTTATCTCGAAGATAATAAATTGGATAATGAAATCCGTTTTGATATTATTTCCATTTTAATAACCAAAGGCAAAACCGAAATCAGGCATATTGAAGATGGAATAAGCCCCTTTCCGCTGCTTTGATTCAAGGCCACTTTATTTTTTTGGGTTCAAAGACATCATTTTTGTATTATAATTATTCCCGACTCTTTTTACATATTTACCCATCGTTTTGCACTCAGGGTTTAGCTCAAGTAAAGTCCACCTTTTATTTTATTTCGCTACAGTATTGGCAATCATTTTTATTAGTAAAACCCTGTTGCGGAAATTTTGCGAATTGTATCAATTGCACAAAGGCACAAAAATGCCTTGCCACTGAACCCTAGGTTTTTGGCGTTGATGTAAATGAAACAAAACCAAAGTGTATTCATTCATTACTTTGTGCCGCGAGCGTATTAAACAAAAGACATAGCGTTGAATTTCAGTATCATACAAAGCAAATTGAACCATTCGTTGTGTGCGCGGCGAGTAATTTAGCCACATGAAAAACACACAGATTGACCATAGCCTTGACCAACTTATTCTGGAGCTTAACCATCCGCTTACTGTGCAGCTGCAAGAGTTGAGAAACCTGCTGAAAAACCATTTGCCACAACTGGAAGAAAACATCAAGTGGAATGCGCCCAACTATTCAATTGCGGGACGCGACTTACTTACTTTCAACTTGCGCACCCAAAGCAAACTACTGCTCATAATGCACCGAGGCGCAAAAAAATCATCAATAAACCTGAAAAATACATTTACCGAAGCTGAGCAAAACCTGATGGAATGGAAAGGCAACGACCGCGTGGTTCTCACTTTTTCAACCACTGAAACAGCCCCCGATTGGTACAACAGGCACCAACAAATTATTGAAAAATGGATAACACACAAAGACTAAGCGTCTGCAATAAACACACGAAAAGCCTGGTATCAGCTATTTCAATGCACCAGAAAAATGGAAGGTAAATTCAAAATATTAACATAATAATTTGGCAAAACCACTAAAATACATTCGCTGCCTTTTTTTGAACTAAAACAGCAAACACAAAATGGTTGAGGTATTTAAAACAAATCTTTGCGACACAATAGCGGCTTTTGATGTGCTGCACAGATTGAGAGGCGTTTTTCCCGATGCAAAAATTACTTTCGATCTTGAAGATCACGACCGCATTATGCGCTTTGAACACTATGAAATCGATACGCGGGCTATTGCTTCTCTGATAGAGGATTTGGGGTTTTATTGCGAAATTTTGCCCGAAAAATAATGTATCACGCTATGGTTTCAGCAGATGAATTCAGCCAAATGGCTCTTTCCTTGCCGGGCGTCTATACCGCTCCGCATTTTGAGCGAACGGCCTACCGCACCAAAAAGCGCATTTTTGCCACTCATTTGGGCAAACAAAACACAGTCAATATCAAACTCAACCCCGTAGAGCAATCAACATTTTGCGATATAGGCGGCGGAGCTGTTGAAGCAGTAAACAACAAATGGGGCCTGCAGGGTTGGACCCAATTCAACCTACAGCAAGTAGTGCCCCAAATATTGGCCGATGCCCTTGCCGTGGCTCACGAAATGGCGCAGTAAGCCACAAGTGCTCAACAGTTTGTGGGCTACCTACATATTTTGCCCCTTATTAAAGCCCTGAAACTACCTTTGCCGCTCAAAATTTGAAGTACAGATGATTTCAAACGATCAACTTAAAACGCTCCGCGAAAGGCTGTCGGCCCTGGAGCAATACCTTTGACATAGTTCAAAAAGAACGCAAAATTGAAGATCTGGAGCACCTTACTACCAAGGATGATTTTTGGAACGATCCGGTAGAAGCGCAAAAGGTGCAAAAAGAAATAAAAGGGCTCAAAAGCTGGGTGGATGCTTACCACGATGCCAAAACTGCCACGGATGATTTACTGGTGTTGGTCGATTTTGCAGCAGCCGGCGAAGCAAGCCCGGCAGAGGTGGAAGAGCAATACCACATAGCCGAAAAACTGGTGGAAGATCTGGAATATAAAAACATGCTGAGCGATGAGGAAGATCAGCTAAACGCCATACTGACCATAAACCCGGGTGCAGGTGGCACCGATAGCCAAGACTGGGGCGAAATGCTGATGCGCATGTACATAATGTGGGGCGAAAAAAACGGTTATAAAGTTCGCGAGCTCGACTACCAACCCGGCGACGAAGCGGGTATAAAACAAGTAACCCTGGAGTTTGAAGGCGATTTTGCCTACGGAAACCTCAAAAGCGAAACGGGGGTTCACCGCTTGGTGCGCATCTCGCCCTTTAATGCCAATGGCAAAAGGCAAACTTCATTTACCTCGGTATTTGTGTATCCCGTGGTTGACGATACCATTGAGATAAAAATAAACCCCGCCGACCTGGAAACCGACACCTATAGAAGCAGTGGTGCAGGCGGGCAAAATGTGAATAAAGTAGAAACCGCAGTGCGAATAAAACACTTGCCCACGGGCATAGTAGTAGAGTGTCAGGAAGCCCGCAGTCAATTGCAAAACCGCGAAAAAGCCATGCAAATGCTGCGTTCGCGATTGTATCAGGAAGAAATGCGTAAGCGCGAAGAAGAAAAAGCCAAAGTGGAGGCAAGTAAAAGCAAAATAGAGTGGGGCGCACAAATTCGCAATTATGTGCTTAACCCCTACAAACTGGTGAAAGACGTACGCACCGGCACCGAAACCACCGATGTGCAAACTGTACTCGACGGCGGCATAAATCCATTTATAAAGGACTACCTGATGTGGGCCAGTAAAAATTAGTATAACAGAAAAAGTACCTATTCTCACACATGGCAAAAGCCCTTTTGATCCACAAGCTTTTCTTTGTGGATGATATTATTGTTTACAATTTCAATGAAAAATAGTTAATTCAATAAGGTAGCAAAGCCCTTTGTGAATCCAAGAACGTTTTTTCAACTCACTTAATACGTTGACATATAACGAACTGCATGTTCGGCTGACGTTGTTTAGGATCAGACTTGATTTACCGTATCAAAACCAAGGTTCCGTCAAAATGCAATTGTTTTCCTTCTGTGGTTGTGGCATCAATTACATAACGGTAGTTGTCCATGGCAAAAGGCTCTTCGTTAAAAGTACCATCCCATATATTGGACGCATCAGTGCTGTGCGCTACTTGCTGCCCCCATCGGGAATATATATGGCAGTCAAAATTTGTAATTCCCCAGGTACCCACGCTGAAAATATCATTGACTCCATCGCCATTTGGGGTGAATGCATTGGGAATGAACAGGGTGCTCTTCAAAGCTACTTTAACCACATTGCTGTAGCTCTGTTGTCCATAGCCATTTTGCTCCACCGCTTTTATGCGATAGTAAAGAGCCTCATTATTATAAGGCAAATTTTTATCGGTAAAAGCCAACTGTATTGCGCTTTGAAAAAACGACCAATTTTTCCCATCAACTGAACTTTCAATAAGGTATTCCTTTACCCCGGATTCCCACTTTTCGTAGGCTGTCCAACTGAGCACAACATACTCATTATTATAATTTTTGGCTTGCAGCAAAATGGTGGTGGCAGGGTTTGATGCCGCGCTGATGTTGCCACATGAATCAATCAATGCAATGCGGTAGCTGTACCTTATTTGGTTGGTTGACACCGGCACAGTATCTACCAAAGTATCTTGCACCGGATTTGACAAATTAACCTGCGAAAACAATGAATCATTATAGCTGCGACTGAGTATATAACCGGCGCCTTCGCTACGGTTTAGCCATTTGAGCTGCACACGCTCGCTGTCTATTACGGTTGCATATAATAAAGCGGTAGAATCGTTTTTTGTAAATCCGGGCCTGATGCGCACATAAGCCGAATCGCGTGTGGTGCAGCCGGTGGGTCCGGTCAGGATTTGGGTTATTTTCAACTCCTGTGCACTATCAAAATAGCGACTGAAATGTTTCTTTTCAGTAGCAAAGCTATCACTCCAGACAAATCTGTGATATAACACATCACCTTTTGACGAGTCTGTTATTTTTACACTATCTGGCAAGCACACAACACTATCTTCAACTATAAACCCTGGCTTTGGAGCTTCTCTTATCCTAATCGTATCAAAAGATATAAATACAGAATCATAACCGTTGGTTACATATCCGGAAATAAAATAACTCCCCGCCTTGCGATATTGATGAACCGGGCTTTGTATTTTTGAATGTTTACCGTCTCCAAAATTCCAGTTAAATTCCAAATGGCGATTTTTTGTAGATTCGAAACATAATGTGTCAGTAATAATACTGAATTCATTCCAGGCACAATTGACAGAATCAGACAGATGCGCCGAAAAATTCAACTTTTTTTGAATAATTACCGTATCTGAGAACCAAACAACCAAGCCTTTATCTGTAGTACCTTTTAATCTGAAATAATAGCGACCTGGTTTAACTGGATCAAATTTGTACGGTTTCAGGTACTTATCAGTTCGTAACAATTTATCGCCCGCATACCATTCATAAGATATAAATTCCTTATCACTCAGATTAAATAAAACTGCGCTCCCCCTACAATTGGATTTGGCTTTAAATTTAACACGTGGCAAATAACCTATATGCATTGTCTTTGGGCTCTGGGCCACATCAATATAGGCACCATTTGGGGTACACATTCGCCTGTAATTGAGCGATATTTTCAGGCTATCGCCAAACACATCGGGGTTTTCTATAATACCCAGGCGGTTATAAGCAATATTATTATTATACCTAATGGGTTCTTTAGCACGGTGTGCAAAGTAAATCTTACCATTGGGTGCTTGAAATATGGGCCAGGGCCATAGTTCAAAATTTTGCTTGCTATGAATGAGGTATATAGGCCGCGCCTGAACGCTATCGCCATCAAAGGAACGCTGAACTTGCCAAATAGATGGAAACTTCCTGCTCATTGAACCTGTACTTACATAAATGATGGAATCATTGGGCGAAATAGTCATATCCCACATCCTCAGGTCATTATAAGTGTCATTTGGATAAGGAAAAGTATCATTCCTGATCTTAAACAGATACTGTGGCTGGCTAATGGCTCCCGTTATATTGTTGAAACGATACTGCACCACTGCCCAGCCATACGATTTTTCTTTGGGGTAGGTGTATTTTTCAAAAGGGGTGTAGATACAAGTAATAATGGATTTACCGTCGCGGGATGTTAATATTCCCTCATACCTTTTGAATGATCCTGGCTTTATTTTGGGTAAACTATCAGGAACAATCATGCCATCCCCGCTGATGATAGGCTCCCCCAATTCCCCTTTTTCGAACGGAAAAGAATAAAAGAGGTTATTATACCTGAGAAAGAGCCAATCCTTCCCTACTTGATTTAGCCGGTAGGAGATAGCTCCAAATTGCATGGTATCAAAAACCAGCCTCGGACTTTGGTAATCCACAATACTACCATCATCCTGTAGTTCTATGGCCGTTTCTACCAACCATCCCTGCACCAGCCTGTACATCTTATAGCGGTTGGTTCCCACAGAGAAGACTGCCATGCTCTTCATCATATCTTCTGAAATAGGAAACCCTTTAAACAAAGGGATGGCCTCATTAACTCTATATACTGAGAGTTGTTTTTTATAATTTGAATTTATTACATTGAGACCATCAGAAAAGAACAACACTTGGCCGCTGCTGTCATACACGCTAAGGTAGTCACCATAAAATTGAAAATCATGCCTATTTGTTCGCCATTCTTTGCGGTATGCATTGCTCGAATCAACAATTGGCGGTTCATAATTAAAGTCATAAAAAGAACCATCACTGTAGTAATAGTTGTAGCCAATAACCTGGCTTTTACCCAAAAGAGAAAGCAATAGCATTGCACAGGGCATAAAATACCTTAGTTGCATGCTAAACCTTCCTTTGCCTTTTGAACCTTTATTCACTTATACAAATTTTTTGAATTGCGGATAACCCATTGGAACTCCTATAACAAAATAATAAAACATCCAGTTGCCTAGCTGGTAAATACAATTCACCCAGCTGCGAAATCCGGGTACTCTCTTTCAAAAGCTTACCGTTTGTGCTATAAACCAGAAGTGTTCCACCATCGGCATCCGGAATCAAGTATTGAAAACAACCATTTCCCTTATAGTAAATTTTCAATGATGGGTTATTTGTAATTTCGGGAACACTTGTATAGCTTAAGTCGCAACCAAAGCTATCGGGCACCCAAAAAGTGTCTATGGCGGGGTCATAGTACCAAAGCAACTTGCCCGCGCTGTAGTTGGGTTTGTTGCGGTTTACCGGCAGCATAAAACCCATACTGCCCACTCGGGGAATCACCGTTTCGCACAAATAGTTTCCCATAGGGGTTGATTCAAAAGTATAGATAAGTGAAGATACACTATCGTTGAAATAAAAAGTGTCGCGACTTAGGATTTTAAAGGCATCGTACACCCAACCTTCCCTTTCATCATTCATTGGTACATGCCATTGTTCATTAAACCTCTTTCCCCATGTATAGAGAAAGTTATGATCAGACTCTCGCAGGTTAATGCCGCTAGTATCAAAAAAATAGGAAATTTGTCGCCCGTCGTTCCACAACAGCAAGTTTTGCTGCTTCAATAGCCTTTTGTCAGCATCTAGAAACCGATATGCCAGTTTACGTACACTAACCTTACCTTTTGTTGAGTCGAATGGGTATAAGGTTAACAAGGTATCGCCTTTGGTAATGAGATGGATATAGGTACACTTACTTACCGGTCCTTCATTCAGGTACATCCATTGTGATCCATCTACAGCGATACTGTCTTGTGCCATAATGGCTGATGGTAAATATAAAATAAGTAGTATGAGTCTAATTGTCTTTAATAAAGTAGGCATGGTACAATTCATTGTTGGTCGTATAAAATTTAATTATATGCATTCCATTGGACAGGGAACTTATATCAATGGCTTTTTCCAGCCCAAAAGATCTACCCAAATTGCCAGATATATGCGTTTTACCCGACAAATCAAACACTTCATAATTGACATCCAACGCCACGTCAGACTTGAACAATATGTTAAGTGCTGAATGAGCGATGGTTGGGTAAACCTCAAATTTTATATTTTGTCGTGTTATTTCAGGCAGGCTATTGTATTCATGCCTTACATTTTGCCACATTTTCGGGTCTGTCAAATCCTCGTCATCACTTGGAGGCGTTTTACTGTAATCAAGATCATAATTGGTTTCTGTTGAAAAATACTTACAATAAGAACTTGAATCACATGTCTTTGGAGTACCTCCGCTGTGAATATTAAGCCAAGGATCGGCTGGGTTCGGATTGCCCGAATTGTCAAGAATTAGTGTTGAATAGGGATGCCATGTCTGGTGCTGGTACATGTCAGCCGTAATAGATGAATAGGGGTTAACATTCCAATCTCTAAAGGAAATATGATAGTCCCCACCCGGATTAAAACTTGAAAAATGGTTGCTTTGCGAATAACCTGCATAATTGGTCCAGGTCATGAACTGGTTGTTATTTGGGGTTTTAAGGCTAGAGCTATAAATACTCTGAATCACACTACTATGTGATCCATGCAATCCGTTGAATTTACCAGGAACAAATGTCATGATAGTCAAATGCTTATAATTTGCTACCCTCCAATCTTCAGAATATCCTGTTCCCTCCAAATCATAGTGATTACATTCTATACGCGCATATTTGTTATCGCCATTGTAAAGCTCACATATATAAGGGTTGCCACACTTGGTTGAAGTTGCAATTTTGGAAAACAGGAAACGGTTGTTATAGGACCGTCCTACATTTTCGCCAGCATCATCAACTAAAATTCCTGCACATAGCAAACCCGTTGTACATGTCAATTCACCCTGATCATAACCATAAAGTACTGAGTCGTGAGCATTGTAATTGAACACATTATTGGCTATATCATACTTACCGCTCTTCATTAGCCATATCCCGACATGAAAAGGCTGCTCATTGTAAAATACTGACCCTCTGTAATCCAGGATAAATAGGTTTCTATTAATGAACAAACTCCGTCCATTTTCGGCCCTCACGCCATGTGCACAATTCACAAACCGGTTTCCGGTAATCAGCGCTTCATCTGCTGCATTACTCTGATTGACAAAAATACCCATTGAAAGACCATTGAAAATATTGCGTTTGCCGGTACACTTGATGCAGCCATCATTTGGATCATAAACGGTTGTTGCGGGGTCTTCGGGGTAATAGCAAGTTCCACCCCTAATCGTTGTAAATGTTGATTTAAAGGCACAAATACCCACCCCTCTGCATTGCCAGAAATATTGCCTAAACTGGTTGCAATGGCAGCTCGATGTGGCACCGGCAGTTGCTTCCATTTCATCCTGAGTTACTTCATTTTCAAACAGGTTCCCGCCAATAAAAGTGACTCCCTTTACCGAATTCAGTTCGACAAAATGCTTTTGACGGTCTATAATGTCATCCCCATAGTAGTTACCACCCACATAATCATTGGTGTCTTCTACCAGCCATTCATCAAAACGATTTGTAACCATATATGAATCCCACCTGAACACGCAATCCCTGAATACGCTGTAATTGTTATTTTCATAGGCATTAAATACCACTGCCCTGGTGCAATTGATAAAATGGGTTTTAGCACAGCGCAACAGGGCGCCCGTATTGTTGCTGTTTGTTCCCACTTCAATACCTGTTTCAGCCTTCTCTACAAGGCAACTGTCGCCATTGTAAGGCAAAAAGAAAACCCTAGTCTGGGCATCAATAAAAGTCCAGGTACTTGTGTTAATTTGTTCTTCATTGTAAAACCCTAAAACCTTTATACCAACCCATGAATCGTTGTTTTCTGGTCTGAAGGTGCAACCCTTGAATTGCACATTAGCTCCCACGTTGGTTGCCGGCGTATTGTTTTTAAGGTCGATGGTTAAACTCGCGTTTACTCCAAATGTAAAGTCTATGTCTTCAAATACAGCTTCAATACCGACAAGCTTAAGTCCATCCGGAAAAATGGTTTGTGCCGTACTCTTATAGTGGTTTCCATTAAAATACACGCTTTTGTTACTAGAGTTAATAGTGACTAATTGGCTAAAACTTGTGAAACAAGTTAACAGCAATAAGATTGTAAATGCTGACTTTTGCATCGAATTTAGTTTTTTAAGCAGCCCCGCCCATATCCAAAGTTTCTCAGGACCGAAGATAGAGTGGGGCTGTGGTTTAGATAGACAAATCTAAGGTACCCTTTTTAATAAATTAGGTGCAGTTACGCGCCAAAGGTAAGATACTCAAAAACTTCGATTATTAACCCAAACCTTTCTTTTTGAAGCCCAATAGCTATTTTCAAAAAGTAAAAGTGCCACTAAAGTAAGATGAGCATTTTTGGAAATTTCTCTCTGCCACATCTGAAACAGAGCCAAATCAAATCGCCAAACTGCCATTTAATAAACTTAAACTTTACCAACTTCTACATTCTAGCGAAATTGTTATTGCAATTAATGTAATATACTGTATATCAAGCCCATCACAACACACACCACAGGCACCCGTTGCCTACTTGAGTCGGCTATTGACTTCATTCACCGTATCAAAACCAAGGTTCCGTCAAAGTGCAATTGTATTCCTTCTGTGGTTGTGGCATCAATTACGTAGCGGTAGTTGTCCATGGCAAAAGGCTCTTCGTTAAATGTGCCATCCCATATATTGGACGGATCAGTGCTGTGCGCTACCTGCTGCCCCCATCGAGAATATATATGGCAGTCAAAATTTGTAATTCCCCAGGTACCCACGCTGAAAATATCATTGACCCCATCGCCATTTGGTGTAAATGCATTGGGAATGAACAGGGTGCTTTTCAAAGCTACTTTAACCACATTGCTGTAGCTCTCTTGTTCATAGCCATTTTGCTCCACCGCTTTTATGCGATAATAAAAAGCCTCATTATTATAAGGTAATTTTTTATCGGTAAAAGCCAACTGAATAGCGCTTTGAAAAACCGACCAATTTTGCCCATCAACTGAACTTTCAATAAGGTATTCTTTTACTCCGGATTCCCACTTTTCGTAGGCTGTCCAACTGAGCACAACATACTCATTGTTATAATTTTTGGCTTGCAGCAAAATGGTGGTGGCAGGGTTTGATGCCGCGCTGATGTTGCCACATGAATCAATCAATG
>WGNN01000083.1 GCA_016124515.1 bacterium
GCTTAACCAAATAGAAATCTGGTTTAACATACTTTCAAAGGATGTTCTAAAAGGCGCAATTTGGCATTCTAAAAAACAAATGGTGGATCAAATCATTGAATACATTGACACTTACAACAAAACAAGGGCTAAGCCATTTAACTGGACTTACACCTCATATTAGTTCGCTTTTAAATAAATCATTACACTAGTGTCCAATATAAAAAGTGTTGTAACTGCCTCAATCAATTCACAGCGTTTAATGGCATAGGCCGGGCAAAGATTGACTAATTCACCAGCAAAAATTTGCCGTATTCCAAAACTCCGCACTACCTTAGTGTAAAATTTACACTTAGTAGTTCTCAACCTATGCAGGCACAAAGCAGAGTAATCATAGAAAATGTGCGTCCGAATCTTGAAAACGGTCGCTACTATGCCAAGGGAGTACATAATGACCCTTTTACCGTTACTGCCGATATTTTTGCCGACGGCCATGATATCATCAATGCGCACCTTCTTTATATGGTGGCCGGCAAAAAGAAATGGCTGGAAGTTCCTTTCAATTTTTTGGGCAATGACGCTTGGTCGGCCACCTTCATCCTTTCATCGCGGCATTATTTTGACTACAAGGTAGAAGCATGGATTGACTATGCCCTTACCTGGCACTCAGGTCTCATAAAAAAGCTGGAAGCGGGCTTGCAAGTGGCTGTAGAACTGCAAGATGGACTGGAACACCTTCGCTTTTTGGCCAAACAAAAACTTGATTCAGCACAAAAAAACTATATAAAAACTTGCATTTCGCTCATTGAATCATCAAAGTGGGAAGAAGCCTCTGCCGAACTCAAAAATGGTCCTGTTGAAGCCATTATCCGGCAGTTTCCTGAAAAACGTTTCAAGACGGAATTCGATGCGGGATTGCAGGTGTATGCCGACCGCGAAAAGGCGGTTTTCAGTACGTGGTACGAATTTTTTCCGCGATCTTCATCGGCTACCAAAGGTGTGCACGGCACATTTAAAGACTGCGAAAAACTGCTGCCGCGCATTGCCGAAATGGGTTTTGATACCCTGTATTTTCCGCCGGTGCACCCCATTGGTTACCAAGAGCGTAAAGGTAAAAACGGCAGCACAAAAGCGCTTTCTGATGACGTTGGTTCGCCTTGGGCCATAGGCGCTCCCGAAGGTGGACACAAAGATTTGTTGCCACAATTGGGTACTTTGGCTGATTTTAAGTCATTGATAAACAGTGCAAAAGAGCTGGGGATTGAATTGGCAATGGATTTTGCCCTGCAGGCCGCTCCCGAGCATCCTTATGTACAAACGCATCCAAGTTGGTTCAAGTGGCGCAGCGATGGCACCGTGCAGTACGCCGAAAATCCGCCCAAAAAGTACCAGGATATTTTGCCAATTTATTTCGAAACTCCTGACCATGAAGCACTTTGGGAAGAACTCGTTTCCATTGCCACTTATTGGGTCGATCAGGGCATCAGGGTGTTCAGGGTTGACAATCCGCACACAAAACCTTTTCATTTTTGGCAACACCTTATTATAGAAGTGAAAAAGCACCACAACGATGTTATTTTTCTGTCAGAAGCTTTTTCGCGCCCGCGAATTATGGAAGGATTGGCCAAAGCTGGTTTCACACAGTCCTATTCCTATTTTACTTGGCGCAATACCAAATTTGAGTTTATAGAATACCTCACAGAACTCACCAAAACAGAGCGAAAAGACTACATGCGAGCCAATTTCTGGCCCAATACACCCGACATAAATCCCTACCATTTGCAGGGCGCCAACGATACGGTGCATCTTATCAGATTATTTTTAGCCGCCACGCTCAGCTCTAATTACGGAATATATGGCCCTGTTTTCGAACAAATGATTTCTGATGCCATTCCGGGGAAAGAAGAATACCTCGATTCTGAAAAATTTGAGTTGAAACATTATGATTGGGCCAAGCGAAACCGCATTACTGCCCACATCACCTTGCTCAACCAATTGCGCAAAGAAAACAAAGCCTTGCAGCGTACCAATAATATTGAGTTTTGTGCGATAGAAAACCAACAAATTCTGGCTTATTTCAAAGCAGATAGACATACGGAAAATTATATTTTGGCGGTGGTAAACTTTGATGCCAACAATGCGCAGAGTGGTTGGGTGCAATTGCCGCTATCGCAAATGGGAATTGCCGCCGACGAAACCTTTACCGTACATGACCTGATTTCTGAAAACAGCTATTTCTGGAAAGGAGAGTGGAATTTTGTGGAATTGCGTCCGCCCGGTTTGCCCTACCATTTGTTCAAAATAAAAAAGGTGTAAGGCATGGAATTACACAATTTACCAATAGAAAGTTGGCGCAACTTCACACAGTCGCCGCAGTTCAATGGTCAGTTTCTCAATGAAATACTGCCGCAATACCTGCAAAACTGCCGTTGGTTTGGATCAAAAAGCACCAAAATAAGGCGCTATAATGCGGAAGTTATTATACCCATCGATTATGATCCGCAATTGTATTATATATTAATCATTGAAGTAATTTATGAAACAGCCAATACCGAAAATTACCTCTTGATTTTAGGTAAAGTGGCAGAAGCTGAGTCACTTGCCGAAAAGGCGCAAATAGCCAGGTTGCAAACACTTAATGGAAACTTCTATTTGATTGATGCACTGTACGATACAGAATTCAGGAAGCTTTTGTTCAATCTTATTATTACGCAAGCACAAATAGCGCAACCCGATGGTGTGTTGGGTTTTGACCGGGGTAAGTTGCTTGAACAGCTGCAAACCACTGATGCTTCTGTATCGCGAATTTTAAACGCGGAGCAAAGCAATACTACCTTGGTTTATAATGAAGCCTATTATTTAAAAATATACCGAAAACTGTTCAGAGACGCCAATCCTGATTATGAATTGACCCACTTTTTGTCAGAGCATTCCACCTTCAGAAACTGTCCGCCTTATGCGGGGAGTTTTTCGTGGTTTCGCCACAACAGCTATGAGGTAACCTTGGGACTGATGCAGGGCAAAATTGAAAACCGTGGCGACGCGTGGAACTACATGTTGGGTGCGGTGCAGCAGTATTTTGAATACCTTGAACAAAACAATATAGCGGTTTCAAAGCTCGATTCGGTGAAATTATACCAACCGGTAAAGCGCAAAAAATTATCGGAACTGATGGTGAATTGCATGGGCGAAAACACCATAAAAAATGTGCAGAAACTTGCCCTGCGCACGGCTGAAATGCATATTGCGCTTTTCAAGGAAAAATATACACGCCGCTTTGTGCCCAAGGCTTTCAATACCGACTACAAAGCCTGGCTGCTCAACCGCCTCATTTACCAGTTTGACCGCCGCTACCAATTAATAGAAGACAACCTGCACAAGCTCAGCGGCAATAGCCTTGATTATGCACGGGAGTTCCTTTCGTTGAAGCAACATATAAAAGACAAGATTCTCAATTTCCACTCTAGTCAGTTGTACTCCATGCGCATTAGAATTCACGGCGATTACCATTTGGGGCAGGTAATAATGGACGACAACGATTTTTATATACTTGATTTTGAAGGTGAACCCGAAAGTACCATTAGAGATAGAAAGGTAAAGCAACCGCCCATAAAAGATGTGGCGGGTATGTTTCGGTCCTTCCACTATGCCATTTATGCCACTATTTTTAGTGCAGAAAGCCAATTGAAACTTCCTGAAGAAATTCTTTTTGAGGCGGGAGAAAAGTATTATGCCGCATTGGTAGGCCTGTTTTTGGAAAAATACCTTGAAACCGCATTCGAGCATGGTTTGGATATTGGCTACCACCACGAAATTGATTTTTTGTTGCGTTACCACATATTGGAAAAAGGCATTTATGAGCTGGGCTACGAAATGAATTCCCGGCCTGATTGGCTCATTATTCCGCTGAAAGGTGTCCTTCAAATAATAAAAGATGATTTGAAAAATGAATAAAACCAAAGTTTACAGCTTGTTCTCAGAAATGGATGTCCATTTGTTCAGAGAAGGAAAACATTATAGTTTGTACGAAAAAATGGGTTCGCACCCGGTGGAATTGGATGGCGAATCCGGGGTGTATTTTGCAGTATGGGCGCCAAATGCCAAATCGGTTGGCCTGATTGGCGATTTTAATTATTGGCAAAAAAGCGGTGATTATGAACTCTATCTGCGCTGGGACGGATCAGGAATTTGGGAAGGATTTGTGCCCGCACTCACAGCCGGCGAAATTTATAAATACGCTATTGAAACCCAAAACGGTCAAATTTTGGAAAAAGCTGATTTATATGCTTTTGCCTGGCAAAAACCACCACATACGGCCACCAAAGTGCAAACACTCGATTATAATTGGGCGGATGAAAAGTGGATGAAAAACCGCGCCATATATAATGCATTGAATGCGCCGGTATCGGTATATGAAGTGCATCTTGGTTCGTGGCGGCAAGGTGGAAATGGTCCGGAGGATTTTCTTACCTACCGCGACATGATGGCACAATTGGTTCCGTATGTTCAGGAAATGGGCTATACACACGTGGAATTTTTACCCGTAATGGAGCATCCGTTTTATGGTTCTTGGGGCTATCAGGTTTTGGGCTACTACGCACCCACCTCGCGCTACGGTAGTCCGCAGGATTTTATGGCGCTAGTTGAAGCTTTTCATAATGCCGGCATTGGCGTTTTGCTCGATTGGGTGCCGAGTCATTTTCCCGGCGACGCGCATGGAATAAAGGATTATGATGGATCGGCGCTCTACGAACACGCCGATCCGCGACAAGGTTACCACCCCGACTGGAGTAGTTATATTTTCAACTACGGAAGAAATGAAGTCCGCTCTTTTCTTATTAGTAATGCCTTGTTTTGGTTTGACAAATACCATGTGGACGGTCTGCGTGTAGATGCCGTGGCGAGTATGCTTTACCTGGATTATTCGCGCAAAGAAGGGGAGTGGGTTCCTAATAAATTGGGCGGTAGAGAAAACCTTGAAGCCATTACTTTTCTCAAGGAATTGAACGAAGCGGTTTATAATAAATTTCCTGATGTTCAAACCATTGCTGAAGAGTCAACCTCGTTTCCCATGGTGTCGCGGCCTACCTACATCGGCGGCTTGGGCTTTGGTATGAAATGGATGATGGGCTGGATGAACGATACATTGGAATATTTTAAAAAGGATCCGATTCACAGGAAATTCCACCATAATACGATTTCATTTAGCCTCACCTATGCTTTTACCGAGAATTTTATGTTGCCGCTCTCGCATGATGAGGTGGTGCATGGCAAAGGCTCTATTCTGAATAGAATGCCGGGCGATGACTGGCAAAAAATGGCCAACACACGCCTTCTGTATGGTTTTATGTTTGCCCACCCCGGCACCAAGCTCAATTTTATGGGCAACGAAATAGGGCAGTGGCAAGAGTGGAACCACCGCTATTCGCTAGATTGGCATGTGCTTGACAATGAGTTGAATAAAGGTATGCAACGCTGGACGAAAGCACTAAACAAACTCTACCGGGAGCAAAAACCGCTGTACGAAATTGCATTTCATGTGGATGGTTTTGAGTGGGTTGATTATAATGACCATAATAATTCGGTGCTGTGCTTTTTGCGCAAAGACAAAGCCGGAAACGCACTTTTGGTAGTTTGTAATTTTACACCGGTTGTACACGAAAATTATAGAGTGGGGGTTCCCTTCAAGCTGTCGTGTAATGAAATTTTGAACAGCGATGCCACAACTTTCGGCGGTAGCGGGGTTGAAAATAATAAAACCATCAAAATAGAACCCATTCCATCGCATGGAAAACCACAAAGTATTGCCATCACCCTGCCACCACTTGGAATTATAGTTATAAGTAGTCAGTAATCAGCCGTGTCTCGACTCCGGCGAGATTATCAGTAGTCAGTTATCAGTAGTCAGTTTTCAGTTTTTCAATTTTCAATCTTCAATTTCCAATTTTGAATATCTAATGGTTTATGCAAAATAAGTACATCTGCATACACGGTCATTTTTACCAACCGCCACGAGAAAATGCCTGGCTCGAACAAATTGAGGTTCAGGAAAGTGCATCGCCTTTTCACGATTGGAACGAGCGGGTGAATGACGAATGTTATGGTCCGAATGCGCACGCCAGGATTTTAAATGCCCGGGGAAAAATAATAGACATCAGCAACAACTACGAACGGATTTCATTCAATATGGGCCCCACCCTGCTAAGTTGGATGGAACGTTACCGATCGGAAACCTATAAATTGATTCTTGAAGCTGATCAAAAGAGTCTGCAGCGATTTGCGGGTCATGGGGCCGCCATTGCACAGGTTTACAACCACCTCATTATGCCTTTGGCTTCGCAGCGCGACAAGGAAACGCAGATTAAATGGGGTTTATATGATTTTGAAAATCGTTTTAAACGCCATGCTGAAGGAATTTGGCTTGCCGAGACAGCAGTAGATTTGGAAACCTTGCGCTGCTTGTCGGATAATGGGATTCGGTACACCATTTTAGCGCCCAACCAAGCCAAACGCTTCAAGCTTGAAGGCAAATGGATGGATGGGATTGACAGCAGACAGCCGTATATAATAAATCTCGGGCAAAGCCGACAAATGGTTTTATTTTTTTATAATGGCGAAATTTCGCAAGGAGTGGCTTTCAAGGGCCTACTTAATGATGGAAAACGCTTTGCGGAAGAACTATTGGCCGGTTTTTCAAACGACCACCAAAGCGAATTGGTGCATATTGCCGCCGATGGCGAAAGCTATGGACACCACCACAAATTGGGCGAAATGGCCTTGGCTTATTGTCTGCATTATATAGAAAACCAAAGCGAGGCAAAACTTTGCAATTATGGCTTGTATTTGTCAGAAAACGAGCCGGTTATGGAAGCGGAAATTTATGAAAACAGCTCGTGGAGTTGTGCCCACGGTGTGGAGCGTTGGCGCAGCAATTGTGGCTGTAGTACAGGCGGCGAAGCGCATTGGAACCAAGAATGGCGCGGACCCTTGCGACAGGCACTCGATTGGCTAAAAATAAAGCTCGATGAGATGTATGAACTGGAGATGCAGGAAATATGCCAAGATCCCTGGTCATTGAGAAATGCTTTTGTCGAGGTGGTTTTTCAATATGAAAACCGAAATTATGATGATTTTCTCGGAAAATATTTGCCAAATATTAGTACTGAACAAATAACCCATGCCATTCGCCTGCTTGAAATGCAACGCAATGGCATGCTGATGTTTACAAGCTGTGGCTGGTTTTTTAACGATGCTAGCGGTATAGAAACTATACAAATTTTGCAGTATGCCAACCGCGCCATACAATTGGCTGAGCGCGAAAGTGATTTAGCCATAGAAAGCCGATTTTTGGAGCTGTTGGAGCACGGACACAGCAATTTGCCCGAGTTTGGCAGCTTGCGTACTATTTATGAAAAGTGGGTGTCGCCCAAACGAATGACCCTTTCAAAAGTGGGGATGCACTATGCGGTTCATGTGCTTTTTGCTGAAAATCCTAATGCTTTGCAGGTATTTAATTATACAATTGAAACACAGGGTTTTAAGCGATATAAATCAGGACAGCAGGTGCTTTGTCTGGGGCGTGCTATGGTCCACTCAAAAGTAACATTGAGCATCAAGTATTTGAGTTTTGCCGTGCTCTATTTGGGCAACCACCACGTAATTGGCGGCACCTCTGACAATTATGATGCTGAGCATTTTGAAAACCTGCTCCAATGCCTGGAAAGAGACTTTTCGGCCAGCAATATTGCTTCCGTTATTCATGATATTGACAGAGAATTTGCCCATACGCGTTTCTCATTTTTTGACTTGATGCGCGATGAACAAAAGAAAATTCTTGACGTAGTAATTGACCAACACATGGATGATGCGGTCAATTCAATTTCGCGCATTGCAAGGCAAAATTATGGGCTGCTCAACCTCATGCGCGGGCAACAATTGGTGCTTCCGGCGGTACTTTGGCAGAATTTACAGGTGAAATTGCAATATGATCTTGATACTGCAATTGGGGTGCTGAAGCACAATGGTTATTATAAAAAGCTTTTTGCCGCGCTCGATGAGTTTAAGAAATGGGATTTAAAACCTGAAAAACGTTTTGAATTTAAGTTGAAACAGGCGTTTGACTATTTGGTAGAAGGCAAACAAGTGAAACCACAGGAAACCATACAACTGATTGAAGACTTAACCACCTTGGGATTGGATGTAAACCTTATACGATTGCAAAACCACGTCTTTCAAAAATTAAAGAGCGAGGAAGCTTCGGAATGGCAAAATCTCGCCATCAGAATTGGTATTGATATTTGATATTATTATTTTTATTGAGAAGCAATAAGAACCCTTGGTTCAGATGACTTGAATTCATCAAAGTGGCGGTGACATAATATGCAACCGCCAATTGGTAGCTTGCTCTACAAAACGAATAACTAAAATCCTAAACGGGACAATCGTCTAATACCATTAAAAATGCACTTTTTAAAAATGTGAAGGCTTAAACCGCCACCACCGAATTCTCATCAAACGTTAAGTTATTAGGCACATAGTCATCAGCCGACCAATCATTTTCCCAAATACGGCCATCAATCAAGTACCTGAATTGGTAAGTAGCGCCCGTAGGCAGGTCAAGCGTTGCGCTGAATTTTCCTTCCTTGTTTTTTTTCATGGGCTGTGCCTTGGTATTCCAGGCATTGAATTCACCCACCAAATGTATTTCTGATGCATTAGGGTGTTCTTCCGGTTTTACTGCGAAAGTCACCTTGCAAACAGGTTTGGTCTTTAAATATCTTTTTGTAAGCATCTTTCTTTTTTTGCAAATCTACAAATAAAACACAAAGTGTACAAAGTACACTAAGATGTAATAAGCTTGTAATTCGCAAATGCATGTCTATTGGACACAGAGGCGTGTATAGGGTCGTCATTCAGCATGTTAAGACATTGTTGGGCAGGCAAATTTCATTTGCTAGAGTCTTTGGTTTTATATGTTCCTTTCTGCTATCACATTTTCCATTGATAGCTGCTGCAAGGCCAAGTCAAAAATTGGGTTTGCTGCTGCCAAATCGCTCATTTTATGTTTCTGAGCCTTATCTTGCGAGCGATTTGATACAAAAAGAAAAACACTCCGAATCACATCTGGTAGAAAGCAGAGAATATTGGTGGAACAACGATTACCTTGAATTACTAAGCCAACGTCTTGATTTTAAACATTGTAACCGCATGGCCGACATTGGTTGCGGTCAGGGAATGATGTCTTTTTTGTTGGCGCCTTTTTTACCTGAAAATGCCCTTATTACGGGTATTGACAGCGAAACCAAGTACCTGAAAAGGGCTAAACAAAAGGCAAGAAAGGTTAGTACCAAGCATCAGGTATCCTTCAATTTTGTTGAAGGTGATGCGCAGCGGCTGCCTTTGGAAAGTAATAGTCAGGACATGGCTTTTTGCCAAACGCTGCTCATACACATGCAACAACCCGAAAAAGTGCTGGGCGAAATGAAACGCATCGTGAAAAAGGGCGGCTATGTGGTTGCGATAGAACCCAACAACCTTGCTTCAAACCTTATGTTCGACAATTATTCGCAGACGGATTATAATGTAGAGGAAATGCTTGATTTTCTGGAAATCAGGCTGCGCTGCGAAAAAGGAAAGCGTCAACTTGGCGAGGGGTTCAACAGCATAGGCGATGCCTTACCCGATTTGTTTGCCAAGGCGGGTCTCAGCGATTTGGAAGTTTTTATTTCTGATAAAAGCCTCAATTTAATTCCACCTTACAACTCGCGTGAAAAGCGCCTACGGGCTGCGCAACTAATAGAATGGATTGAAAATCAGACAGGTGGGTTTGGGTACGACGAAAACCTGCGGTACTACAAGGCGGGCGGTGGCGGCAAAAAAAGCTTTGATGCCTATTGGCAAAAGGCTTACCGCTACCAACAAAACATGCTCACAGAACTCAAAAATCAGGAGTGCTTCCTGTCGGGCGGCAACTTGATGTATGTGGTGGTTGGCCGGGTGCCGGAGTAGGGTGGTGTTGTCCGTTATCAGTATTCAGTTATCAGTATTCAGTTATCAGTTATCAGTATTTGGGTAGGGCTTGAACTTTCCTTTAAACCCGTTACTTATTAGGTTTGGTCAGGTTTTGAACTCCTATAGGCCAATTTTCAATTTGGATTTTTCAATTTTTAATTAGCTCCTTTAAACTCAATTCCCATTGTCGCCCCATCCCAACCTTCCCCGCGGGGAAGGCGCTGAAGCTCTTGTAAAAAGGACTATTGACATTAGACTTTGGACATTGGACTTTGGACATTGGACATTCACATCCTTTGAACCCGGCCTTCCTTTAAACCTTAAACTTTGAACTAAACTTAAACTCCGCTCGGACGTCACTCTGTGGCGTTCCGGAAAAAAATCAGAGCACTCTGTGCGGAGTGTTTTGTACTGGCTGACAGACGATTGTCCACTGTAAAATGCTAATACGAGGATTCGTGTTTCAACTCAACAGATTGCGGATCAAGTCCGCAATGACGGTGAAGGTTTGTACGCTGTCCACGGTCGTTGGTCACCGCCTTTAAACGCGTTCCTTATTAGGTTTGGTCAGGTTTTTAACCCCAATTCCCTAATAGAAACCTTACACTTCTGCAATTTAAATGGGTTAAGAGCCTTCAAAATTCAATGCAATTTATCCCGTAAAGAAGAGTCAGGTTTTTTCTTTAATCCCACCCTTTAAACCTTAAACCTTAAACTTTGAACTCTTCTAAACCAATTTTCAATTAGTTCCTTAAACTCAGTTCCCATTATCGCCCCATCCCAACCTTCCCCGCGGGGAAGGCGCTGAAGCTCTTGTAAAAAGGACTATTGACATTAGACTTTGGACATTGGACTTTGGA
>WGNN01000016.1 GCA_016124515.1 bacterium
ATTATAGAAAGAAGGTAAAACAGGTTTTTCATGGCTTAAAACTGAATTTGCATTTTACCGAAATAGCAACGGCCCGTACCCACCGAAACACTGTTTGAAGCCCCGGTGTGTATGCCACCGGCAACCGCCGCATTTACATTTTGTACGTTAAACAGGTTTTTTACACCCAAAGTAAGTCGTATATGCTCTTTTGCCAGGCTTTTGCCCAGCGTTGCATCGCACATTTGGTAGCTTTTAATAAACTGATTGCTCACTTGTCCGCCCGCGTCCACGCTGTACGATTGCAGTTTTCCCTGGTATTTATAAAAAAGCGAAAGGGTAATTTTTTGCTTCGAGAAAGTGCGCTGGGCATTGGCCGAAACTTCGTTGCTATAGAAAAAGGCTTTATTGCCTTCAGGATTGAGGCTTTGCCGCCCCAGGCGGTTGTAGATGATGTCTATTTTGAGCGGTCCGCTGATCCACTGACTCTCTACTTTAAAACCTTTACTCACAAAAGTGCCCACATTTACATAGCTGTATTGCTGGCCTTTTATCTGTGCCAGCGTTATCATATTGTCTATGTTGTTGTAGTAAGTTCCGGCATTGAGTTTAATGGCGCTACTTCCTATTATTTTCTGGTATTGCAGGTTGGTGGTTACATTGTGCGAGCGCTCGGCCAGCAAGCTGGTATTGCCCACAATGTTGTGGTTGATGTCGAAGAAAAGGAAGTACATTTCCTTTAAAGTGGGTGCTCTGAAACCGCGGGCATAGCTTCCGCGCAGCGTCCAGTTGTTTTTGTTCCACTTAAAGTTGAATGAAGGGGTGAGCGGTGCTTTGTACACGGTGTTTTTGGTAGCGCGTAAGGCAGGTTTTACCACCAGGTTATGGCGGAGGTAAATTTCGGCAGAGCCAAACAAAGAGTAATCGCCCATAGTTGCCACTCCGCTTTCAATGCGTTTGCCAAAGGCCCATTGTTGGTTCAGGTCGTAGCCCAATTGGTAGTTTATCCTGCTGCTTTTGCGGGTTGAACTCATGATGCCGCGGCTCATGACTTGTTCAAATCGGCTGTTGTCCTGGTCGTCGGGATTGGTGC
This sequence comes from bacterium, assembly GCA_016124515.1. Lineage (GTDB taxonomy): Bacteria > Bacteroidota > Bacteroidia > CAILMK01 > JACPUW01 > JACPUW01. The sequence continues at coordinate 1,073 of WGNN01000016.1, forward strand.
TGAGCAGGCGGTGCAGGGTAGTTAGGTCGTTGAGATAGGTGTTCTTTTCGCGCTTGTAGTGGTTGTGTGCGCTGGTAATGTCTATGCGGTGGGTTTTAAAACTCTTGCTCAAAATGAGGCTTTCGTCGTGGCGACGGGTTTTGTAGGTATCGTCAAAAGCGGTTTCACCAAACGGCGGTCTGGGCAAGCCACGGTTCAAAATGTTTTCGTTGAAAAATTCATAGCGGAAGTTGGCATTCCATCCTGCAATGGTCCTGTCGGCATTGAGGCGGGCAAAATATTGCTCTTTGGGTTTCCACTGTTTGTAGCGTCCGCTATCGGCCAATGTAGGTTTGTAGCTGGGCCATGTGGGGTCGTTGGGGCTCCAGCCGTCAAACCAATTGCGACCCACGCTAAGGCGCGTATTTGTTTTCAGAATTTTGGTGGCGGTATTGGCCATTATATTATGCGTGCCAATGTTTTCAAAATACATGGTGGCGGTGCCGCTCTGTTTGTCAACCGAGCCTTTCTTGGTAATAATGTTGATGGTTCCCGCAAGGGCATTGGTGCCATAGTTGACGCTTAGCGGACCTTCTACTATTTCTATGCGCTCCACATCGTTCAGGTTCAGTTGGCTCAGGTCTATGTTTCCGTCAAGGCGGCCAATTACCGGCACGCCATCTATCATTATTTTCACATTTTGACCCGATATTCCCTGCATGCTCATGCCGGCGCCCAACACGTTGTCCTGCGTCAGCCTGATGTTTACCGAGTAGGCAAGCACATCTTGCAGGTTTACTGCCGCCATATTTTGTATTTGTTCGCTGCTTATTACCTTCACTTGATGCACCGATTTGTCGCTGCTGCCGGGGCTGTATTGTGCGGTTACCACCATTTCTTCCAGGTTGAAAACACCGGGTTGTAGGGTGGCATTTATTATACTTTGAATAGAAACCGTATCGGCAAAGGTTTGGTAGCTTATGTGCTGTATGCCGAGCACAACTTGGCCGCTGTAATTGGTGGTGAAGGTTAAAATACCTTCCTTATTGGTTATGCCCGATAGTATAGTTGCTCCGTTGAGTGTAGCTATTTTGCAAAGTGCCTGCTCTATGGGTTTGCCTTCTGTATCGCTCACCAAAAGCTGTACCTCGGTTTGTGCCTTGGCTGCAAACGACACCAAAAGCGCAAAAACCGTGAAGCAAAAAATAATGCGAGGAAATGCCATGGCGGAGCTTATTTAAAGCAACCACACCTGTAGAAGGCATGGTTGCTTTTATAGGTTATTTTTCCGGAAATTGTCAATGAAAAAGTAGAAGTAAAATCTAATGTGGTAAATTCTATTTAACAAGCAATGTTTTGGTAATGTGCTCGTTGGCCGACTGCATGTGCAACATGTACATGCCTTTGGGAAGGTTGCCAAGGTCTATTTGTTGTTGGCTGAATCCCGCGTTTATTCTAATGGTTTTTTGCAATTGGCCATTGGTATTATAAATACTCAAAACACCGTTTTCAGCAAACTGCGAAATGATACTGAGCGGCTGACCGGCCAGTGGATTAGGGAAAATTTGGAGCAAATTGCTGTGGGTGTTTTCAATGCCGGTAGAGTAGAGCAGGTTTTTTTCGAAAGTAATATCGCCGGTAGTGGCTCCGCCGTACGATTTGAAAACCACCTTCCATATTTCGTTGCTCTGTGTTTTTACCAAATAAACCAAACTATCGCGTATGACATATTGCATGGTATTCATGTCGAATTTTTTCCAGTCGTAGCCAATGGCATTTATAGGGCTGTAGCCTTGTGCGGGGCTATAGTCGGTATAGCTTTCGGTTTCAACCGGGTAAATTTTGTAGGCATGTGTGCCGGCATTGGCAAGCACGCCCACCACAGGATAGTCCATAAATGATGAGGGGCCTGTGGGTATTTGGGTCATGTATTTGGTAAATAGCAAATCCCATTCATTCGATGCCGGTTCCAGGTCCACCTCACTTTGCGCGCTCAGGTTGTAGTAGCCAAAATTTTTGCCGGTAAAATCACCTTTTTTCAGGATGCCGGTTTTTTCGTTGCTTCCATCGAGCAGGGCGTATTTAAACGTGTAGGTGCTATTGGCCAAACTTTCAATGATGAGTTTATAAACCGTATTGTCTGCGGTTTTTATAATATAAATGCTATCGCCTTGCACTTGGTGGTTAGTCATGTTGTAGCTGCCCCAGCCCAAATCCAGTTCGTTGCTCAGGTCCATGTTGCGGTTAAAAGCGCCAAAAAGCCATGAGGTGTCGGAGTTGCTCAAGCTTTTCCAGCTGTGCATGCCGTTGGTATCAATGGCTTGCCAATCGGCTTTGGTGCCCTTGGGATACACCATGAGTTTGTTGCCGGTAAGGTTGTTGAAAAGCACCGAAGCCTGGTAACCGCTTATTTGGAAACCGAGGTCCCAGTCGGCCAGGTTGTTGGCGTTTTTTACACCGTCTTTCAATGAATACCAAACCTGGTTTTGGTTGTTTGCCAGGGTTTGCACGGTTTCGGTAGTACCGCTTTGAGCCAAAGCCAATGAAGCAAAAGAGCTCAATAATAAAGCATATAAGTAGCGCATCAATATTTGTTCTTAAAAATTAGGGCGCAAATTGTTGCTACGGCGCTACTCAATTCAATGATTTACGTCAGTTATTTATAAAAATTATAAAGGGTTGAAAATGAGTGAGAAAAGTGGTTTGTTGGCCTTGATCAAAGTCTTGCATGCACCTGCAAACTGTTATATAACAATTTCAGAAAGCGGAGTTTGGTGCAATGTCAGCTTTCTTCGTCCCAGTTTTGCAGGGTTTCATAGCCCGCGGTGGCTTCGGCAAAAAGGGTGTGGATTTGTTCCATTTGTTCGTAGCCAAGCTTTTGTCCAAACTGTGTGAGCAGGTAAATGCCGCCTATGGTGAGTATGCCGCCCGGCACAAACCACAAGGCCCACGGATAGCTGCCTATTTGCCACTGCGACAAGCCCCAGAAAAGCATGGCCAAAGTGCCGATTCCGAATGCTGCGTACAAAAACATAAACATGGTCCAAATACCGGGTTTGGGTCCGTAAAGCCCGCGTACAAGCGCACCGGCAGGGTGTTCTTCAATTTCAAGGCCCAATTGCGGACTCCAAAAATGGTCTTTATCTGCGGGAATGCGAATAAACACATGCTGCGCTGCTACACTGCCCGTAAGCTGTTGGTGGCTGGCAATTTTTTGGTCAAAAACACGGAGCAATTCTTCGGGGCGGGTGCGCACATACCGCCTGAATCGCGGCCTTGATCGCAACATTTTCAATTCGTCTGACAGCATGGTTTAAAACTGATATTCGTCAAATATGTGAAAAAAATGGAGATAAACTATAAGGTCGGAATAAATAATTGATGGGTTCTAAAGTGCGCCAATTGGTTGGATCAAATACGCTGCTTTGACAGGGTAATTAGATTGATACAGGATGATTTTTATTTGATGTTAAAGCTTAAATTGCCCGTTTCAACTCCCGCTCTAAGAATGAAAAAGTCTTTTCACACAGTCATTTTGCTCCTGCTGGCCAAAATTCTCCTTGCGCAGTATGCCTACCATCCACAGCATATTTTATTGAAACTACGGCCTGATCAATTGCATGCGCAAGTGGTTGATGGTCAGATTGAAATATTGGAATTGGGTGTTTTTGCAGCGCGCTACCAATTGCGCATTGAGTCTGTAAATATCTTGGGCAAGGCGAAACTGCGCGAGAACGAAGCTTACCTGCTGGAGCAACGGGCGGTGTTGGTGCGTTTTGCGGCTATGCCTGATATTTTGGCACTTGCAGCAGAATTGCAAAAGCAAAATTGGGTACAATATGCCGAACCCGATTACGAGGTAGCGGGTCACGGGATTTGCGGAAGTTTGCCCAACGACAAATATTTCAACCGCCAATGGAGCATGTATAATGATGGTACTTTCAACTCAAAAAGTGTTGAAAACGCCGATATTGACATGGACGCTGCGTGGCAACTGACAACGGGAAGCAGCAAAACCGTGGTGGCTGTTTTTGATACGGGTGTAAAAACCGACCATCCTGAACTTGAAAACAGGTTGTGGCTCAACAAAAAGGAAAAGAACGACAATAATGATAATGACAACAACGGGTACGTGGATGATATTTCGGGTTGGAATTTTCTTTCGGGAAATGATAATATAACGGATGACAATGGGCATGGAAGTAATGTGACGGGAATAATAGCGGCAACAGGCAACAATCAATTGGGCTTGGCCGGCATGGATTGGAATTGTAAGGTGATGATTTGCAAGGTTTTGGGTAGCGACGGCAAGGGGCAGTTCAGCGCGGTTGCCAGTGGCTTGTACTATGCGGTTGATATGGGTGCTCATGTGGTAAATATGTCGCTTGGTGGCTCGGGTTTTTCTACCACTTTGCAAGAAGCTATAGACTACGCTTACGATCACAATGTAACGGTTGTGGCCTCAATGGGCAACAAAAACGACGCTACTATTCAATATCCTGCCGGTTGTAAACACGTGGTGGCAGTAGGTGCCACTGATACCGACAACAGCCGGTCAAACCCATTTGATTGGGGCGGTGGTAGCAGTTATGGCTACCATATTAGTGTGGTGGCACCGGGCTCTAAAATTTGTGGGCTCAACTATAATGATGATTATGATTTTGAAAAATATTACAGTGGCACTTCGCAAGCTGCCCCGCATGTGGCAGGCCTTGTATCGCTAATGCTGGGTTTAAATCCCGCTTTGGAGCCCGATTCATTGCGTAGTTTACTAATAGCAGGCGCCCGCGATGGGGTAGGGCTTGCTACCGAAGACAAACCGGGCTGGGATATGTATTTTGGTTTTGGACTTATAAATGCCAATGCGACTATGACGCTTGTGAAAACCACCGAAACAGTGGTTTGCGATACTTTCTGGTGGCAGGGTAAGGCTTTTTCCAAAACAGGAAATTACCTGGATACCATTAGAACTAAGAGCGGTTGTGATAGTTTGATTGCGCTTCGGTTGAAAATAATACCGCCACCTCAAAAGCATGTAAGTCATACCGCATGCGACTCTTTCAGGTGGATTGATGGCACCTTGTACACCAACTCAGTTTTGTCAGCACTATTTACAAAGCCCGGTGATGAAGGTTGCGATTCACTATTATTCCTTGATTTAAAAATAAAGAACAGCACCGTGGGGTATGCCAAGGTTGATGCCTGCGGAGCATATACCTGGATGGATGGAAAAACCTATACCAAAAGCACACAAAGTGCATGGTTTTCAATAAAAAATCATGCGGGATGTGATTCTCTTATTATTTTGCATTTGTCTATTACAAATACTGACGTAAATGTAACCCAAAACGATACAGCACTATTAGCGGCAGCGGGTCAAAAATCGTATGAATGGTTGGTTTGCCAAAATGGGGTAAAGGTGCCAACGGGCAATACAGGTGCCGTTTTTGTGCCGGATAGCAGCGGATCTTATGCCGTGGCAGTTTCCAATGGCCAATGCTCCGATACTTCGGCATGTTATGAAATGGAGGTAATAAATGCAGTAAATGAAGTAGCGAAAAACGAGGTCGCACTGTTCCCAAATCCATTTTCTGAACGGTTTGAAATAGTTGCCAGTCAAGATGTGTCCATTACGAGCGTGCATTTACACAACAGCTTGGGTCAGTTGGTTTGTTCACGGGATAATATTTTTTCGCATAATTATACTGTAGAAACACGATTGCCAACAGGCGTATATTATGCAACCATTTCGCTGAGCAATGGCAGAACCCGCTTGGTAAAAGTGGTTTGTGAATTTTAAAGGAAGTACTGTGTGGGTAATTTGAACTATCTCGCTAAGGCATATCTACAGGTAGGGTTTCTATTACTTTGAAAAAAATAGCGACAATAAGCATAAAAACGATATAGGCCTTCTTTTTTGTTTTCTTGTCAATTTCATTGCTCAATTGAATTTTGATAAACGACCAAATCAAAATACCGGTGATCAACAGGCTCAAGGTGAGCGACATAGTCAATGATGATGAGGTGAACAAAAGGGTTAAAAGAATGACAACAACAACTGCAACTGCAACTGCAATGATAAAGGGATTGTTTTTTTTCAAACTTGGTTCCAGGTCGGTAAAATTTTTCAGATCAGCCATCATCTCCTGCCTGTTCGCTATACCCGCCGGAATGATAATAAAGTGGTTCTTTCGGGCGGTTTTGAGCAGAAGGTTACCGTTTGGAGAAGTTTCAATTGAATGTAATTCCGATTTCATTATGTTCACATCGGGCAGGCCACGTTGTTTTCTTGTTATAGTATCCTCGTTAATATGCAACTCGTAGCTCATCCATTTTTCTTTTTGTTGGTTGATAATTTTTGGCAAACGAAACCAAAAAATTATACTACCGGGTATCAAGGCTAAGGGCAATACAGTCAAAGTTGTTTCGTCACTTTCAGACTTGAAGAATAGGAGAGCAGCCGCGCCCAACAATGCTATGAAATTGATTGAAATGGAGTTAATTTTTATTTTTTTGCTTATGGCCAAAAATGCATCCGGAATGAGCTTGTACGTATTCATAGGTTGTTTTTTGTGGCGAAAGTACATTTTTGGAAGAATAATTTGCTACAAGCCATCAGGCAATTCTATGCACCATGATATTTCAGCCTTCAAAATTTATAGGCCACACTAAGGTTGGCAAAGGTGAAGCCAAAATAATCACCCGGCCCTAAACTCAATCCCGATGGTATTGGAATGCCGAGTTCGAATTGCAATTTTTTGAGTTTTGGTCCACTTCTAAGCAACAAACTACTGAAAATATAGCCTTGTTGCAAGCCGACAAATCCATAGCCAATTTGATTGCAAAGGCTAATACCTAATACAGAACCTTGAATACCCAAATTGAATCCGGCTAAACCGCCTATTACTCCTTCAAGGCTTGTGCCGGGATATGCAGGACTGCCCCAATCAAGATTGCCAAGGCCTGTCATTATACTTAGTGTTGGTATAATATAGGCAATGGAAGTTTTTGGCGTCTCCCTGCTGTAGTTGATTAGGAGAAAATTAAGAACTCCGGGTTCGTAGCCTGTAATTCTGTATCCTATACCCATTGCGTTTTTAGCCGGTGTTTCAGATTGAGCCATTGTCCGTGAAGAGGTTCCGAAAACCATAATAAGCATTATAAAAAACCTGCCAACAAGCTTCATTTGAGTTAATAATGGTAATACGTTTTGCATTTGGTCGCTTAGTCGTTGGTAAACAAAATAAGGCGTACGCGGCGGTTTCTTGAGCGGCCTGCCTCTGTTTGGTTGCTTGCCAAAGGCGAGGCTGCACCCACAGCTACCGTTCTGATATTAGCTTCTTCCACACCGTTTTGTCTCAGGTATTCTTTCACGCGGTCTGAGCGCTTTTGCGAAACCAACAAATTGGCCGCCTCAGAACCAATATTGTCTGAAAAGCCCTGTAGCTCAATAGATACATTTGTGCGTTGCTTTATGATGGAAATAAACAAATCGAGCTTGGCTTTTGCCGAGTCGTTTAAATCTGTTGAATTGAACGCAAAAAACACGTATTGTGGAGTGGCCTGACCTTTTTCGTCAAGTTCGGCTATGATGTTTTCGTCGTTTTCCTGTGGCAGGCTATCTGTTTCCGCTTCATCTATTTTGGCCAAATTCGGTGATTTGGTTTTTTTCTTTTGGCAACTGAAAATATCCGCCATTCCGCCATTTCTATTGCTCACAAAATAGGCCATGGAATCGCCGTAGTAGGAGAAGTAGGCATCAACATAGGCGGAGTTTACTTCTGCTCCCAAATGGATGGGCTCCGACCATTTCAAATACTTGTCATCATCAGTTTTTGAGTAATAAATATCATATCCACCCAAGCCACCGGGGCGGTCCGATGCAAAAAACAAAAGTGAGTCCCCCACCAAAAAAGGCGAAATTTCATTGGAAAGTGTATTGATGCCGCGGGTATAAAACATAATCCACCGTGTTCTGAATTTTCTGAAAACCACTATTTCAAAACCACGTTTTTCTAATGAATCATGTTTTATACAAGCTATTACTGTTTCGCCGTCGGGCAACACATGCATGCCATAAAGGGCGTTTGCAGTAGATGGCATAGGCAATGCCTCGTTTTGTATTATTTTGCTTCTGCCCAAATGCACATTCACCTGTCTGAAACCTTGCTGGTTTTCGGTTTCGGTATTTTGCAAAAATAAATTCTGGTTTACGGAGTCAAAACCCACTACGGCATCGCTCATGTTGGTATTCAGCATGGTATAGTTGCCGGGCTTTTGCCATGAGCCATTGGCATTTTTTGAAACCCAAATGTCGTGTCCTGAGTTTTGTCCGCCCACATTATTTTCATGTCCAAATCGCACGAAATAGAAGCTTTTGCCATCGGGCGATAACAAAGGATAGCTTTCTTCGGCGGCAGAATTCAATGCGGTTACTTCTTCGCAGTTTTCAAAAGACAAGCTGTCGTTTTGTTGTGCGAATACCGGGTTTAGCGCAAGCCAAAAAAGTACAATATATATAATAAAAATGCGCATATTACCACAGGTGTTTTATAGCTTTTGAATTGTTGAAATACAGGCTCAAGCCTATTTCGTGTGTGCCGTTTTGGTAGGTTGACAATCCGCCGGTAGTGGCTTCGTAGGTGTAGTTTATGAGAAATTTGTGCAACAAGCGACAACCGGCTCTGAAATTGGCAGCGGCACCGGGACGGTAATTCACGGCCACCCAAAATATTTTTTGCCAGCGCATTTTTATTCCAATACTGCTAGTGACAGGTGCTCCGCCTACCCCGAAAATATTGAGCACGGGAGCCAGTTCAAGTTGATTGCCAAGATTGAAAATATAACTTGCATTAAAAGTTTCGTGCATACGCAATTTGAAGGCAGATGCGGTAAGCATTTTGTCAAAAGGGGCGTTTTGAAGCAATTGACTACTTGAAAAACCTATATAAAATTGGCGCGAATAAAACACCGCGCCAAAGTTGGCGTCCATAAATTGGGCGGCTACATTTTGCTGTTGGTATTCATTATAAACCGCATCGCCCGGCTGCAACACCCACAAATTGCTGCGGTTTATTTGCAGATAGCTCAGCCCCAAGGCAGCCCCAAGGCTCAGGTTGTATTTTTCGCCCACAAGCAGGTGGTAGGCGTAGTTCAGCTGTGTGGTCCATTTGTTAAAAACCCCGGCGTCATCAGTCATTATATTTATTCCAAAAGCACTGTGTGTGATTTTTTGTGTTCTTCTCACTTGGGCGGTGGGTTTGTACATGCGGTTGTTGCTCAAAGGCAATCCGCAGGGAAACACGGTGTCTATCTGCGTTTTTTTCAACCTGAAACCGAATGACAAAAATTCTTGAACCGGTGCATCTTTTATACCCAGCCATTGTTGGCGGTAGGCCAGGTTGAGCATTCCGCCGCGCTCAAGTCCGGTAAATGCGGGGTTGTAGGCATACTGTGCCATTACAGGCTGAGAATACACGCCTTGCTGTTGTGCAAAACCGGTTGTTACCAGCCTTAAAATAAAAATAATATAGAGTAAAGTATTTTTCATAGGCTATTCTAATATGGTTACATGTCCGGTAATTCCGGTGGAAATACCATCGGCTTCTATAACAAAATAATAAGATGCGGGGGGTACGGGCGAGCCGTTGTAGCTGCCATCCCATTGTTCGCTGTTGTTTTCGGTTGAAAAAATGAGCCCGCCCCAGCGGTTGTAAATGCTTACTTTGCTGTTGTATAGCAATTCCAGATTTTTTATGACCCAAGTATCATTTGTGCCATCATTATTGGGGGTAAATGCCGTGGGTATTTCAAGACTCACTACTTTTATTTCAATAGCGGCTTTGGCATCACAGTGGTCGGGCGAGCTAACGGTAACGGTGGCTGTAAAATTATTTTCGCTTCTACCACCTGTTTTTGATTTATCGGGGTCTGTAAAAATATAAGCCGGGCTCCAACTGTAATTGCTTGCAGAATCAGAGAGGGCTTCAAGCTCAAAATAATCGTTGGTAATGGTGGTGAGCGAATCGGGATTAATGGATACTTTTAAGGGCGTTTTTGGCCAGACTTTAAAGCTATTTCCCGCCGATTGACAGCCCTTGTCATCAATGGCTTTTACAGTATATTCGGTTTTGTATTTGGGTTTTAAAATATAACTGTCATCCTTTATTTTGATAATATTACAATGCGGTTTGTTGCACTCAAGGGTGAAAATGTAGGGTTTGTTGCCACCTTGTGCGTTTAGGTTCAAACCGTACTCATCGCCGCGGCAAATTGACACGTCAGTTAAATGCCGGATGATGAGAGAATCGGGTCCTTTTATTTTTCTTGTTATTGTTTTGCTACAACCCATTTCGTCACTTATTAGAGCTGTATAGCTGCCTGCGCCTAAATTCTTCAAAGAATAACCTTTTACCTGAGGCTTGGTTTGCCACAGCACTTCTTTGCTGCCCGTGCCGCCATTTACTATAAGCGAAATAAGACCATTTTTATCGCCAAAGCAGTTTAAATTTATCTTATCCACTATTATAGGTCGCAAAGAGTCGGGTTGAAAAACCCTGAGATTAAAGGTTTCTGTGCAATGGTGTTTGGTTTCTAAAATGGCGGATGCGGAATAATAACCGGGGTTGCTGTACTGATGACTCACTTTTGTGGCGGTTTGTTTGCTACCATCGCCAAAAGTCCAATAAATAGTGTCGAGCGTATCGTTATAGGTGTTATAATTTGGAGTAAAAGTCATTTCGTCGCCAAAACAAACGGAGTCTGATTCAAAGCTGAAATCAGGTTTTTTGTATATCGTGATTTGTTTACTTAGTGAGTCACTACAGCCCTTTTTACTTTGTGCTATTAGTGTTATGTTGTAGCTGCCCGGGGTATATTTATGGCCCGCAGATTGTCCTTTTTGCTTGTTGTTGTCGCCAAAATGCCACCACCAGGCTATGCCACCTTTTTTACCTGTACTTTTATTATTAAACATACAGGTTTCGTATTCGCAAAATTGTTCCGCAGAAAAATTTACATGCACCAGTGTGTCGTTCAGTACTTTTATACTTTGCGTATCTGCACATTGGTTTGAATCTACAGCCGATATAAGTTGCACCGTAAACGAATCGAAATTGCTGTAGCGGTGGTTGAAACTGTTTTTGAGAAAAGCAGCGGAGCCATTGCTGAATTTGCGGCTTTTGCCATCGCCAAATTGCCATGTATAATGGTAATGCGGATTGTTTTGTGTGGTTTGTAGCTTGAAATTAAATACTTCAGAGGTGCAGGGCTTGGTATATGTGATTTTTGACTTGGGCAATTCAAATATTTCAATTGCTTGTGTATCAGTGTCAATGCAGCCATTGCGGTCGGTTATGGATAGGGTGATGTTGTATGTACCCGCTTTGCTGTATTGGTAGTTGGTAACTAAGCTGTGGCTCGTGTCGCCATTATCAAAATTCCAGGTTATTTTTCGGGCGGGGCTCTTGTAATTCAGGTGCTTTTGTAGCTCAATGGCTTGGTTTATACAATTGTTGTTGGTATTAAAATTAACGGTAAGCGGATGTTCAAGGTCTATGAGCAAACTTGTGGTGTCCTCACAGCCTCGAAAAGAATAAGCCAGCATTTTCACGCGGGTTTTACCTTTCATTTTCATTGGGTAGGTAATAAAATTGCCCAGCATAGAGTCGCCATTCTCAAAATACCAAACCGCATGTGGGTTGCGTATATTTTTCGTGGTATTGGTTAGCGCAATCTCTTCCTTATCGCACAAAATATCATAATTAAACTGTGGCTGTGGAATGCCACCCACAAAAATATTCCGTCTGAAAACATCCACACAATTGGAATCGCTAATGACCTTCAAGCGCGCCAAATTGAAAGTGTCGGGATGCGAAAAAACGTATTTTGGATTTTCTACAAACGATTTTGTCTGTCTTTCAAACTTCCATTCAAACCTGAGGCTGCCATACGAAACCGTGCTTTTGTTGGTAAAATAAAAGGTGTCGGTTATACATTTTTTGCTCTTGTAGTCAAAGAACGACTTGGGCACAGGGCCTAATATAAATTCTGTGGTATTAGATGTGTCTTGACAGAATCCCATTTTATAAATCCGCCTGAATTGTGTTTTTTGATGGATAATTTGTTGGTTCAGGAAATAATTGTCTTCACCGGGAATATCCTTCCACCCAAATAAAGTGCGCGATTGCCATCTGTAGTGCACTTTGCGGTTAAAAGCGAAGCAATCGGCGGTTACGCTCGAAATGGCTGAATCTTCGGTGCATTTGCCAAAAATTATATTTTTGAAAACATCAGGGCACAATGCAGTTAAAAACATATCGCCCTTTCCATTATTATTTGCCTGGTACGAAGTGAGTCCGGTATATAAGCTGCTGCTGTGGCTGCTGCCCGCAAATACCTGTCCGCCATAGTAAAATTTCCCTTCGAGTATGCGGTCATTTCCTGTTCCGCCCAAATAGCTTGAAGTAATGATGCGTCCGCTACTGTCAATATTCAGAAAAAAACCTTCCATTTTTCCTTTGCTTTGCGGTTGTAGAATGTGTTTCCTGAAATTGTGGTGTATCATTGTCAAATCGCTGCTGTTGCTGTAACCGGTAAGCAAACCCGCCGTGTGGTACCAGTCAATTGAGGTAATATTTTCATATCCGTTGCCGCCATAATAGGTGAAAAACTGTTGCCTGCCGCGGTAGTCAAAGCCATAAATAAATGCATCGCAGGGGCCGCCGGCATATTTGTCCTGCACGGTGTCTTTCACAATTACATCAAGTTTGTTAGAATTTGAATTACCGGCTATAATAAAACTTCCCTTATAGTCAAGTTGAATAACTCGTGCGGTATCGTTTTTTTCGCCGCCTACATAAGCGCACCAGCGGTATTGTGCCTGTTTGTTGAATTTTGCCACGAAGGCATCGGTTTTTCCTGTCAGGGAGTCCTTCAGCCATACATTGGCGGGCACGGGCAGGTCGGTGCTGTTGGTCCAGCCGGTTATCACATAGTCGCCGTGCCAATTGGCGGTTACCGCCAGGGCAACATCGCTTTTGTCCCCGCCAAAATAGCTTCGTCTGCTCACCCATCCATTTGTGTCAATGGCAAATACAAAGGCATCCGTATCGCCCATTAGCTTGGTTTGAAAAGCGTTGGTATCGGTTATTAAATCGCTGCTTGTGGTATAGCCGCATACATACATCAGGTTGTCAGCGCCTTTTTTTATACAAGTGCCTACATCGGTTTTGCTGCCGCCGTAGTAGCCCGACCAAATTATATTCCCCAAACTGTCTAACTTCAGTAAGTACAAATCATCGTCACCCGAATTATTATTGTTGAGTACATTATTTACGTTGCCCAGGTTGTTGCTTTTTGTATTTAAAAGCAAGTAGAGATTGTTATCGGGGCCGCAGGTCATTTTCACAGCTTCGTCAGCAGCGGTTCCGCCAAAATAGCCCGACCAAACCAACTGACCATTTTTACTGAATTTACTTACAAATACGTCTTTTCCACCGCCGTAACTTGTATTCAAAACAGTGTTTTTGATAGGGAATGGCGAGCTTTCGGTCACGCCCGTCACATATAAATTGTTGGCTGTATCAATGGCAATTGTGCGGGCCTCATCGGCTTTAGTTCCACCCAAAAATGTGGACCACATTATGTAGGGGTCAATTATAATGGTTTCATCGGGTAGATAAGATTCCAAATCAAAACCTAGCTCATTTCCAGCACAACGGTAGCTTCCGGCAATTTCCTTTCCTGTTGAGGTATAGCAATAAGGTTGGTCTTCATATACAAGGCCCATGTCGCCGGCCAATTCCAACTGGCCTTGTGTGTTGGTGCGCAAAGCTTTGCTTAGTCCATTATATTTAATACAAATGTCAGAAACCTTTCCGCCGGGGTGCACCACATATTCATATTTCAATTTATTGTCATCAGTAATAAAATATCGCAGGTCAATGGCGGGGTAAATATTATGGTAGGTTATTCGGTCGAAATGCGCGGTTGTTTTTCGTGTTTTTTCAGCTAAATTATAATAATGCGATACGGCATTTGTGCTTTCAGCGCGCAGGCTGCACATGGCCGATTGATGGCTGAATGTCAGGTCAATTTGTTGAACTTCAGTTCCTGATTTGGCTTGATTGTTATAAATGTAGCTCAGGCCATCCTCCTCAAAAAGAACAGTAAAATTCCGTGATTTCAGGTAGTATTTTACATCAGAATCAACACCGAATTGGCCTTTGTTTTGTTCAAAATGCAGCGTTATTTCGGGGTTGAATGCCATAGCACCTCGCAGCGCCAAACAAAAGGCTAAAATCAATAACTTGAATTTTCTTGGTTGGCAGCTTAGGTTCTTTTTCAAGGCTTAATTATTTGGTAACTAGACGGATTGTTTTTTGCTGTAGTTGCGCAAGATGCTAATTTATTTCAATTAGTCCTTACCAATTGTTCCTTTTTGGGCAAATCAGACTAGCCAATAATAGATGTTCGATCATAAAAAGGGGGACGCATTTTTCTTTTGCTTAATGGGCTGCCGTTTTACTTTTGCTCTCCTATGAGAAAGGTACTTTTTGCCATTTTGTTATTTGCCTTGAGTGCTCTGTTTATAGCAGCAAGCGCCCAAGCACTTACCTCGGCCATCAGGGGCAAAGTAATTGATAAATACACGCAGCAACCTTTGATAGGCGCTTCGGTGTCGCTGCCCGGAACCAATCCCTTGATAGGTGCAGTGACTGATGCACAAGGACATTTTTTTCTTGACAAAGTGCCGCTTGGCCGTCACAACATTCAAGTGGTGTTTATGGGCTATGAAACTGTAAATATGAGCAACATAGAGCTCAACTCGGGAAAGGAACTTGTGCTGAATATTGAAATGGAAGAAACGGTAATTCGCGCCGGTGAAGTGACCATTACTGCGGATAAAGAACTTGGCAAACCCGAAAACGAATTGGCCACCGTAAGCGCGCGGCAGCTTTCTATTGAAAACTCAAAACGCTATGCAGGCAGCCTGAACGATGTGAGCCGCATGGCGCAAAACTTTGCAGGTGTGCAAGGCGCCAATGACACGCGCAACGATTTGGTGATTCGTGGGAACTCCTCAATGGGTGTGCTCTACCGCCTTGAAGGTATGGACATACCCAACCCCAACCACTTTGCTTTGTTGGGTAGCTCGGGCGGGCCCATTTCCATTCTCAACAACAACGTGCTCGACAATTCTGATTTTTTCACCGGTGCTTTTCCTGCCCAATATGGCAACGCTTACGCCGGGGTTTTTGATTTGAAAATGCGGAATGGCTCAAACACCAAGCACGAATTTTTGGGGCAAATTGGTTTCAATGGGGTGGAGGGAATGGCCGAGGGACCTTTTAAAAAAGGGAAAAGCGCCTCGTATTTGTTCAATTATCGCTATTCAACGCTCAAGGCGCTCAAGTTTTTGGGGGTTTTCTTCGGAACCCTTGCCGTGCCTGAGTACCAAGACATCTCGTTCAAACTCAACTTTCCATCAAAAAAAGGACAGACTTCCATTTTTGGGGTGGGCGGGGTTTCGAGTATTTCTTTTTTGAATGAAGAAAAAGGCGACAACGACATTTTTGTGCCCGGAACCCGCAACCTGCTCTATGGTACGCGTCTGGGTGCCACCGGCATTTCGCATACCATTTTGCTCAATAAAAAGAGCTTTGTTCGCATGGTGCTCAGCACACAATATTCGGCCAATAATATTGTAAACGATACACTTGACCAAAATGGTGAAAATCCATTCAACACCTACCGAAACCGAAGTGGACAGGGGAAAAATTCATTTAATGTGGTGTATCAATACAAGTTCAACAGCCGCCATTTTATCCGCACGGGCGGCTATTTTGACCGCCTGTTTTTTAAGCTCGACGAACGCTATTGGAGTCGTCCGGCACAGCAATACTTTCAGCAGTCTGACTACCACGGAGCCACTTATTTGTTGCAGCCTTTTGCGCAATGGCAGTTCAAATACACCACCCAATTGGTTTTTACCGCAGGTTTGCACGGGCAGTATTTTGTGCTCAACCACAAAGGCCTTGTAGAACCACGGCTGGGCATGCGCTGGCAAGTTTCCGACCGCAGTGCCTTTAGCGCCGCTTTTGGTATGCACAGTCAGTTGCCGCCCACAAGCATGTATTTCAACAAGGTAGAAAACGCAACGGGAGCCGAAATGGCCAACAAAAACCTGGGTTTTATTCGCAGTAACCACTATGTGGTGGGTTATGACCTTACCCTAAACCACAGCACGCGTATTAAAACCGAGGCATATTACCAGCATTTGTACAACATCCCCGTTGATGCCAATGTATCAAGCTACTCGGTGCTCAATCAGGGGGCCAATTTCTATTTCAATTTTCCCGATTACCTGGTAAACAAAGGCACCGGGCAGAACTATGGCGTGGAGTTTACGCTTGAACGTTTTCTGCACAAGGGGTTTTACTATTTGGTTACCGCCTCACTTTTTAGTGCCAAATACACCGCAAGCGATGGCAAAACCTACAATACCGCCTTCAATGGTAACTATAATTTCACCTCGTTGGCGGGTTATGAGCACAAATTGTTTCAGCAATCGGAGCGCTTGAGCAATTGGGTTTTTACCTCCAATGCGCGGTTTACACTCAACGGCGGACAGCGCTATACCCCGTTTAACCTAACGTTGTCGCGACTGGCCGGAGTAGGGGTGCCCGACCAAAACAAAACTTTTGCTGAGCGTTTTCCCGATTATTGGCGTATTGATGCGCGATTTGGCCTTAAACGAAACGGCAAACGCATTACCCACGAGTTGGCGGCTGAGTTTCAAAATATCACCGCCCGCAAAAATGTATTTACCATACAATACAACCCCGAAACCGGCAAGGTTGACCAACTGTACCAACTGGGGTTTTTGCCCGTGGCGCAATACAGGGTGTATTTTTAAAGTTTCTGATAACGTTTTTTTACTTAAATCTGCCAACAACCAACTTTGCTTTTGCTACTTTGATTTTTGCACTTACATAGTCTTTACCTTTGCGGCTCAAAATTTTTTAGTAATGATGTATCTTTTTGGTATGCCCGGCGGCTGGGAGTGGATTTTAATCATCTTGGCTATTGTACTCTTGTTTGGTGGACGAAAAATCCCTGAACTTATGCGTGGAATTGGCAAAGGCATCCGTGAGTTTAACGATGCCAAAGGCAAGGTGAAGGAAAGCATAGAGGAAGGCATGAAAGACGACAACAACAAATAACCGCAATACAATACAAGGCGTGCAGTTTTATTCCAGCATTCAACACATTCAAGAAGCAATACAAAACGGCTCTGTAAGCGTAGAGCAGTTGGTAAAGAATTATTTGCAACAAATTGAAAGCCAACAGGAACTCAATGTGTTTCTGGAGGTTTTTGCTGATGAAGTGCTGGAGCAGGCGCAGCAGCTTGACCAAAAAATGAAAGCAGGTAAGGCCGGCAAACTGGCCGGAGTGGTGCTTGCTATCAAAGACAATATTTGCTACAAAGGCCACCGGGTTTCGGCTTCTTCCAAAATACTGGGTGGTTTTGAGTCGCTCTACACGGCCACTGCCTTGCAACGACTTCTTGACGAAGATGCGTTGGTTATAGGCCGCACCAACTGCGATGAGTTTGCCATGGGTGCTTCAACTGAAAATTCAGCTTTTGGCCCGACAAAAAATGCCGCGGATCCGAATCGTGTTCCCGGCGGTAGCTCAGGCGGTTCGGCGGTTGCCGTACAAGCCAACATGTGTCATGTGGCGCTGGGCTCTGATACCGGCGGTTCCATTAGACAACCCGCCGCCTTTACCGGCACTTTTGGCTTGCGCCCCACTTATGCGCATGTGTCAAGATACGGCCTTATAGCCTATGCATCAAGTTTTGATCAAATAGGACCCATTACAAAAAGTGCTGCCGATGCCGCGCTGATAATGGAAGTAATGCATGGGGCAGATGAACTTGACGCCACCGCATCGCGCACCCAAGTTGACTACAAGGCAGCCGTGGAAACCAAAGCCGCAAAAATTGCCTTTGTAAAAGACTGTATTTTCCACGAAAGACTCGATCCTGAGTTGAAAGCGCGCTTTTTGGTTCTTGAAAAGAAACTCATCGAGGCGGGACATACCGTAGAGTGGGTAGATTTTCCATACACCGAATACGTAGTGCCCAACTACTATGTGCTTACCACTGCCGAAGCCTCATCAAATTTGTCGCGCTTTGCCGGCATGCTTTACGGCTACCGCAGTGAGCAGTCGCACGACATTGAATCGACCATCGTAAAATCGAGAAGTGAAGGTTTTGGTGAAGAGGTGCAGCGACGTATCATGCTGGGAACCTTTGTGTTGAGTGCAGGTTACTACGATGCCTATTATGCCAAGGCACAAAAAGTGCGCAGGTTGGTAAAGGACTACACTTACAAAACATTGGCTGCGTACGACTTCATTATGCTGCCCACCACACCGCATCCGGCATTTGAGTTTGGTGCCAACCAAGACCCAATTGCCATGTACCTCGAAGATATATTTTGTATGCAGGCATCGCTGGCCGGTGTTCCTGCCATTTCAGTGCCCATTCAACCTTCGGGCAAAAACCTACCCTTGGGCGCCCAAATTATTTCATCGGCGTTCTCAGAACCCAAATTGCTCCGCTTTGCCGACGAAATTCATAAAATGAGTGAAAACTTGGTTTAGTCGGCTTGCTGTTAACACTCTACTCGGTGGGTATCATTCATATTTGCGTTATTTGACAATAGTTACAGGTTTTTAATATATGCGCTCAATCACCTCCTTTGTTCTTTTTTTCAGTTTGGCCGGCCAACTGTTGGCTCAGGGGCCAAACTTGAATTTAACCAACCACAGCGAAACGGCCATCCAAACCGTGCAAGACCAATTGGACAGCATGGTGGTGGGTTATTTTGTGAAAAAGAGTATTGAGCGGCAAACAGTGGTAAACGGAACGTTAGATTCACTTTTCATCCCTGAATTTTCCGACTCGGTGCTTTCCGACAGGCTTCGGCGCATCAACTCCTTAATTCCACTTGACTACAACGACAAGACACGCGCATTTATAGAAATGTACACCCGCAACAAGCGTGAGTTGGTGCCTTACATTCTGGCACTTTCCAATTATTATTTCCCCATTATAGAGCCCGAATTGGACAAGAACAACCTGCCTTTGGAGTTGCGCTTTTTGCCCGTAATAGAATCGGCATTGAAACCAAATGCGGTTTCGAGAGCAGGGGCGGTAGGCTTGTGGCAATTTATGTATGCAACCGCCAAAATGAATGGATTAACCATAACGAGCTATGTGGATGAACGGCGCGACCCGATACGCTCTACACAGGCGGCATGCAAATACCTGGGCGACCTGCACAAAATGTTCGGCGACTGGCAATTGGCTATTGCTGCCTACAACTGCGGTCCCGGTAACGTAAACAAAGCGATAAGGAGGTCGGGCGGTAAAACCAATTTCTGGGAAATATACAACTATCTGCCCCGCGAAACCCGCGGATATGTGCCTGCCTTTATTGCAGCAGCTTATTTTTTTCATTACTACGAAGACCACAATATTGGTGTGGCCGACTTGCAACTACCCACAGTGGTTGATACCGTAATAGTGGACGACTACGTGCATCTTTCTGATTTGGCGGCTGAGTTTAACCTGCCCCTGGAACTGATTCGCGAAATGAACCCGCAATACCGCGCCGACATTGTGCCCGCAAGCAAGGAAAAACCCTACACCGTGATTTTGCCCTTAGAACACTGCCTTATTTTTTGTGAACACCTTGACACACTCTATACCCAATATGAAGTGCGCCGAAGCAGCCGTACATCGGCTCCGGTAAGTTATACATCAAGCTATACAGCTTCGTCAAACGCAGGCAAATCGCCCCTGTACTACACCGTAAAAAGCGGCGACAACCTGGGCTATATTGCAGATTGGTACGATACCTACGTTTCTACTATTAAAGCGTGGAATGGGTTGTACAGCAACAATATACGGGTAGGGCAGAAGCTGTTGGTTTACGTGCCCAACGACAAGGTGAGCTACTACGCAAATATCAATGCCATGTCGTTTGATGAAAAGAAGAATATCTCAAGTCATTCCACTTTCGCCAGTTCAAACACAGCCTCTTCAGGAGCCACTTCTACCGGCAGTGCTGAGTATTTCTTCTACACTTTTAAGTCGGGCGATACCTTGTGGGATTTGACACAGAAATACCCCGGCAATTCGGTGAGCAGCATCATGGCGCTCAACGGCATCAAAGACGTGAAATCAATAAAAGCAGGGCAGGTAATAAAACTGAAAAAGGCTTAGCTAGCGTCCGCTGAATTCGGGTTTCCTTTTATTCACAAAAGCGCTTACTCCTTCTTTGAAATCTTCTGTGCCAAAGCAAGCACCAAATTCCTTGATTTCCATTTCAAAACCATTTTTATTGGGCTTGTGGTAGGCATTGGTCAGGTTGATAATCTGTGCTATGGTCAGCGGTGATTTCTTTCCTATTTTTTGAAGCATTTTGGTGCAGGTAGCCATCAAATCAGCCATTGGAACTACATGGTTGGCCAAGCCCAGTCGGTGTGCTTCCTGTGCATCTATCATATCGCCGGTCATGAGCAGTTCCAATGCTTTGGCATGTCCGGCCAGTTTTATCAATCGCTGTGTGCCGCCATAGCCGGGTATTACACCCAGGTTTACTTCGGGCTGACCAAATTTGGCATGCTCTGCAGCAATGCGGATGTGGCAAGACATGGCAAGTTCGCAACCGCCACCCAATGCAAATCCGTTTACAGCCGCAATCACAGGTTTTTGTGATTTTTCAATGCTGTTGAAAACATCATGTCCCGCTGCCGACATATCACAGGCTTCGTCAACGGTAAAATCTGAAAACTCTTTGATATCGGCTCCGGCAATAAAGGCTTTTTCGCCCGCGCCGGTTATGATTATTCCAAATACCGATTCGTCAGTATTGGCTGCTTGCACGGCTTGTCCCACCTCTTGTATGGTATCAATCGTCAGGGCATTCATCTGGCTTTCGCGATTGATGGTAATGGTGGCTATTCCGTTTTCGGTATGGTAAAGTATGTTGCTGTACATGGTTTGCAATTTGGAACAAAAATAAGGGTGAACTATCGGTATATTCCAATTTACGAGCAGGTAGGTATTGCTTCAATGAGGTGTGAAACTACAATGGTTGCATACCATTGTACTATATAAGAAACTCCCCGAAACTATGTTCCCGGGAGTTTTTCTGTTTATGTAAAAGTCATCGCCACAGGCCAATTACTCAATAGGTAAACCAAACAGGGTGTGTTTCAAAAGCTCATTGACACAACAATCGATGATAATGGGACTAACAAGCTTTTAATTATGTGACGAGTGTTTTTCGGTTATTAACTATGGAGATTGTTTCATTTCGGTTGTTTATAGGAATTGGGTTAGCAGATTAAAATACAGGTGGAGCAGCTATGAATTTTGAGTTATCGGAAGGAGTATCCCACTTCAGGAATTCGTGAAAATGTGATAGCATCCAAATCTATGGCATTGGCCCTTCCGTCGAGCTTAGGGCTGACACTACCTTTAAATTTCAAGTATTCTTCTACGGCATCATGTAAGGTATAATCTTTCATTTCAACATTTTCGGCGTTTGGCATACGGCACAAAACATCAAGCGGCTCACCTGTGCGGTTGCACGAAGCCATTTTGTATGTTTTCTTCAAGTCCAGTGGTTTTCCACCAATAGAAATTTCGGTTATACGCTCGCCAAAATCTTTTGAGCTATCAAATTTCAGTGTCATTCCTGAGAAACGGACAAGCCATCCGCCGAATCGTTTGGTAGGGTCTTTGGCGAAGACATTATTTATTTCCTTTTCCATCCAATCTACTATTTGTTGTCCTGTCACTTCACCTACTTTCATGTGCTCGTCCACTGGGAGCATACGCCACAAATCTTCAATGGTTATGGCCATCTTACCAGTTTGGTCTGGTACAATAGGTACGCCAAAACGAAATCCATTTGATGCGGCTATGTCAGCACCCGATTTCCATCGTAGCGCATCAGTTATCATGTTGTCCATTGGGTTTTCTACAACAAGGTATCGGTAGATAGGTGTGGTAGTGCAGCCAAGTACCCGGTGCATTTCTGCATTGTAGGGCGCTTGCGCTTTGTCAATCGTGGCTTGCAATTTAGCATCAGCGGGGTATTCGTCTGGATTTACATCTATGAGATTGTAGGTATAACCCAGTATTTCTTTGTTTTTGAATTTTAAGTCAAGTCTTCCTACAAACGAACCGAAGGCTCCTGGTTCGAGCACAATTGAGTATTTGCCTTTTATGGGTTGTCTAATACGCTCATGAGTGTCATTGCCAAAAATGAAATCAATTCCTTGGACTGCAGGATTGTTTGCCAGTGCTAGTTGCTTTGATATTCCAATATGCGTTATTAAAAACAAGGCATTTACCTTTTCTTCATCTTTGAGTTGGGCAATGAGTTCTT
The DNA here is from genome assembly GCA_016124515.1 of bacterium. Taxonomy (GTDB): domain Bacteria; phylum Bacteroidota; class Bacteroidia; order CAILMK01; family JACPUW01; genus JACPUW01. Next base: position 23,527 of record WGNN01000016.1, read on the forward strand.
TAAGGTTGTTTTCTATTTCTGTAAATGCTATTCCTTCACTAAACCCAGGGTTTTGTCTAACAGGTACTTCGGGGTCGCTGTAGGCAATGAAACCCATTTTTATTCCATTTTTTTCTGTTATCCAGTATGGGGGTAACAATGGTTGGTTGTTATGATCGTGAAACATATTGGCAACAATTACATTAGTTTTATAATCATGCATAACATCCAACATGGTTTGCTTGCCATATACTACTTCCCAATTGCCAGGTATTAAAAGGTCATAATTCATTTCGCGTATTATATCCGGAAAAATTTTCCCTTTTGATAAAGCACTTTGGCCGCTTCCCTGTATGAGGTCACCTCCGTCTATAAACAGAGTGCCTTCAGGATTTTCTTTCCTTATATTATTAGTTATTGTTTTAATGTGGGCCAGTCCACCGGCTTTTCTGAATACAATTTGGTTGTCCTCTACAAATAACTCTTCATGTGCATTTAAATATGCATGTATATCAGCAGTTTGCAGGATAGTTATGGTGGTTTCTTCTGTACTTTCTGTATGGTTGTTGCAGCTATATAAAAGCATAGTTATTGAGCTTATTAAAAATAAATTTTTCATTGTATTGTTGTTTAAAGTGCGATTGTATTGAACCCCTTTTCTTGTAGCCCAAACATGTAGATCAATCCATTGCCTGTAATTTGCATTTCAACTGGAAGCAGAGTTTTGTCAATATTCAGTTGTTCTATTGAAAGTCCGCATGCCAATATTTTGAGACCTTGCTCATTTACAGCAGTTTTTATCAAGTTTTGAAGTTCCGGGTCTTGTGCAATTTCATCCAATAGCTTACCGCAGGTTACTATTTGAAAGTCTATTCGTTGGCTCGTTGATGTAAATCCAATGCCGGTTTTTATCGCGGCTTTCAGGTGTTGGGTATTCATTACGAGTATGGAATATTTGCCGTTTTTTCGTATTGAACTTTCAACTTTTTGTACTTCTTGGGCTGTTTGGGCATTTATGGGTTTTGATCCAAATGCGATAAAAATTAGCGCCAATATTATTAAATGTTTCATTTTTGGTAATTTGTATTAATTTCGGTCTATTGATTGTGTCAGAACTCTAGTGAGTATTAATAGTGTTTTTGTCTGCCATTCTCGAATATTTCCTTCCGATGCAGAAACTGTTCCTTCTGAGATGGTTCAGAATTGTTTTGATAAATAAATAATAGAAGTTATTGTGATAGCATTCTTATGCAATATACATACATGCGGTTTTGATGAACATCTCTTGAAAATAATGTGCCGTAATAGCGCTTTCAGGAGATGGTAGTAATAGAATGCTGGGGGAGTTGAACTACTGAATCGGTTGCAATAATCAAATTAAGTAACAGCAACACCTGATGTAGGTTGGTACTTCTTCTTTAATAAAGTCGTAGGTGTTGTTTGATCTTATTTGGTGTAAGTTGTCAATATTTTTAATCAGAGATAATGAAGCATTAACCCATTTGGGGTAAATTTTCTTTTGATCTTTTTTTTGGACCTTGTTTTCAATAGCGTTGTTGGTAGAGCAGCAGGGTTTTGCGTGGCTGTGTTCTGCGTATTGACTTGTAGCTATACCTAAATATTCTTTTACATCCCGTTTCAAAGAGCATGGAATTGAAACGGCAATTACTAGCAGTAATACTGCTAATCTTTTGGCTATTGATGTAAAATTATTCATATCTGAAATCTGCACGCGAAAATAGTTGGTCAAATAAGGGCGATTATGTAACTCATGTTACAAAGAAAATGGGAGCCAAAAAGCAGTAACAGATTTCACGAGTACACTCATTTTTTATATAGCATTATGACCTATGAGCGTAAGGAAGCTGATTGTTTATTAACAAATTAATTGCACTTCAAGTTATAGTTTCGACATTGAAATGTATTGCAGATACCAAAGCATTGTCTGTTAACAGAATGTTTGCAGTTTCGGGCAGCAGGCGAAGGGTAAGTCAATTAATTTTTAATAAAAGACATTTTGATACTTTCATCTTTACTCTTTATTTCAATAATATAAGTTCCTGTGTTCAGATTGGTAACGTTAATGATGGGGTGTTTCCCGGTCAAAACCATAGCGCCTAGGTTATTGTAAATTTTCCATTGCAGGTTTTCAGCTTGGGAATTGCCGCCAATTTTCAACCATGTGCTTGCCGGATTTGGATAGAGTGTAAATCGGTTATTCGTTTCTTCCACGCTGTTGGGCAGGTTTACTTGAACCAGCGAGTCGGTAAACGAAGTACAGCCCGAATCGCTCATAACGGTAAGCATTATGTGGTAGTTGCGGTTCCAGGTGTATTTTTCGGCAATGCTATCACCGGCGCTTGTGCTGCCCGCACCATTGTCAAGATCCCACAGGTATTGCTTGGCACCTTTTTCATCAGCCACAAAACTGTAGGTAGAGGTAGCAGAATCAACGGCAATATTGAATTGACTTGTTGGATTGTGATATACGGTAAATCGGGTGTTGAGCGTGCTGTCTTCGCAACCGTTGTTGGCAAAAGTGCGCACAAAAAGTTGGTGTTCCTTGGCGGGTTGGTATATGGCAAACCAGTGGCTGTCTTTTTCTACCACCTCTACCCCAAGGCCAAACCATTTTACATGGTCAAGATTGTTGCGGTCAAAGTTTTCAGTAATTGGTAAGGTGTCCATTTCGCAGCCGTTAGGCAGGCTGAATTTTGCTGCCACATGCGGTTTTGGGCTTACGGTGGTTTCCATACTGTCTTTGCAACCCGACAATGTGCTTACCACCAGTTTGAAGGTGGCATTTGCGGTGTCGATTTGGGTAACAATGTAATTGCCTGTGGCAAAGTATTTTCCGTCGCGGTACCATTTGTTGTCGTACCATTCGTCGTTGGCACCGCGGGTTGATGAGTCTTGCAAATAGATTTTACCGCCTTCACAGGGGCTTGTATTCACCAATACAGCATGTGCTTTTGCCGCCACCGTTATTTTCTTAACCAGTGTATCGGTGCAACCTACACTGTTGGCAATTATTAAGGTAATGCTGTATTTGCCGGGGGTTTTGTAGTTGTGCGAAACCGTTTCTTTCGTGTATGATTTTCCATCGCCGGTGGTCCATCTTCTTTGGTCTATGGTTCCCGCGGTTGTGGTCGATTTGTCCACCAAATTCATGGTTTGGCCAAAACAAAAATCGCCGGCATCAAATAGCGCAGTGGGTTTAGGATTAATGGTCAGTTTTTGTTTGTAAGATGCACTGCATCCGTTGTTGGTGGTTACGGTGAGTACCGCATCAAAAGAGCCGCCGGTTTTATATACGTGGGTAATGCCCGGATAGACAACTACTTTTTCTACCCCGTCGCCAAACTTCCACGAATAGGTTTTTATGGTATCGTCGCTTGAACTGCTTTTGTCAAAAAACAGGGTTTCGTCGCCCGAACAGGCATTGTAAACCGAATATTTTGAGGTGGGTTTGTTGGTGATGTGTACCACCATTGATGTGGAGTCGCGGCAACCTTTGTCGCTCACGCTTACCAATTTGTAGGTATTTGTATCGAGCGTGGCAGCAAAGTACTTCAGGTCTTTTTTGCTCGAAACCAGCGTTTGGTCTCTGTACCATTTATAGCTCACCAAGCTGCCGCTGCTTATGGTAGATGCATTTTGCAGGTAAATGGAATCTTTGAGACAAGCACTTATTTGTTGTATGGCCGCGCCTGGTATGGGATTTACCATAATGGTGTCGGTAGTAGAATCTTTGACCCCAAATACGTTGGTGGCCAGCATTTTTACCACAAAGGTGCCGGGCTTGTTGTAGGCACGAATGGGTTTTTCGGTGGTGGAAGTAGCGCCATCGCCAAAGTCCCAGACTACTTGTAGTGGACCCACACTAGGGTCGCTTTGGCTAAACAATACACCCTGGTTCACACAGGCTTCGTCAGGTAGTTTCAAACTCGCATCCAAGGGTTTTATCACTTGCATGGTAAAACTGTCTTTGTCGTTGCCACCCAGGTTTTCTACATAGATTACTACTTTGTAACTGCCTAATTGCGAGCTGTTTGGGGTAAAGGTTATGACCGCGGTATTGGGGTCTATGGTCATGCCATTGGGCGCGGTGAGCAGTTTGTAGGTCGCATCGGTTTTAGGTTTTACTTCAAAACTTCTGCTAAAGGTTGAGTCGTAGTAAACATACCTGTTTTTAAGTCCTTTGAATTTGGGTGGTGTTACGGGTGGTGTTCCTTTGGCTACAAAGGTTGGTGTGCTGCCCGAGAGTGAGTTGCTCCCAAACTTGGTGCTGGAGAAGTAATCGCCGGCTACATAATAGTAGCCTACCGAATCCACGTCCATATTGGCCATGGTTTCTGAGTTGCTGTTGCCGCCCAGATTTATCCAGTCAAGAGCGCCATTTTTGTTAAATGCCAATACAAATACATCGTTGCTGCCTTTGGCGCTATATGATTTACTGCCAATTTTAATTGAATTTTGGAAGTAGCCCGATACATAGACCGATCCGTCTTTAAACCCGTGGATACCGGTAGGCAATATATCCTGTGTAAAACCCGATGTATGCTGGATATTGACCATGTAGCTTGCCTTTGAGTTGGCGGCCACACGCAAGGCAAATACATCGTACCAACTGCCGGTAACCGAGCGCCCTCCCATACCAAATGAAGAGATGTAGGTTCCGGCCAGGTAGGCGCTTCCGTCTCTGCCGGTGTGCAGGCTATACACCATATCGTTGCTCGATCCGCCGCCTTTTATGGCCCAGGCTACTTTCATTGTAGTGTCAAAGCGGGCCAGAAATACGTCATAGCTTCCTGACGATGACAAAGTGGTGCTTCCAAACTTGAGGTTGCTGCTCACAAAGTTTCCTGTTATGTAGAATATTTTTCCGTTTATTGATATGTCAACCGCACTTTCCAGGCTGTTGCCGCCATAAGCACTCACTTTTATTGCTTTGCCATCGCGGTTTAGTTTAGCCAAAAACAAATCGGTGCTGCCTATGCCTGATACTGATTTGCCGGCAATGGTAGAATTGCCGGTGTATTCGCCAAGCCAGTAAATTTTTCCTTCGCCATCAACCGCAACAGCTTTGCCATATTGTATGCTGCTGCCACTTGCTATAACCGACCATTGGGTTTTGCCATCGGCATTGAGTTTGGTAAGGAAGCCATCATAGCTGCCAACCGATGAAACAGTGTCTTTGCCATCGCCATAATTGCTCGAAAAACTGCCTGTTACATATACATTGAATGAATCGTCAACAGCTACGCGATAGGAAACATCGTAGCCCGAACCGCCCAGTTGACGTGCCCAGCGTATTTTGCCAGCATTTGAAGCCTTTACCACATATACATCGTTGTTGGATGATTTGAGGCTGTAAGGTCCGAATTTGATGGTGCCCGAAAATGAACCGACCAGGTAAACATTACTTGAATCGTCGATACACATGTCAGATGGTGTTCCATTGCCCGAAGAATTGACATTCCAGGCATCGACCCAAATAGGGCTTTGTGCAATTGCCGATAGGCTTACCAGTAGGAAAATGGCCAGAAGTGGGAGTGTTCGCATGGCTGATTTTATGGGTTGTAAAGATATAAATGCACTGCTTTTGGCAAAAAAGCTAGTGGCAAGACGCGCAAATTAGGAGTTAAGTTGCATTTTTCGTTTCAAAGTAGTGGCTAAGTACTTCGTGGGCAGCGCTTAGAGGATCACGCTTTCCTTGAGCAATCAATTCTTTGGCCCGTTGCAGTTCTTTTTTTATTTTTTCAAGGCTGTAAAAATTCTCAAGCAGGTTGGATTCTATGGTTTTGGTCATCCACAAAAAGGCTTGTTGCTGCCGGTTGGATTCCTTGTAGTTGGCTGTTTTGCTCTTAAAATCTTCTATCATCTGCAAAACTTCGTTCATGCCGGTGCCGGTAAGTGCCGAGCAGCTCATTACCCGTGTTTTTTGCCCCGATTCATCGAGCGGAAATAAGGAAACGGCGCGTGCATACTCTGTTTTGGTCGCTTGTACTTGCAGGGCATTGGGTCCGTCGGCCTTGTTTATCACAATGGCATTCGACATCTCTATAATTCCGCGCTTCATACCTTGCAACTCATCGCCGCCACCGGCAATGAGCAGGAGCAGGAAAAAATCGACCATGTTTTTTACAGCGGTTTCTGATTGCCCTACCCCAACGGTTTCGATTAATATATAGTTGAAACCGGCAGCTTCGCAAATAACCATGGCTTCGCGGGTGTTGCCGGCAAGGCCACCCAGGGTTTTTCCGGCGGCTGAGGGGCGTATGTATGCTTCCGGGCGTTTCGAGAGTTCGTTCATCCGGGTTTTGTCGCCCAAAATACTGCCGTGGCTGCGGCTGCTGCTTGGGTCTATAGCCAACACTGCCAGGCTGTTGCCGCGCTCAATGAGCATTTTGCCAAAGGTTTCGATAAAGGTGCTTTTGCCTGCTCCGGGTACGCCGGTAATGCCAATGCGGTAGGATGGCTTTTGTTGCTGTATGGCCCAGTTGAGCAGCTCGTGCGCCTTGGCTTTATCTTCAGTCCGGCTGCTTTCAACCAAGGTAATGGCTTGACTGATAGCCGTTTTGTCGCTCAGGAGTATGTGCTCCTTCAACCATTCCAAGTTGGGCTTCAAGCGCTTTTTGCGTGTGATATTTGGATTGATGTGTTGCAACTTATTGGCGACTTGTGGCAAGTATGGTTTGTCGGTAGGCCAAGGCTATAGATACCATTCTGCCCAATTGATCGAGCAAGATAGCCAAGCGGTCATTGTCCTGCTCCAAAATCATTTCTTCGTTTGGTTCTTCTTCGTCGAGTTTGGTTTTGGCCTTGTTTATGGCAAGTTCCATTTGCTCCAGTTCCTGACCCGAAAAGCTATTTGATTCGCCCAAATCTATGAGCTTTCCGGTGCGTTCTTCAATAGCTTCAAATAGCGGCAGCAGCAACCAATAGTCAGGATTGTCTGCACTAAAATTCATTTCCGGCAACTTTTCGTATTCCTCTTCGGGGTAGTCAAAGGGGCTAATGCTTACTTGTAGTTTCAATTTGCGTGTTTTGAAACTTCAAATTTGCTGAAATCAAAATGACTATGGAATACTTTTGTTTACACCGCCATACATCAAGTATTGTATGCTACAAATTTCAGGAGGAGAAACGCTTGCCTGGCCTCGGGACGAAGATGGGTTTATTCAGATAGTATCTCATTTACCTCATGGATAACCTGATCCAATTCTTCGGCTGAGCGCTCGAGCATGTCAAGCAACTCGGTACTTTGGTCAAGACGAAGCAATTGGATGATACCTAGTATGTTGCTGAGCGGGGCGCGTACTTTGTGCGAATTCATAAACGAGTATTTACTCAGGCGTTTCAGGTTTTGGTCTATTTGGGCTTCCTTGTGTTCCAGCGATTTTTTCAGGCTGATGTTGTCGGATACATCTTGTATGGTACCCACCATTTTTATGAGTTTGTTTCGGTAAAAAACACCTTTAATACGCAGGTTGAAAGTGGCCTCGCGGTCGGGCAGTTTGTAGCGGTAGGTTTCTTCGTGCAGTTTGTTTGATGTGGCCGCCATTCTTATGCTTCTAATTAAGGCTTGCCGGTCATCGGTATGCACCTTTTGCAGGTATTGAGGCAAATTGGGTATGCGGTTGTTCTTAATAGCGTGTATGTGAAAATTGTTTTCGCTCCAATCAGTTTTGCGCCTCACAAGATCGTACTCAAAACCACCCATTTGTGCCAGACGTTGCGCCAGATTCAGTTGGTTTTTGCTGTTTTCCAAGTTGTTTTCAATGGCTTTTGCATTGGTTATGTCTATGAGCACACCAATGGCCGCCACGGGTTTGCCATCCTTAAACTGTATTTTCCCCTTGAGTTGGTGAAACTTTACATTGGCCGCCTCGTATTCCAGTTCCAATTCAATATCAAAAAGGGCTTTTTCTTTCGAAATATCAGGAGCCAAGGTTTTGAGCAAGGTAAGCCGGTAGTTTTTCTTGTAGTGTTTCACCCAGTTGGCAATAGTGGCTTTCACATCTATCTGGTTTTCAAACAGGCGCAGACATTGGTCGTCAAAGCGGCAGGTAGCGGTTTTGAAATTGTACTCCCAAATTCCGATTTCGCCGGCGCTGTTGGCCAGGTTGAGGCGTTGCAGCAGGCTTATGGTATATTCTTCGGCTTTTTTCTCATCTGTTACATCGGTAGCAGTCCAGTTTACCGCGCTTATGCTGCCATCTGATGACCAAACGGGCACATACCTGAAGTGGAACCAAATGTCTTTGTGCGATTCGTCAAGTTGTATTTTCTCGTATTTGTTTACTACTTCGCCCTTTATGGCGCGGTTGAACCCATCAAGGTAGGCTTTTCGGTGTTTGCCTCTATTTATTTCCAGCAGGTCGTTGCCTTCGGCAATGCTTGTGTCAAAAAACTGAAGAGCCAGCACTTTGGCGCGGTCGTTTACGCTTATTATATGGTGCTGATGGTTTATTAGCAAAATGGCAGAATTGGAAGAATTGGTAATAGCCAAGGCGTTTTCCTCCGACTTTTTGAGTAGCTCCTGACTGTGTTTGGCTGCACTTATATCGTGTGTAGATGATTGTATATGGGTTACCTTGCCGTTTTCATCGCACACCGAGTTCATTTTGAGGTAAAGCCACACCACATTACCATCTTTTTTGCGGTACCTGAATTCCAGACCTTCTTTGCGGTTGCCACAGTGCATTACATCGTCCACATAGTTAAAGTAGGCCTGTTTGTACTCGTCAAGTATTCCTTTGTGCGGCGATTGTGACATGAGTTCTTCGGCGCTGTAGCCAAATATTTTTTCAGCCACCGGCGATATATAAATGGGTTTACCATCGGTACTGTAGAGGGTGGTCACAAAGTCGGCGTTTTCTATTACCAGTTTTAGTTTTTGCAGTAAAGTACCGTGGGCAAGGTCAGCGACATCAACCAAAACCAGGCACTCCATACCGCTTTGTCCAGGGGTTTTTAGTACCGAGGTTGAAAGGCTGCACCTGTGCCCGTCTTGATCGTAAAAAGTACTTTGGCCATGCCACCAGACCCCTTCGCTCATATTTGCCATCAATTTCATCAGCTCGTCAATAGCTGGTGTCAACTGTTTATTCAGAATGTTTTTGTTAAATAAATCGCTGTATTCCAGCAGCCTTCCGTCAGCTGAAAATATGGCTGCATTATGTTGATTGTGAGCCTTTAACAATGGGTTTGTAACAGCGGTTTTCATAAGAGCGGTAAAAGTAATTTAAGCCTGCGAACCGCCACTAGCAGCACCATTACCTTCGATAGAATTAAGACGAACTTTGTAGTGAGCTGCCACTACGCAAGCTGGGGTACCCCTTACGGATATTTGGAAACGGAGCGGCGTTTAGGTGTCCATTTAGCCGAATAATATTTTCACACACTTGGGGTATTAAATGACAAGTTGTCTATGAAATTTTTGTGGCATGGTTATCATCACTCGGCGCCAAACCAATAACCTGAACATGGCAAAAAACAAGAAGGTAAAGAGTTCATCCGTAAAAAATATTTACCGAAACATAGTGTATCCCCGGCGGAAAAGTTTGCTGCTGGGCTTGCTACTCATACTTATCAACCGAGCGGCGGGTCTTGTGCTGCCCGGCTCTACCAAGTATTTAATTGACAATATTATTGGGCCCAAAGACCTGTCACTTATCAGCCAATTTGTCCTTGTAGTGGCGGTTGCCATCCTCGTGCAATCAGTTACTTCATTCATACTCACGCAATTGTTGAGCGTGCAGGCACAAAAGCTCATTGCCGAACTCAGGGTAAAAGTGCAGCAGCATGTGGTGCAATTGCCTGTCAGTTTTTTCGACTCCATGAAATCAGGTGGATTGGTATCGCGAATAATGAATGATGTGGAAGGGGTGCGCAATATTGTAGGAACAGGGGTGGTGCAATTCATTGGCGGCATACTTACGGCCATTGGCGCTTTTACCTTTTTGGTAATTTTCAATGCCAAGCTCACCTTGTTTATCCTGCTTCCCGTGGTGGCTTTTGGCTTCATCTCATTTTATGCATTCAAGCGCATACGCCCCATTTTTAGGGAACGCGGAAAAATAAATGAAGAAGTAACCGGCCGACTAACCGAAACCCTGGGCGGCATACGTGTGGTAAAAGGATTTAATGCCGAAGATCGCGAGATAAAAACCTTTGACAACGGCGTGAAACGCTTGTTCAACAACATCAAAAGCTCCTTGGTGTCGTCGAGCTTGGTTACCAGTTTGGGCACTTTTATAGCCGGTTTGGCAACGCTTATCATAATGTATGTAGGTGGTCTTGATATTATTGACGACAAGATGAGCACGGGCGACTTACTGGCCTTTTCCATGTATTTGGGCGTTATGATTTTTCCCATCATACAAATGGGTAATATTGGTACGCAACTTACTGAAGCCATTGCCGGGCTCGACCGTACAGATGAATTGTTGTCGCAACCCATTGAGAGCGACGATCCAAACCGCACCACGACCATCGACAATTTTAAAGGTGCCTTTGAATTCAGCGAGGTAAAGTTTGCCTACGAAGAAGGTAAGGATGTCTTGCATGGCATCAGTTTCAGCGCACCACAAGGTAGTGTCACTGCACTTGTAGGCGGTTCGGGTTCGGGCAAATCAACCATTGCCTCGCTCGTAGGTACATTTATAAAACCCAACAGCGGACGCATAACGGTTGACGGACATGACCTGAGCACCCTTAAAGTGAACAGCTACCGAAAAAACCTGGGTGTGGTGCTGCAAGATGACTTTCTGTTTGAAGGAAGCATACGCGAAAACATCCTTTTTGGCAATCCTGATGCCACCGAACAACAACTGATGGCGGCGGTTGAGGCGGCTTATGTATCAGAATTTACCGGTAGGTTTGAAAAAGGTCTGGACACACATATAGGTGAACGGGGGGTGAAACTCTCGGGCGGACAAAGACAACGGGTGGCTATTGCACGCGCCATGTTGGCCAACCCCAAAGTGTTGATTCTGGACGAAGCGACATCAAACCTTGACACCATAAGCGAAGGGTTTATACAAAAAAGCCTTGATGCGCTCATGAAAGGCCGCACCACCTTTGTAATAGCCCACCGACTAAGCACCATTAAAAAAGCTGACCAAATATTGGTGGTGGACGAAGGAAGAATCATAGAGCGTGGCAACCACGAGGAGTTGATAGCCAAACAAGGCAAATACTTCGAAATGTACACCTACCAAGCCCGCATTTAGCAAGGCAAACCGGCATGCAAATGCGTTTTTTTAGACGCCTCTTTTTTTCCGGCACCTATACGCAATTTCCGGTGCCAAATGGTACTTGGTTTGAAGAGGAGCTAAGTAGTTAAGGCCATCTCCAAGCCCGTAGAAGCCGCATTGCCTCCCGTAAACGGTTGACTTATAAAATATTTGGTAATCTGAAAATTGAGGAATCAAAGATTTGTGTACCTTGCTGCCTTAAAACTAACGTATGAAACTGAACAAATTATTATTAACACTTTCAATTGCCGCACCCCTTGCGCTTGCTTCATGTGGCGGTGGCGATGAGCCGGACGCCAACGGCAACGGCAGCAACAATGTGGCACCCGAAGTAAAAGGTTGTATGGACCAGGCTTCGCTCAACTACAATGCCGATGCTACTGTGGATGATGGTAGCTGTATTTACCCAACCGCTACCGAAAGCAAAGGTCTTTTTATAAAATTTACCGGTACTTGGTGCTGGGCCTGTGGCGATTACGGCGAACAAATGGTGCTTAACGTAGAAGACGCGGTAGGCGAAAAAACCGTAATTATTGAAGCCCACATTACTGACGAGATGTCAACTCCTATTACCGATGCCTGGAGACAACAATGGCCTTCCAACTCAGTGCCTTATTTTATAGGCAACAGCAATAAGCTGGGCAATGATGTAACCGGCGAAGCAAAAACTGCCATACTCAACAAAACTTCTACCCCCGCACAATTTGGTTTCCGCAGCGAAATAAGCGCCGACAATGGAACCATTTTCGCCGGAAAAGCTTATGTGCAAGCCTTGCAAGATGTGGTAGGCGAATATTACCTGGGCGTTTACATCATTGGCCACGATTTGATTTATCCGCAAAAAGCCGATGACCACTCTGCTCACCCTGATTGGGATTTCAACTACGATTCTAAGACCTATACCGCTTTTAAGCACGATTTTGTACTGCAAGGCGAGGTGAACAACAAGGCTTTCGGTACTATGGTGTTTGAAACCAAAGCCGATAAAAACCAAATGGCAACTTTGGAATATGCCATGACTCCATCTACCAACTGGGCCGAAAACCGCAACCTGGTAATGATAGTTTGGAAGAAAAACGGCGCCATGTATGAGTATGTTGACGCTGCCATCATGGAATAATTGAACAAGCTATTCTACATAAAAAAAAGGCCGGATTTCCGGCCTTTTTTTATTTCTGACAGTTGCTGGTTAATGGCCTGCCGGCGCTTCCGGACTCTCTTCGGCGGGTATTTGGCTTTTATATGTTTTTTGAAAAACTTCCCAATCAATACCCCGGTAAGGATAATCGCCGCCAATAAATTCTAAAATCATTTCCATCGTATGCGCATCGTGGTAGCCGGGTATGGTTTGCAGTAGTTGCAGGCTTTCGTTAAAATAAATGGTGGTGGGGTAGGAGAGTCCTTGCGGGGTAGAGCCATACTTTTTTGCCCATTGGTGTAGTGGTCGCCCTCCGCGTGGCAGCAGTTTATAGAGTTCGCCGTTAAACCTCAGTGAATCTTCTTTTTCAGCATTGAATTTGACTGCGTAGAAATATTTTTCCATTTTTTCCTGAATCACCGGATGGCTGAACACGTTGCGGTCCATTACCGTGCACCAGCCGCACCAATCGGTATATAGGTCCACAAATATTTTTTTGGGTTTTTGCTGTATGCGTTGCTGCGCTTCTGAAAGGCTCATCCATTCAATTTCGCCATTTGCTGCCGGCATGCGCGCCGAGCTCAATACAGTGCAAAGGGCCAGAAATACAAGTGTTTTGAGATAGTTCATGAGCCAAATTTGCTCAATAAAATCAAAATCTCGTTGCTTTAAGGGCTTAATGTGGTTTAATTTGAAGCCATTTAACATTTATGACCAAAAAGGAACGCGCGCTTGAAATAGCCAACATACTGGAACATTATTTTCCTGAAGTGCCTGTGCCACTTGAACATACAGATGCGTACACTTTGCTGGTGGCGGTTTTGCTTTCGGCGCAGTGTACCGATGAGCGGGTAAACAAAATAACACCGGCACTTTTTGACAGGGCCAACAATCCTTTTGATATGAGCAAAGTGCCGGTTGATGAAATTCGCGAAATCATAAAACCCTGCGGTCTTTCTCCCCGAAAATCGAAGGCCATTGCCGAGTTGTCAGGCATATTGGTAGCGCAATACAAGGGGCAGGTGCCACAAAGTTTTGAAACCCTTGAAGCATTGCCCGGCGTGGGACACAAAACCGCCTCTGTGGTAATGAGTCAGGCATTTGGTGTACCGGCTTTTCCGGTTGATACCCACATACACAGGCTGGCCTACCGCTGGAAACTGAGCACTGGCAAGAGCGTAGAAAAAACGGAAGCCGATTTGAAAGCGCTGTACCCCGAAACCATGTGGAACAAGTTGCACTTGCAAATCATATTTTTTGGTAGAAAATATTGTCCGGCACGCGGTCACAATCCACACGAATGTCCGGTTTGTTCAAAGTACGGGCGGGCCGAACTGTTCAAGGAGTAGGGAACTATAGCTTCTTGGTCTGGTATTTTTCGCAGAGTGCTTTTTGGTAGTGCTCGGCGTAGTAGCCACAGTACTCAATCATATTCAAAATGTCTTTCTGTCGCATTTCGCCTGCATCGCGCATCGATTTTAGAAAAACGGTTTCTTCTACTACGCTAAAAGCCACCCCATACAGAATGTAGTTGATCTCGCAAAGTTCGCGGTAAAAACCCTGTTCCTTTTTCTTTGAAGGCACCAGCATAAGGGGCGCCTGTACCTGGAAAACAATTTTGCCGTCCTGTTCTTCCACCTCCCACATATCTATGTTCAGGGTCACTTCGCCATAGGCAAGGTTCCATTGTCCGGCCATGTCGCCACGTGTGTCGCTGGGTTCCAGGCCCAGTTCGCGCATGGCATTGTCAACAATAAAATAATAAGGGCTCAGGTCTTGCGCCATTTTTTAGCTTTGCATTTAAATTGAGCGCAAAAATAAATGGAAATGATTGCCAAATTGAAATACCACTTTGTAGCAGTAGCCCTATTGGGCCTGCTGCTTGTCGGCTGCGACATATTGCCCTTCTTAAATAATGTGAAACTGCCGGTGGCGGGCCTTACGCAGGCCGAGGTGGTGAGCGGACTAAAAGAAGCCCTGAAAGTAGGCACCGATTCGGCTGTGACACGTTTGTCGCGCAACAATGGTTTTTACGGCGACAAACTGGTGCAGATTGGTTTGCCAAAAGAAGCCGATGTGATAGCAAAAAATATTGCTAAAGTGCCTTTGCTGGGCGATAAAGTGCTTGAAGAAACACGCAAACTCATAAACCGCGCCGCAGAAGATGCCGCAAAAGAAGCGGCTCCAATATTCAAAAATGCCATTACCACCATGAGTATTACCGATGCAGTTGGCATTTTGAAAGGAAACGATTCGGCGGCTACGCACTACCTGAGGGGCAAAACCTTTAACCAACTGAAACAAGCCTTTATGCCAAAAATAAAGGCCTCGCTGGGCAAAAATATCGTGAGCAATGTATCGGCAGAGTCGGCTTATAAATCATTGATTGACAAATACAATACGGCTGCCAAAATACCATTCAGCGGGCTGGAGCAGGTAAAAACCAATTCATTGAGTCAATACGTGACCCGCAGGGCACTCAACGGACTATTTGTAAAAGTGGCACTGCAAGAAAAACTCATAAGACAAGACCCCAAGGCGCGCGTGACCGACATACTGAAAAAAGTATTTGACGAAAACAACCGCAACTCAGCCCTTACTTTTTGACCCGCGGAATTCGATTCATGCTCATGGCCTCGCTCTTTTATGCGGGCATGAACTGGTGCATCAAGTACCTGCAACACATTCCCTCGCTTGAGGTGGTTTTTTTTAGGTCATTGGTAACCTTGCTCATAACTTGGGTGTTGCTAAAAAGGCGGCGGCTCAACCCATGGGGAAATGATAAGAAACTGCTCATATTGCGTGGTGTGGCGGGTTTTGTTGGGCTAACCTTTTACATATATACCGTGCAGCGCATCTCGCTGGCAAGTGCGGTTACCATACAATATTTATCGCCCATATTCGCGGCCATATTTGCCATTTTTTTGTTGAAAGACAGGCTGCGTTGGGTGCAATGGCTGTTTTTTGCCGGAGCCTTTGGCGGGGTAATGCTCATAAAAGGCTATGACCCCACGGTGGATACCCATTTGCTTTTATTGGGCATCTTGTCGGCGGTAGGCTCGGCTTTGGCCTACAACTTTATAAGCATGCTCAAAGGCAAAGACGATCCGCTGGTAATTGTCTTTTATTTTCCGTTGGTTACCATCCCTATCATTGGGCCGCTCATGCTCAGTGGTTTTGTATGGCCCAGCCCTTTTGAGTGGCTTATGCTGCTGGCTACAGGGGTTTTTACGCAGTTTGCGCAAGTTTTCATGACAAGGGCATACCAATTGGAGAAGGTTTCAAATATTTCAATTCTCACCTATTTAGGCACTATATACGCGCTGATAATAGGCACGGTGTTTTTTGATGAGAGCTACAGTTGGCAAGCCCTTGCGGGTATGGCCCTTATAGTAGTGAGCATTATTGCGAGCTTGCTCTACAAAAGGAGGTTTGGGCGGTAGGGAAGTTAGTTTTCAGCCGTGTCTCGACTCCGAGGAGATTTTCAGTCTTGTGTCGACTCCAGGGAGATTTTCAGTTGGTAGTTGTTTACCTTTACATTAAACAAAACCCAAAAAACCATCAATATGAAAACCATTCGTTTATTATTGCTAGGTAGCTTTTTATGCTTTTGCCAATTTGCATTTACACAAAACCTTTTTCAAGATGGGGCTAAATATATAGTTGAAAAAATGCTCTTATCTGTATCACCTGATTGGAGTGGTTTTTCTATGATACAAGAAAAAGCACTTCTTGACTCCCAGGTCAATAACAAGTATTACTACATAATTCAAAGACGACCATACTATTCTGAGAAGGAAGGTTTGCTTGGTATGAAAGAAGACTCTTTTGATTATATGGTGTCAGTAGTGGATTCTGCATATTTTTTTACCGGAAAAGTAGAAGTTTATTGGGACTCGTTTTTATATTTTAAAAATGAATTGGTTTTTGATTTAAAATTAAAAGAAAACGATACGCTGAATATGATTATCAGTGAAGGAGTCCAAATAAAGTATTTGATCTATAATGTAAAAGATTCAGCCTTCGCAAAGCTTTTTAGATTAAGGAAAATAGAAGGAGACCCTCAATTATATCGGATGCCGGAATACCTGTTTTTTAATAGCAGCTTCGGATTCCGCAAAACAGGTATTCTTCCTTATGATATACACTTACCCATTGGAGTAAGATATCTTAAATTATATAGTGTATGTAATGACTCATTACTATATGCGAATAAATCGATTTACAAAAAAGTCGGTATTTTTGATAATTTCTGCGATTCTCTGGTAATTGACAGTTTGGTTCGAGGCATTTTAGCAACAGATATTATTGACGTAAAAAATGATTTAGCCCCTAAAATATATCCTAATCCCTTTAGTGACTTTGTAAAAATCGATTTATCAAATGAATTTTTCTACTCAATTTACAATGTTGATGGAAGGCTAATTGAGAAGGGAAGTGCAAGCAATCAAATCAATACCAACACGTTAGAGAAAGGGATGTATATTCTTGAAATACAAACTAATTTGGATAGGTTTGAAAAAATTTTGGTAAAGTATTGATATCTCAATAGATACATTAAGCAATGGGAACAAAATGAGATTTTTGATTTTCCAAAATGACGTAAGCCAACTCTTGATACTTGCTACTTTGAAGCTTTAAGAATGAGCCGTATGCTGCGGTCGTAGGTGAAGTAGTTCCAAATCCAGTTGAACAAAATCACCACGCGGTTTCTGAAGCCTATGATTGACATAAGGTGTACAAACATCCAAACAAACCAGGCAAAAATGCCCTTGAAATGAACGTTGCCGGGTAGGTCAACCACTGCCTTGTTTCGGCCAATGGTGGCCATGCTGCCTTTGTCGGTATATTTAAATGGGGTTGGTTTTTTATTGGTACCGATATGCATAAGGTTTCGCGCCAGCAATTCAGCTTGTTGAATGGCTACGGGCGCCAATTGTGGATGGCCTTTTGGGTGGTTTTCTGTAGCCATCAAGGCAATATCGCCCAGTGCATAAATGTTTTGGGTGCCTTCAATCAGGTTGTATCGGTCCACTTTCACGCGGTTTGCAGGAGCCGCAGCAAAAGGTTCCAACCCGTTGATGAGGTTGCCGGTAACCCCCGCCGCCCAAACCAAGGTTTTTGTGGGAATTTCTGTGCCGTTGCTCAGTGTGGCCAGTTCGTTTTTGTAGGAGTTTACCCTTGTTTCAAGCAGCACTTCAACCCCCATTTCTTTTAGGGCTTTTATGGCGTCTTCGTGCGATTTGTTGCTCATGCCATTGAGCAACCTGTTGCTGCCTTCAATCAAATAAACCTTCATTTTTGAGAAGTCAAGCTCGGGGTAATCTTTGGGCAATACATTGTTTTTCAATTCTGAAAAAGCACCCGACACTTCTACTCCTGTGGGGCCGCCGCCTACCACCACAAAATTTAGCAAGGCTTGTTTTTCGGTTGAATCGCTCACCAAAAGCGCGTCTTCAAAACAACGCAGGGTACTGTTTCGCAGGCTCAAGGCTTGGGCGGTTTGTTTTAGTGGAAAAGCGCCTTCGTAGTTCTCTTCGTGGCCAAAATAGTTGGTTTTGGCACCGTTTGCTACCACCAAATAGTCGTAGCTGAGCTTGCCCAGTGAGGTGCGAACCAGGTTGTTTTCAGGTTCTATTTTTTCAACTGCACCCACCCTAAAGTAGAAGTTGCTTTTGTTTTTGAAAAGCTTTCGCAGCGGGCCCGAAATGCTGCTTGGCTCCAAACCGGCGGTAGCTACCTGATAAAGCAAGGGCTGAAAAGTGTGGAAATTGTGCCGATCGAGCAGCACCACCTGATAGTATTTGGTATTGATTTTTTGACAGAAAGTGAGCCCCGCAAATCCGCCTCCTATTACCACAATTCGTGGTAAGTCTGAATCGGGAATATTTATTGATTTGTGCATTGCTTTGTTCGTATTTGGTGGGGCAAATTTTAAGTTATTTCGGGCGAAACAAGTACCATGAATGCATTCCGGAGAAGGAATTTTCACCTTTTTTATATCCATTGGCCAATAGACGCTGCATAGTGGCCTCGTTTGATGTCAGGATCCAGATATTATTTGCAACGGGTGGCACTTTCAACGCACTGTTGCTGCCCTGCAACCACAGCTTTTGCGTTTCGGACAAATATTGTAGCAATTGTACTGTTTCGGTATAGCTCGTTTGGTCTATAATCAAATAGTCCGATGGCACCTTGGTGGCAGCTATTTGCCTGTTTTGGTACAAGCTTATGGCAGCCAATAGTGGAATACATACCGCAATAAGGAAGTGAACCTTGGCAACGGGGTATTTTTTCAAAAAATAATAGGACAGTGCGGGAAATAAAAGAACCGCATATATTACATGGTACCTGTTTTCTGAAATAATGTGTTGTTGAATTTTGTGGGTTAGTACGGCAAAACCTATAAAAAAAAGTATAGCCATACCGGTACTCAGCAAGGCTCTAAACTGTTTGTACGCTATGTTTTTGCGCAATTTATAATAAACGTAAGCCGCAGCAGGCCACGATGCCAAAAGCAAGAGCAAGGGTATGGCATAAACCATCTTGCGCGTTAAAACCCATCTGCCGGGCAATGCAGCTATTAATTTGAAAAAGTGTGTCTTTTCAGGAGCCGGACCTTTTTCGCCAAAAATGAATTTGTCGTATATATCAATTTGCCACACTACAACGGCGGCAAAGGCTACAGCGACTATTGCTGCAGTTATTGCCAATGTTTTGTATTGGCGGGTCTCAAGGGCGGCTACTACCAGGCTGATAGCCAATACCACCGGGAAAAAATAATGAATCAAACTGCCAAAACCGGCAATGAGAAAGAGAGAAATAATTTTTCTCGCGTTCCAGACAGGTTTGTCACATATATCAAAAAGCTGCACCCAGAGCATCAAAACAGACAAGGCAAGCAAGTGGTAGTGCCGCAGCATATAAAATGATTCGGCAAAGAATGGATGCAACAAAATGGCCGCTACAATTATGGAGATTGATGTGTTGTTGGTAATGCCTGTTTTCTTGAATAATTTAAAAAACATAAAAATGAGCAAAAATTCAACTACTATATTGAATATGAGTTGCTTGTGTAGCTCAAAACCAACTATGCTGAGCCAGCCGTTCATGAGCCAATAATAAAATGGCGGATGATTTTCGCTATAGGCCAGGGATTCATTTATTTGGCTAAAAGCAAATTGCCGGTGTTCAGGTATAATATTTTTAAACTCTGCTGCTATATGCCAGCCATTTTGCATCTGCGCAAATTTTTGGATATTTTCTACAGCGGTACCATAATAAATTTGTTGCGAGGCAATTTCGTCATAATACAGGTATTGTTTGTTTGCCAATAAATATACGCGCGAAAAGAGCATAATGCCTATGCAAAAGGCAAGAAGCAAATAGTCGTATTTGGGTTGAATTTTGTTTAACTTCATCCTAATCTTTGTTATAATACATCCATCATCAAATACATTTGCTCGTTTTCGTAATCATCAAAGATAAATGGCTTTTTGTGGTTCCAAATCTCTTCGAGTTTTTCTTTGAGCATCATCTCATATTCTTGCATGTTGTTTAAATTCAGCGGGTTTTCTACTACCGGCACCATCAGGTTTTCGGTGGATTTGAGGTGGTAAATGACCGGTAAAACCGATTGCTGTGGGTTGTTTTTTAAATATACAAGGGTGTAAAACAGGGTTTGAAGCACCGCGGCGTGTTCGGCTCTTTCAAATGTATTTTTGAGGAAATTGCCGGTATTTCCCGGTATTTTTACCTTTCCGGTTTTATAATCCACTACCCGTGTTACACCATCCACCTCGTCCAAGCGGTCAAACTGTCCTTTAAGCCTGATCACTTTGCGGCCATTTTTCGTGTCTATTGGCATGTCGTAGTACAGTTGGTCAAATTCAAGTGCCAACAATCGCAGGTTTTTTGTCTTTCTATCGGTCTGCAATACATTGAGGCATAGTTTTGAGCATATATTATAAAAAAGCAAATTTCTGCCTGAGAGTTGGCTGCTGCTTATGTTCATTTCCTCCTGCAGGTTGCGCTCAAGTGTGCTCGGTAGTTTCAAGATAAGATTTTCAATCAAATCATAAGTTATAGTTTGGTTCAGGTGGTTTTTGTATAAATCTTCAAGTGTGTTGTGCACAATATTGCCCAACGCAATGGCATCCATTTCTTCAAGTACATTGTCGCGTTCTCTAAAATTGGCTACAAACCGTAAATAAAACTGTATTTGGCTTTTTATATAAGTGCTTAGTGCCGATGGGCTTAGGGGGCGTTTGGCCTGCCCGTCTATTACTTCATATTGCTGCAATCCTTCCATTACATCAGGTTGCTTTATTATTTGCAGGTTGGGCAAAGCAAAAGCAGGGCTTTTTATTGAATAATTTTTTTCTGTAATAATTGCCTGAGGCATTTCTTGCTTTATCTGTAAGATATACCGGCTGGGCTCGCCTTTGCTGTCGCCATCAGTGTCGGTATTATAGTACAGGTTTATTTTTGATGCCCGTTGAAGCAGACGGTAAAAATAATAGGCGCTCACCGCATCGTCTTCTCTAAAGGTGTTCATACCAAAGGCTTTGCGTATGCCGTAGGGAATAAGAGATTGGTGGCGCGAGCTTTTGGGTATTATACCTTCATTTACCGATAAAATAAACAAACGATCAAAATCTATCATCCTGCTTTCCAAAAGCCCCATGAGTTGCAAACCATCTACAGGCTCGGCTTCAAACGAGATAGATGCGGCTTGTGTGGCTTTTCTATACAGCAACCATAGTTCATGTATTTGCAATTGTTGCAGGTGCTTCATATATAAATCACCAAACCGGCTCACTTGTTGGTAGGTGTGTATCAAGGCGGTATGCTGCAAGGGAGCCATCTGCGGGTTTTGTAGCTCTAAAGTTGCTAAAATTTCAAGCAGGTAGTCGAAAATTCCCGCCGGTTCAGTGGGCTTGAAAATCTGCATAAAACCTTCGTGAAGTTGTTGGTCAACGAGCCATTGTGTGGTGCAGTACATGATGTTTTTTGCCGCTATTTGCATTTCTGCTTCGTGGCTTTTGTTGTTGCGCCATAGTGCCAACTCAGGCTGTTGAAGTACTTGAACTACATCGCGATATAGAAATCCATTGCGCGATTTATTATAATTGACTTGCAGTTGAAACAGGTTTTTTACCAAACTCCAAATACTTGTGCTTTGCAAGGGCATACCCATAGTAATGTTGAGCGGAGCGGCTAGTGTAGGCAGCACTTCAATACAGGCTCGCAGGGCGTTTTCGTCGGGCAATACTATTCCGGTTTGGCCATTGTAAGCCGATGGATCCAACTGACTTAGGTCTTGATACAGCGCTTGTACCATGCCTGTGGTGCCGCTTGCCGAAGTAATGTGTATTTCTTTTGTATCGTGCAGGTTTTGGTTTGTCTCATGGTTTAGTCGGTCTTTGAGCTCGCGCAGGTTTCTACGCATAAAATGGCCCGCCTCGTGGTGTGCAGCCATGTAGTGCTTGTCATAATCAAAATAATAATGCACTTCGGCAACGGTTTCTATTTCCTTAAAGAGTTTTATTTCGGCTTTTGTAAGCGCATTGAAGCCGCAAATGCAAATGATTTTATTATGAAAATAGTGTTGGATATTTGAAAATTGCTGCACCATATTGCGCTCTGCCAGGCCGGCATAGGCGATGCCCTTGGATTGCAAGCGGGTTCTGAATTCAAAATAAAGGGCTCCCATCAGTTGCCACAATGCCAGGAATTCGCGTTGCATTTTGCGGGGTTCCTGCGCCGAAAACAAGTGCCAGAAATTTTTGAAAACCGCCATCTGCTCGCTGTCAGGGGCAAAATTGTCTTCAAGGTTTTGCATTTGGGTAAAATTGGCAAACAAGGCTTCGGCATTTACCAAATCCTTGTCAATATCGCCAAAATCGCCAATTAGCGTTTCGCCAAGTGGATAAAATTGCAAGAGGCTAAGTGCGGGCTCACCGGTTTTGAGCACCGCCAAATAACATTCGTACAGTTCTATAACCAACGACATGGTATCGGATGGAACCAACAAGCTGTACTTGCTGATAAAGTCGGCAATGGCCAAGGTTTGCGGCTGTGCAAAGGCTGCTTTTGTTTGCTGTTGCAAACTGCGCTGCAAGTAAGCTGCGGGCCGTTTTGATGGAAATACAAATTGGTAATTGAGCCAGGGCACAGCGCTTACTTCCAGGGTTTCCACCCCGTTTTTTTGCATTTCCCGTTGCAGTATGTCGTCAAGAATATCTTGTATAAAGCTTTTTTTCATTAGTCCACTTTTATGAGTTCAAGGCTTTGTGTGTAAAGCAAATATGCGTCAATTTCAATGTTTTTATTAGGATTGTTGCCTGTGTTTATATAGGATTTTAATGAGGCTACCACTTCTTTGTAGGCGCGCACTTGGGTGTGGTGTTCTTCGTTGGGTTTGCCGGTTTTGTAGTCAAGCACCACTATACGATCCGGCAACAGGTATATTTTGTCGGGTCGCAGGTTGCCTTCGCGGGTCACAAATTCCTGTTCGTTCAATTGCCATATCGATTGTTCGTTCCAGGTTTTTATGGTTTCCAGTTCAAGAATTTCATCCACTTTACTTTGCCAAATATTCCTTTCGCTTTCGGTAATAAGATTCAGGTTAACAGCTGTTTGCAGGCAATTTTGACGGTTTGAGTCCTTGTGAAAAAGGGCCAGCAGGTTGTGCAATACGATACCCGATTGAAAGGGTTTGACCTTGGGAGCCCGCAAATCGGCAATGCTCAATCGTGGCTTGCGCAAGGCGGGCAGGTTGTCAACCGTTTTGGCCAAACTCGTAGCAGCAGGTTTTTCGTTGGGGACCACCTTTTTTTCAGGCGCCACTTCGCTGCCAAATTGCAGGACTTCATCGTTGAAATAGCTGTTCAGTTCATTATTGTCCTTTATATAATTGTACAAGAGCGAGGCGGTGTTGGGCAGTGGATTTTCTTTTGGCGTTGCCAAGACGTATAAGCGGTCTTCGGCACGGGTAAAAGCCACATACAATATGTTTAGAGCGTCAACCAAGGCCAGCTCGGTTTCTTCAAAATACGCCTCGCCGTATGATGTTTTTGTTAGGTTCTCCGAAAAATTAAGCGGTATATAATCTAGCCAATCGCTGCTGAAACTTTGGTTGGGCAGCCACATGATGTTTTCTGATCGCGTTTTGAGTGCGCGCTTGGCATAGGGCATCAGCACCACCGGATATTGTAGTCCCTTGGCCCGGTGAATAGTGAGAACCACCACGGCATTTTCGTTGTCGGGCGACTTGATGCAATGGCTGTTTTCGGTATCGTGCCACCACTCAATAAAGGCCGCTAAATCGCTTTCATGATCTATTTCATATTGGTACACTATTTCGGTAAAGCGCTGTAAATATTCGCTTTGCAAATGTTGCATACCCAGTGCCGCTATGAGCTCATTTACCAAATGCAGCAGCGCCGAATTTCTTTGTTTCAGGCATTGGTGCAGCTTTGGATTGAGCATTTGGTAAAACTGTTCACTGCTTTTTTGGGCTTGAAGCAAAAGCGCATGCAGGCTATAATTTGCGGTTTCCTGCGCAAAAACAGGCTTGGTAAGTTGGTCTTGCAACTGCCACAAAAGTAAGGTCGATTCGCCGCGAGTGAGGCTGTCTTGTGGCAAAAGGCTGTGTTTTAAAAGACTTAGCAACAGGCGGATGGCACCTGCATTTTTGAGTAA
>WGNN01000034.1 GCA_016124515.1 bacterium
ACGAAGACTACGAGGTGGACCTGCATGGCCGCATCATTATGAATTGGATTGTAAGCGAGCTGATATACCTCATGGTCAGCGGTATTCTCATTATTGTGATTGTCGGTATTCCACTTATGATAGCTGTAGGCGTTTGTTCCATAGTGTTTCCCATACTTGGAGCCATCAAAGTATCAGAAGGTGGTGTGTATGTTTATCCTATTTCAATCGACTTTTTTGGGGTAAAGAGACGCCTTTTCTAGCGCTTGCACGTGAAAATATTTGTTGATGGTGTTTGGCTGTAAGTGAGTTAGAAATGACTCGTGAAGCGGTTTTTATTTGACCCGCTCAACAATTAAAAGACAAGCATAGGAATGCGATTGGCTTTTTCAGGAAAATAACAACTAATTCCACTTGTCTTTGACAAAGTAACACCTGAGTCCCAACCAAGGCGCTGCTTTATTATAATGTTGGATTTTGCCCGGCATTGAAGCTTTTGCATAATGAGCAAAGCTACCGCCCGCAGCACTGTCGCGACCGTGCAGCATTTCTGCCACGTTGCCATAGAAACTCATCAATCCGAATTGGTCGGGATAATAACCTGCCACAACCGGAAAAGCTTGTTTGCCATAAAGGGCTTCACCTTCAAGTGTGTTGGAGCAAGGTTTGGTCTCGCGGCACCTTATCAAATAACAGCCGAGTGCGTTTATGCTATCAGGGTTTTCGCTGTGGTTTTCAGCCGCACGCGGACCCGCTTGCTTCGCAATTTCGGTCCATACGCCAAACCTGGGCAACACCGCTTTGTATCCCATACCGGGTGTATCAATGCCACTTTCAAATTCCATAAAATAATTTTCTCTCCAACTCAGGTATAATAAGGCTTGCTCGTAGGTAATGCCTGTAACAGGTTTTTGATGCTCCAACATGAGCTTTTCAAAATCTTTTTTCGGAGATTTTGGATCGATGGGAAAATAATATTCACTGCGCGTAATGGTTGACTCAAACAGACTTTCACTTTGGTGTTCATCATAATACCATTTTTTGAGCAGCGAAAATTGTTGTGCCACCGTTTGGCTTGCCGAATCGATACAAGGACTGAGTCGATTAAATGTTTGTTGCTTGGTTCGGTAGTTTGAAAGGTTGTAGTGCATAAAAGCCATCCACTCATCAATAGTCACTTCATATTGGTCCACAATCAATTGGTCGTTGATGCGCACCATTGGGCAGCGAAAACGTTCTTTGCGCTTGGCCGGTGCGGTGCTGTAGTTTGCCACAAGCACAATCAAGGTACATACAATCAACTTTTTCATGGGCGTTCTACTCAAACTTGCCCACCAAAAGTAGTACCGGAGCAAAACAATCATCTTAATTAGTCATCGCATAAACATGTGATACGCGGCGTTGAGTTGAAGCAAAACGCTTGAATGGAAGGGTTTTGAAATTAAAAACTACAAAACTAGTTTGGTAACTAAAAATGTAGTTATGTTTGTTGCATGCAAGAATTGACAAAAGCCGAACAGCAAGTAATGGAAGTGCTCTGGAAGCTCGATACTGCCTTTTTGCGCGATATTGTTGAAGCTTTTCCGGAGCCTAAGCCTGCCTATACTACCATTTCAACCGTGCTTAGGGTTTTGGTGCGCAAAGAATTTGTTGGTTACAAAACCTATGGCAAAGTGCATCAATACCATCCGCTCATAGCTAAGCAAACCTATTTTTCGCGGCACTTTAAAAATATAGCGAATCAATTTTTCAAAGGTTCGGGTAGTGCCTTGTTTTCTCATTTTGCCGAAAACGAAAAGCTTAGTTTGCAAGAACTTGAAGAAATTAGAAATATAATAGAAGAGCAAATCAATCAAAAAAAGGCAGATGGCAATAGCTGAGTTTGTGATGAATATGCTAAAGGCGGCACTCGCAGCCAATTTGTTATTCCTAGTGTATTACTTCTTTTTGAAAGATTTGAGTCATTTTTCTGTCAACCGATTTGTTCTCAACTTAATTTATCCTGCGGCACTTATTCTTGCGTTTTTTCCAATAGAAGGTGAATTACAACCCATATTTTCACTGCCAACGACCGCGCTTGATGTTGCGCCAACCAATATGCTACAAACCGAAAATGTCAATTTGGAGCATACCAAGCCTTTTTCTTTTTTGGTTTTGGCTTATTGCACAGGCTTGTCTATTGCATTTGTCATGGGCATTTTCAGGTGGATAAAAGTAATGATGCTGGTATTTCTTCCGCATGAAAAAATTGGTAACATGAAGCTTGTGCTGACCGATAAAACCGCACCGGCTTCGTTTTTCGGTTTTGTATTTTTAAGTCCAACCCTTAGCCAAGAGCAAAAAGAGATGATAATAGCGCACGAAAAGTGGCATATCCACCTGCAGCATTCTCTAGACATTATGCTATTCAGTGTTTATAAAGTCATTTTTTGGTTCAACCCCTTTAATTATTTCATCGAAAGAAACCTGAAACTCGTTCATGAATTTCAGGTGGATAAAAATGTAACTGAGCGCAGTGCCATTCCATTTGAGCGCTATGCCAAATGTTTGTTGGAAATGGCTCATGCTACACATTCAGACTTTCAATTGCTGCACCAATTTTTTCATCACCCCATAAAAACAAGGATAAAAATGTTAGTAAAAAAACCATCAAAACCTGTTGAATCTTTCAAGTACTTCATCCTACTCTTAGCGGTATTTGGGTTGCTCTTTGCGTTTTCAATCAATCATTCGGGCCAACCTGAAATCAGACCTGTAGCAAATGCGCCAATTAGTTCAGGATTTGGATACAGGTATCACCCGGTTGTAAAAAAGTCAAAGCTGCACAACGGTGTCGATTTTAGTGCGCCAAAAGGCACTCCTGTTTATGCCACAGCCGATGGAACTGTAATAGAAGCCGATACAGCCAAAAATTATGGCATACATATCAAAATCCAAAATTCAGATCAGTACCAAACCCATTTTTGCCATCTCAACGAAATGTTGGTAAAAGTAGGTGACCGGGTTACAAAAGGGCAAATTATAGCCAAGGTGGGCAATACCGGCTTGAGTATGCGTCCGCATTTGCATTATGAGGTGATTGAAAACGGCAAATGGGTAGATCCCATGCAGTTTATGCCAAATGAGTAGTTATTTCTTGCGCTCTATGGTAAATTTCACAAGACCTTCAAGACTTGTGCGGTAAGCATTGTCGGGAAATTCTTGCAATATTTCCAAGGCTTTGTTTTTGTATTCGTGCATTTTATCAACCGAATATTTAATACCGCCATTATCAAATACAAAGGCCGATATTTCATTGAGGTCTTTTTTGCGGTTTTTGAAACCTTTTATTTTTTTAATAATATTTTTCTGTTCTGCTTCATCCACATTTTGCAAGGCGTAAATAAGCGGCAGGGTTAGTTTTTTCTCTTGTATATCAATACCGCGCGGTTTTCCAATATCGGTTCCATCGCCGTAGTCAAACAGGTCGTCTTTTATCTGAAACGCGATGCCCACATTTTGACCAAATGCGCGCATGCGGTCAAGCACCTCGTCCGAAACATCGTTTGAAGCCGCACCAATGGCACAACATGACGAAATGAGAGATGCGGTTTTTTTGGTGATGATATCGAAATACACTTCTTCGTTGGTATTCAGTTTTCGGGCTTTTTCCAGTTGCAGCAATTCTCCTTCGGCCATGGCTTTTACCGCCTCGCTGAGTATTTCCAGCATCAAAAATTCTTTGTTTTTAAGCGAAAGAATGAGACCGCTGGAGAGAAGAAAATCACCCACCAAAACCGCAATTTTGTTTTTCCAAAGGGCATTTACCGAAAAAAATCCACGTCGCTGAAAAGCATCGTCCACCACATCGTCATGTATGAGAGTGGCAGTGTGCATGAGCTCTACCAAGGAGGCACCGCGGTAGGTTTTTTCGTTGATGCCACCTGAAACACCCGCCGAAAGCAAGACAAACATGGGCCGCATTTGTTTGCCTTTGCGTTTTACTATGTAGGTCATTATGCGCTCGAGAAGCGGGATTTTTGAGGACATGGCCACTCTGAATTCCTTCTCGAATACCTTCATTTCATGAGCAATGGGCTCTTTTATCTTCTCAAGGCTTATTGACATTACAGTTGCAAATGCATTGTTTGAGCCCCCGAAAGTACTTCAATTCGCAAAAATGGCAATGGCCAAAACCAGTCGGCATCTGCTTTAATTTCAACCCAACAAAAAAGGGGTAAGAACCCATGCTGTTCTTACCCCTTATCTTCATTAAAATCTATAATATTTTACATCAATGAACCCATATTTTTTGGGTTGTCACTCCGCTTGAACTTCCTATCGAAACCAATAAAATTCCTGAAAACTTACCGAGTGGCAGCAGGGTTTCGCTGTTGGCTAAACTGGTTTTCATAATCTTCCAAAGCTAAGAAACGTGGGGCTTTTCGTAGCGATTATCTGTGCGCCGAGACCAAAAGTAGCTTCGGAGAACGAACCTTGCGGAAATCGCCGATTGCCCCAAGTTTTCTTAGGTGCCATTATGGGCTGGTATTCTTCTCTACAGCTTTTTTTCTTTCAGATAATTATAAATAGCTTCTTCTCCCAGCATTTTGGCAAAATCAGATGGGCGGGTATATTTTCCGTCTCCTTTGCAACCATCGCCTTTAAGTACTTTGGCTTCAAATTGTTGCCAGGTAAATGAACTCGTACTAAGGTTGCATCCTTCTACAATAGCTTTTACCACTTCCAGGCTTCCACTCTCTGTTGCGTAATTGATGGGATATTTATTCTTTACTGTTACCAGGCAGACGCCACCAACAACTGAAAGTGGAAAAGTTCCGTGGGTAGCAATGGTGCAGTTGGCGCCTTTAGCTATTAGGAATTTCACCAATTCAACATTCTTTTGCGAAGCTGCCATAGCCAGCAGTGTGAAATCTTTCATGTCGGCCCCCAACTTTGCGTCATACCATTTGAAGGTTTTGTTCACATCCACTCCTGCGTTCAGCAATAGTTCAATAGCTTCCATGTTGCCTCTTATTGCCGCATACATAATGGGCGTTACCCCTAATTTGTCGGCCTGGTTTGCGTCCGCGCCTGCGTCAATGAGCATTTGCATCAACGGAGCCTTGTTGAAAAAAGCGGCGGTTATGAGTGGGGTGGTTCCTACGGCATTTGCTGCATTGACATCGGCTTTGGCCTTAATCAGCACTTCCATGATTTTATCCGGGTCGTCCCAGTCAGATTCTTTAGGATTCATGAATTTATCCGGCATCACTGTAATGCCCGCAGCCTTATAGGCGTTAGTCGTGTAAATGACTGTCTCGGCTCGCTGTTTGGCAGTGCTGGCAGTCATCATAATGGTCATAGGAGTTTCTCCGTTTTTGTCTTTTTCGTTCACATCAACGCCTTTGTCAATCAGAAGCTGAACGCATTCGGCACAATTGCTTCTCCATGTTGCGTAATGTAAAATACTCATTCCATTTTTCATTTTAAATTTTGGATCAGCTCCTGAATTGAGTAAAATTTTCATGCTTTCCGGGGAGCTCATCATTGCAGCGGTCATCAGCGGTGTCATATCTACTTTTCCCGCCTCATTTACATCTGCCTTCGCGTCAACTAAAAGTTGGGTCATGTCAGCCCATATTACGGCAGAATTAAGAGCAGGGGCTCCGTTCTTGTCAAGGGCATTTACTTTGGCTCCGGCAGCAATGGCTGCTTTGAGTTTGGCTACATCATGGGTTTTAAATGATTCCCACATGTCATTGGTCGGACCGGCAAAAACATTAGTCAATGTTGCAAATACAAGTGTCAACAAAATTGTTACATTCTTCATGGTCTGTTTTTTTTTGATGAGATTTTCCTACTCATAAGGCTTTTATCGCCCGTTTTTAGAGTGGTTGCTCAACAGTTTGATTTGACAAGATTAAGGTTTAAGACAAAGTGATTCAATACGTGATTTACCGTATTTTTTATCACGGCGGTGGTTGTCCATATCCGTTGTGATGTGTCGTACTAAACTTGCCCATAACTATTGTTTTGACGCGCCAAGTAGGTATATTTTGCTAATCGGTGTTGGAAATAGACTAGGGATGCGCATGTAATCGTTTACTTTTGGAATTTTTATATAATTACGATTTTATGGAGGTATTGCGCAACCTTGAGTTAAAAGGAGCAGATGATAAGCCTGTTTTGGCTGATGTTTATTTCAATCTTGACCGTTTCAATAAGCCTGTGGTATTGTTTAACCACGGTTTTAAAGGCTTTAAAGATTGGGGAATTTGGGACAAAGTGGCTCGGAATTTTGCCGACAATGGCTATGTGTTCATCAAGTTTAACCAGAGTCACAATGGTTGTACAAGACTTAACTCCGAAGCTTTTGAAGATATGGAAGCTTTTGGCAGAAATACCTACAGCCGCGAACTTAGAGATATTGATTGTATGGTGGCATGGATTATAGACAATCCGGTATTGCCAACCGATTTGATGAATACCAATGAGATAAATTTAATAGGCCACAGCAGGGGAGGCGCTACGGCAATTCTATATGCATCAAATAACCCGGTAATAAAAAAACTAATAACATGGGCTGCTTTTAAGGATATTGCAGAACGCTACAAAGGGCCTGAGTTTGCCAATTGGCAAAAAGAGGGTGTGGCCTACATACATAATAGCAGAACCGGACAGCAAATGCCGCAGTATTATGAAATTTATGAAGATTACCTAGCCCACAAAGAAGCTTTTTCAATAGAAAATGCGTGTAAAAAAATGAAACAGCCGCATTTGGTGGTACACGGCACCGAAGATCCAACCGTTATTTTTAGCGATGCATTGGCTTTGAAAAATTGGAATAAGGAGGTGCAATTGTATTTGGTGCCCAACGGAAACCATGTGTTTGGCGGAAGCCATCCGTACCGCGAGTTGCTTTTGCCACCTCATGCAGCGCTTGCTGTCAAAGAGACTTTGGCGTTTTTGCACACTCCATTGACCTAAGAAATTAGGCGAGACGTAAATCAGGTTTGCAGCACACCCGCATTGAATTTTTCAATATGTGGGTTATGATCTGCGGCTTCAATTCCCATCGAAATCCACTTTCGGGTTTCCATTGGATCTATAATGGCCTCTGCCCACAGTCTTGCCGCAGCATAATAAGGTGTGGTTTGTTGGTCGTATTTTGCTTTTATCTCTTCAAAAAGAGCTTTTTGCGTGTCGTCATCAGGCTCTTGCCCTTTTGACTTAAGAGAAGCCACCTGAATTTGCATGAGCACTTTTGCGGCTTGTTCGCCACCCATTACAGCAATTTTGCCATTGGGCCATGAGACAATAAACCGCGGGTCGTAGGCTTTGCCGCACATGGCGTAGTTGCCGGCGCCATAAGAGTTGCCCATAATAATGGTAAACTTAGGAACCACACTGTTTGATACGGCATTTACCAACTTGGCGCCGTCTTTTATTATACCTCCGTGTTCGCTGCGCGTGCCCACCATAAAACCGGTTACATCCTGCAAAAACACGAGCGGAATACGGCGTTGGTTGCAATTCATAATAAACCGGGCTGCCTTGTCGGCAGAGTCGGAGTAGATAACACCGCCAAATTGCATTTCGCCTTTGGCACTTTTCACAATTTTGCGTTGGTTGGCTACAATGCCCACCGCCCAGCCGTCAATTCGTGCGGTGCCGCATACAATGGTTTGACCGTATTTTTCTTTGTATTGGTCAAATTCAGAGTTGTCAACCAGGCGTTCTATTACCTCAATTGTGTCGTAGGGTTTGGCATTGTCGGGGTGCAGCAGGCCAAAAATATCCTTGGCATTTTTGCGTGGCTCGGCGGCTTTGCTGCGGTTAAATCCTGCTTTTTCAAACTTGCCCAGTTTGTTCATTATACCTTTTATATAGTCAAGGGCTTCGGGGTCGTTTTTGAACTTATTGTCCGTTACACCCGATATTTCGCTTTGCGTAGTGGCTCCGCCCAGTGTTTCCTGATCGGTGCTTTCGCCAATTGCGGCTTTTACCAGATACGGTCCGGCAAGGAAAATAGAACCTGTGCCTTCCACTATCAGGGCCTCATCACTCATAATGGGCAAATAGGCACCACCTGCCACACAAGAGCCCATAATGGCGGCAATTTGGATAATTCCTTTTGACGACATCACGGCATTGTTTCTGAAAATGCGCCCAAAGTGTTCCTTGTCAGGAAAAATTTCATCCTGCATGGGCAGGTACACTCCCGCACTGTCAACCAAATAAATAATGGGAAGGTGGTTTTCCATGGCAATTTCCTGCGCACGCAAGTTCTTTTTACCCGTAATAGGAAACCAGGCACCGGCTTTTACCGTGGCATCGTTGGCTACAATTACACATTGCTGTCCGCTCACATAGCCTATGCCGGCTACCACGCCACCTGCGGCGCATCCACCGTGTTCTTCATACATTTCATACCCTGCAAAGGCACCTATTTCATAGAAATGGCTTTCTTCGTCGGTAAGGTATTCAATGCGCTCGCGAGCCGTCATTTTACCCTGACTTTTGAGCTTGGCAATTCTTTTTTCGCCACCGCCAAGGTATATTTTATTCAATTCCTGCTTCAGCCGCATGAGCTTCAGCTTG
Organism: bacterium; assembly: GCA_016124515.1. Lineage (GTDB taxonomy): Bacteria > Bacteroidota > Bacteroidia > CAILMK01 > JACPUW01 > JACPUW01. The sequence goes on from WGNN01000034.1 coordinate 8,563, forward strand.
TTCTCATCTTCGTTTTTGTTGAATTCCAGATCAAAGTTTTGTGTTGCCATTCGCGTATGTCTCAAAGCTTCGAAAATAGGCAAGATTGGCCATTTGCACCAAGTATTCATCTTTTAGAAAAGCTAAGTGGCTGATGTTAAGTGAGTGTAAATTATTTTATGAAAATATTAAAGAAACCTTTGGTACAGCTGGGGTGGCTACTACCTTTGCAGCCGGGTAAGCGCTGTACGACCAGCTCCTGCCTTCTTCCCCAGGACCGGAAGGTAGCAAGGTTGGGGTGGTTGAGCGGTGCGATACAGTTTGCTTACCTTTTTTTGTTTTAATTTTCAGCCCAAAATACCAGATGAAATTTTTTATTGATACGGCAAACCTTGATGAGATTAAGGAACTGAACGACCTAGGCATACTTGATGGTGTAACTACCAACCCCTCGCTCATGGCAAAAGTGGGTGTGCAAGGCCGCGAAAACGTGCTGAAACACTACAAAACCATTTGCGAAATGGTGGATGGCGATATCAGTGCCGAGGTTATTTCAACCGATTTTGAAGGTATGCTGCGCGAAGGAAAAGAACTTGCTGCACTGCACAACAATATAGTGGTGAAAGTACCCATGACCCGCGATGGCATTAAAGCCATTAAAGCATTCAGCGAAATGGGCATAAGAACCAATTGTACTTTGATTTTTTCTGTTGGTCAGGCTATATTGGCGGCTAAGGCAGGTGCCTCTTATGTATCGCCTTTCCTGGGCCGTTTGGATGACGTTTCTACCGACGGACTTAGCCTTATTGAAGACCTGGTACTCGTGTTTGCCAACTATGGTTTTGACACTGAAATTCTTGCTGCAAGTATCAGACACCCAATGCATATAGTAGAGTGCGCTAAAATTGGTGCCGATGTAGTTACCTGCCCGGGTTCTTCTATCGACAAGCTTTTTAACCACCCGCTTACCGATATTGGTTTGGCTCAATTTATTGCCGATTATAAAAAGGTGGAAGGATAAATTTTTTCCGCATTTAATAAAGACAAACGCATGGTTTTTAATTAAATCATGCGTTTTTTTATTTCAGGCTAATGGTGCCTGTTACTTTCTTAAAAGTGTATTCCTGAAAATTTGCATCGGAGGTAAAACCTTCGGCAAATATGATTTCGTCATCGGTTTTTACCCGCACCTTTCGGTCTGATGAAATGGTGTTGTTGTTTTCGTCCCACAGCAGGTATTCGGTTGAAAGTGAGTCGCCCTTGATATTTACCACCTTCACATTGCCTTCTATTTCAGTTTTTTTGTCTTTCTCAAATCGTATGGCCGAGTTCGAGGTCATGGCACTGTTTTCTACACCTTCTTTGTTGAAAAAGCGGGCGTCAACACCATTGCTCATTACCAGTTTTTGGTCTGTTACTTCGTTGTTGTCGTTATAAAACATATACGTTTCTACCAGCCCTGCCGAAATAATAGCCTTTAACATAGCTGAATCGGTGAATTCAATCTCGGCATTTTCCATTACCACCACCGGCAGGTCTTTTTCGTTGGAAAGCGAAGCCACCTGATTGAGGTCATTTTCCTCGCAGGCAACAAGAGCGAAAAGACAGAAGGTGTATAGAAGGATTTGTTTCATGAAAACCAAAAATCATAAAAAAAGCGCAGATGCAACACCTGCGCTTTAAGTACTTATGTTATAAATTGTTATTCAACTTTGGCTCTGATGGTAGTGCTTGCGCCTAGGCAAGGTACGGTGTAGCTGTCGCCTACTTTCAAGGTTTGGCCATTGGCATCAGTTTGGAAGAATATTTCGCCTGATGTAGGGAAGTATTGGCTGTAGGTATTGATGCGTGAGTTGCAAGTTTCGCTCAGCGAAGCATCAAGTGTTTTGGCTTTGATGTACATATCTACCACCACCCAATAGGCTGCTTTTTTGTCAAAGTCTTTGCAGTTTTTTGCCATTTCTGCATAAAGACTTCCTTTAATCATATAAGCGCGGCCATTGTTGGGGTTCAGTGCCAATGATTTATTGGCGGCGTCCATTGCGCCTGAGTTGCTTCCCAGTTTGTCTTGTATATCAGATAAAAACAGGTAATAATCGCTTTTCTTCATGCCATCTTCTTCAAGGTCAATGGCTTCGAGCACATAACTTTTAGCTTCTACATACATGCCTTTTTTGTATTTAAGACGCGCCAGGGCAATTTTGCACACAGCTGAAGGCTCCATGTCGCAAAGTTTGTTGGCTGCTTTTTCGTATTCAGGAGCATCGGTACATTCTTTACGTTCCATAAAAAGTACCATCTTTTTCAGGTCATCGGCACTTGGTTCGCCCGCCAGTTTTTTGGCGTAAATGGGCAGCAATTGCTGGCAAGTAAGCACGGGCGACATTAGGTTGTCTATGTCTTCGCGGGTTTTTTGCCATTTCGGAAGGTACTTTCCGTTGCGGGCAATTCCGGCGTCAATTATATCTGAAACCACAAAGTATTTATCAACCCAGTAGGCAGTATCTACTTGTTTGTATTTGGCCAGTTTTTGCAATACCGACATGTAGTAAGTTACAGTGCTATAGGTGGTTGCGCTATCGAGTAGTTCTATACTTTTCTCAAAGTAGTTTTTGGCATCAACCAATCTTTCCAGTTTGTAGTTTTGGTAAGCGTAGGTGTATAAGCCTTTGTATCCTACCACTTTGCCTTCTTCGCCGTAGCTCAGTATCCAGTTGTCGTAAACCATCATGAGCGAGTCGTAGTAGGCTTCAAGTTTTGGCTTGTCGCTTTTGTTACTTTTTATTTGGTCAACCATTATTTTGGCGCCATCTATATACACCCATTTTTGTGCACCATCGGCCTTTGGGCAGTGGCAATAGTAGTATCTCCAGTGGCGGTAGGCATCCTTGTAGTTTTCTTGTTTCACATCACTGTGAAAAACAGAGAGTGCCTGAGTACATTTTTCTTCGTCAGCGTTTTCCCAGTTTTGCGGGTCGCACTTTTGAGCCATTGTATTGCTCAAACCAATTAATATAAATATTGGCATTAGCGCGAAAGTGATTTTCTTTTTCATTGCTATGTTACTTTTCTTTTTGTTGTTGAAACCAAAATTCTGCTACGGTTATTCCCAGATAAAAACTGTAATAGCGTTCGTCAAATGCCTGAATGTTGTTGTTTCCGAGTCGGCCAATTTCAAATCCAAGGTTTACGCTGCTTTTAACTGTTTTACCGAATGGCAAGCCAAGTCCAAAAGTCGTGCTATAGCCATTGAGTTGTTTGTTGTTTTGGTTAAGAAATGATTTCTTGTAATTAATTCCGGCGCGGTATTCAATTCTTTGCAGAAAAGATTTGTCGGCTTTTGGAGTGTAACTACCGCCCAGTGAGAAGGTTAGTTGGTTGTATAGTTTGCTGTTGAGTCCTTCGTAATTGAACTTGCTCCAGCGGGTAAAGTCAAAGTCACCACCGATTCTCCAGTTGTCCTTTTTTGTGAACATAAAGCCCAAGCCGTAATTCATAGGCAATTTGAAGGAGCCTACACGGGTTTGCATGGGCAATACGGTGTCGGCTACAGAAACGGAGCTTCCGGTAACAAAGTATGATGTTGCATTGCGCTCCAGTGTGGCTTTGTTTCGGGCCGAATTGCCAAAGTAGCCTCCCAATTCAAAGTCCACGTAGTGGTCAATTGTCTTTATGGTGCTATCTGCGTTTGTGCGCTGTGTGGTAAAATGCATCCCGCTGAGTTTGTAGTGCAAGCCTACTTTGTAGGTAAACCCTCTTATGAGATAAAGGTTTTTGGTATTTATTGACGCCAGGTCGTTTTGGTGCGGGAAATAGATATTGTGTTCATATTGTTTTCGGCCAAATAAATAGCTGCCCTGCAAGCCCCCGCTCAATACTTGCAAATGCGGTACTTTATATAGGGTGTCGTGTTTCTTGCCGTTGTATTTATCATTTAGCTCCATGGCTTTGCGCACGGCATCGCGGTTTGAAAACAACCTGAATGCGCTATTCATATAGGCTTCGCTCAATCCGCCTTCAAACAAATGTTCTTCGTTTTTTAGGCTGTCGTAGTAGCTCACCACATTGTCGTAGCCATAGGCAGCAAAAGGCGCGGTACCCAAGGCAAGTGTCCATCCTTTCTTTTTGTTTAAAACCATAGCCAACGACATGTAGTTGAGGCCATAGTCGCCGTAGGTGCCTTTTTTATTGGTATTGGTTACCACTTGGTTGGTGCCAATTTTCACCCCAAAATCCATTATCGTATATTTAAGGTATGACGAAGTGGCGGGGTTTTTTAGTGAATAATTGAGCGAATCGGCTTGTGTGTAGGCTGTGGCCACACCGCCCATACTTTGGTTGTGTATAAACGATCTGCTCCGTAGTTGTCCTATTCCTTGGGTAGAAAGTGGTGAATAAATCTGCTGCCCCATACCGGCATACGCGATAAGCGATAAAATCACAATAAAAACGGCTTTTGTTCTATGCATTGAGCGTTTTGATTTTATGTAGGCCTATCAGGACCAAATTTGGCGCTGCAAATGTGCTATTTTCAAGTTTATTAGCCAAATAGTGTGATGTGCCTCCTGTAATTACCACGTTTAATGATTTATGTGAGCTAAACGTTGCAATAAAGCCTCTTATTTCATGAATTGTTCCGGCGGCGGCACCTTCCCACATGCATTCAAGGGTCGATTTTCCTGTGTTAAAGGGTTGGTAGTCAGGTGGTAGAGTGGTACTTGGGAGCTTTTGTGTAAAATGGTGCATGGCCTTTAGTTTCAGCTCGATACCGGGCGAAATAGCCCCGCCTGCATAGCAATTGTCCTCAGTTATAAAATCGTAGGTAATGCAAGTGCCGGCATCAATTACCAAAATGGGTCGTTCTGCGCACAATACGGTAGCACCGGCACAAGCCGCCAACCTGTCGTTGCCCAGTGTTTCGGGTGTTTTGTAGTCTATTGCAAAGGGTAGTTTGAGACGGTGGCTGAGAAAAATCCTGTTGACAAACTTTTGTGTAAGACCTGCAAAAGCATGCGACTCACTTACTACCGTGCTGATAATGACTGAAGTGTCGGCAGGATATTTTTCAAGGAAACTGTTAAAGTCGTCATGGGCATGGTGGTAGCCAAATTGCCACACTTCAACCGGAGCAAGGTCAACAGCATTGAATACACCGACTTTTACCGATGAATTTCCAAAATCAAAAGCCAGCGACATTATTCAACCGTGGCTATGCATTTGAGTTCAATAGCAATAGGAGTGGGCAGCGAAAGAATTTCTACCGTAGTTCGGCATGGCGCCCCGTCTTTGAAATATTCTGCCCAAATGGCGTTGTACTTGGCAAAATCGTCCTTCATATTGGTAAGAAAAACGGTTACATCCACAAGCTTATCCCAACTTGAGCCTGAAGCCTCCAGCACTGATTTTACGTTTTCAAATACCGATTTGGTTTGGGTTTCAATGTCGTATGAAAGTATGTTGCCATCCGCATCAAGCGATACACCGGGTATGGTTTTGCTGCCTTTGCTGCGCGGACCTATACCACTTAAAAAAAGAAGATTGCCTACTCGGCGGGCGTGTGGGTACAAGCCTACGGGTTCAGGCGCTTTTGATGAATTGATAACTTGATTGTCGGCCATTCGTTCAAAAAATTTTTGAGTGGCCAAAACTATTCATAAATAGACTAATACACCAAAACTGTTTTGGTAAATACATGCTCGCCATTCTTGTTGATGAGTTCAAGTATTACAAAGCCATCGGGCACGGGGTTAAAGGCAATGGTTTCATCAATATTAGTGAGGCTACCCTGTTGCAATATTTGCCCAAGTGCATTGCGAATGGCATAGGCCGCAATGGGCATGTCGTAGTTTTGGTTTATGTGCAATAATCCATTGCTCGGATTGGGATAAATTGAAACGCCGGAAAATGTGTTTTCGTGGCTGCTGCTTGCCAATAAAAAGATGTAATTGTACTTTATTATGGAATCTTTTATACCGGTTTTTGAGTCTTCAACCACCAGTTTTACGGGGTAAATGCCCGACTTGGTGTAGCGGTGAACAGGGTTTTGGCAAATGGCGTATCGGCAATAAATTTCTTCGGGATAGTCGCCTACCACTTTGAGCGTACAGGGTTGGCTATATACATCATAAAAGTCCCAAAACCACTTATCTACCGAACAGTCCGATGGATCGCGTTGGTCGTAGAAATCAATGGTGCGGGGTGCGGTGCTTGAGCGTACTTTGGCGTAGGGGTTGGGCTTCAGGTTTACTGTAACAATTACCGGGGTTCTTGATACACAGCCATTTGGACCGGTATAGATGTATGATATAATGTTGGTACTATTGATGCCCACCAATGAAGGCGAAAAGTAGTGTTCGTTGTCCAAAAGGTAGGTGCCATTTCCTACCCAATCTCCATTTGACGGGGTGGCGTAGTTGGCGCTGTTCAGCATTACTTCGTCGCCGCCAATACACAGTTTTATTGAGTCAACAACAAATTGGGGTTCTAGTACAGGCAGTACTTTAAAGGTTACATCGCGCGTGTACTTGCAACTGCTTATGGGGTGAACGGTGGTGTATTGCAGGCGGTAGCTTTCGCGGGTGGGCGCCAACACGGCGGGGTTGAAAAAACTATCGCTTAGGGCTTTTTTGCCCGAATTGTTGTCGGTCCAGTAGCCGCTTGCAGGTTGTACAAAGGTTTCGTTCCACACATTTACGGCGGTATCGTTGGCGCAAAAAACAGTATCGCCCACTACCGAAAATGGTGCAATTGGCAGTATTTGCAAATGAATGGTGTCTTCAAACCTGCAATTCACCTCGTTGGTTGTATAGGAAGCCACCATCACAAGGGTGTCATTTTTACTGGCACGCTCCAGGTTGTATATGTTTGATGTGCTGTGTACAAGGCTGTCGTTTAGGTACCAATGGTATGCAAATCCATCCTTGGCATTCACTTCAATAAGTACCGGCTGCTGCGGACAACTTTTGTTGGTGTATTTGCCTGTGCTGTAGTCAATTGTATAGTTTGCGCTTGTGCTTGTGCTGTTTACACATCCATTGCGGTAGCTAAGGTGCAGGTCTATTTGTCCTTCGCCGCGCAGACTTGTTTTTAGCGAATCGCTCAGGAATTTTCCATTGAAAAACCAAGCCGCATTCTCTATTGTGTTTTGATTTGCCGAGTCGGGCAGGGCCGAAAGCTTGAGTTGGTTGCCCCGGCAGTGCATGTTGCTCTTGAATATGTGCGGCGTAGGATTTGGTTTTGCTTTTATTAAAATGGTATCGGAGTTTTCGGTGCTGTCGTCAAATTGTGCGTTTACCACAATGGTGGTGTCGCCCGTTAAAATCAAATCGAATATGCTGCTAAGCTTTTGGCCATTCCACTCAAAATCGGGTGCGTTTGTAGCGTTGAAATAATTTGCCACCAACAATACACTGTCGTATTGACAAAAGCTTTTTCCCGTGGTATTAATAACCACATACGGAAAAGGTGGGGTGTTGTAAGTACCCACAAAAGTGTCGTTGCAACCACGCAAACCAAAGGTTATGAGCTTAAACTTGTACGAACCCGGCGTTTTTACCTGCGCGGATGTGTCTTTTGCGATAAGGGTTTTTCCATTGAACTTCCACAGGTAGTTGAGCGCATTGTAGCCATCGTGGTCGGCGGCATGAAAATTAACCATTCGGTTGCTGCCAAACCGCACCACCGGCGAAGCCTTGGGTATTTCGTAGTTGTAAAATAAAATGGTGTATGAGCAGGTGGCGCCGGCTACACAGCTTGAATCGAGCAATTCTACCTGAATGCGCAGGGGGTTGTCGCCCAGCCTCAAGGCATCAAAGTTTGATGTAATGTGCAGCGAATCGTTGCGGTAGGTGGCTGTTATATACTTGTTCAAGCCCTTGTTTATGTGCAGTTTTATCTTGGTTTGGTAGGTATTGTTGAGGTCTATGGCTTTGTAGTGTGTGGTTTTTTTGGTGTAGAAACAGTTATAGACGCTAAAGTTTTTGATATTGATGAATGAGCTGAAATTTTTACCTGTCAGGTATGGACTGTTTTCGCCACTTTGGCTTACTGTTTCAAGGCAAAATTCTCGTTCGGCGGTTATGGTTAGTTTGCCATTGTGGTGTGCGCTGAATCGGGTTTTTATAAGTGTTTTGCCCTCATTGGTTGGGCTAAAACGCAGGTCGCCTGTTTCCGAAACCAAATGAAAACCTCGTGGAAAGGCATTGTTTGTATTTGGGTAGCCGTTGTAGTCAAGCGGGTTGTTGTGGTTGTAGCCTGAGTTGTAGTTGATGTCGTGGCCATAGCGCTTCTGTGGTTTTTCAAGTGTAGCCACAATGGAATCCACCTGACCGATTCCGTTTTCAAAATTTTGTTCAAACCCTTGGCTTTGAAGGTAATATTGACCTTTTATGGCCACAAAAGATGGTTTCACGGCAAAGTCGTACTTCAGCTCGCCGCTCAGGTTGCAGTTCTTGATTTCTGTACTTAAATGCAGCATTTTTTCGTCAGCTGCGCTTATGTATTTCAAGCCTTTTATCCTTTTGGCGGGCGCAGCCTTAGCCTTTATGTCGCAAACCGTAGTAAAACCCAATTGAGCCAGGTTTATAGTGTAGCTGCTTTGTCGGTAAATAATATGGTGAAACGAGCAGGTAGCAGCCGCGCATGAACACCTGCTACAATCGCTTATCAATGTATCGTAGCTTATTTGAAAGGGATTTGTTTCAATATTGATGTGTCCACCGCTCGAAAAAGTGAGGTCAATCCGCAAGGTATCGTTAAAGGCGGGCGATTCATCACACTCGTAGTAGCTGCCAACTTCTATGGTAAAGGTATCGCCATTTATTCTTGAAGGATAAATTTCGCCGCCCAGCAATTGCGCCATAGCACTGCCGCCCGTGAGCAGTAGTGACAACAGTAGCATATTGCGCAAAAACATGGTTCTAAGGTACAATTGAATATTAACTATTGAATTGCAGATGTAAAATTTAAGAAAAAGGCGGCTTGGCCGGTGTGGTTTATTCCGTATTCAAAACGCCATACCGCATCGTCAAAAAACACGAGGTCTATGCCAACGCCTGCTGCGTATAAGGGGCGGTTCAGGAAACTACCCTGATTGGGGAAAATCCGGTTTTTTACATAACCGACATCGGCAAAAACCTTTGGTACTACTTTAAACGGTATTTGGGTAAACTGCCTGAGCGGTGCTTTTTTAATGTGTACCATTTTGTTGTATAGGCGGTGCCTGAACGAAACTTTTTGAAAAAAATACGCGCTGCCGTCCATTACAAAATAATCGTAGTTTCTAATGGCGTTTACATCCCAACCCATACCGCGGTTAAGGAAATAGGGGCGCATTTTGGCACTGCTCAATTTGAAGCCCGTACTAAGTGCCAGGTCGTTTTTGCGGCCAAATGGCACATGGCGTACCCACCTCGCTTGTATTTGGCTGAAGTTCATAGCCGAGTTGTGCGAGAATAAGTAGGTTTTTCCTTCAACAAACAACATGGAGCCACGGCTGGCATAGCCACGAATATTCCGCAAATCGATTTTTGCACCGGCTGATAAATAGCCGTACAACAGTTTGTTTGCCGTAGCTGAGCCGAAATAGTGCGGGTTTTCCATGAGCACGGTATCGCTCACCCATTCTTTGGCACAACCGGCATTGAGCCAATAGCGGTGGTTAAAATCGGGGTTATAGAGCAGGCCCACCTCCGCCATTCTTCTTTTTAAGGAAGTGTTGCGTGTTTGCAGGTAGTCCAGTTGGTTGTTGGCTGTGGTGTAGTTGGCTATGCGGTAGTTGTGCATGAGCAAACCCGCTGTGAGTCCAATTTTTCCATTAAAAAAATAATTGGGCAGCAAGTAGCTCAATTCTGCTTTTTGTTGATAGCCTGCCAACACCGACAATTTGAGAAGGTCGTTGTTGCCGGTCAGGTTTTTTTGACTCAGGTCAAAACCGGCCATTATCCGTTTCAGGCTGTGTCGTCGGGTTACCCACCATTCATTGAGGTTGCGGTCAATAATGTCAAAATTGGGGATGGCGTAGGTGTACCAACGTTCGGTGACATGGAACGCAATATACAAGGTATCGCCCTGTAAATGATGTGTTTGCATTACACTACTGAACAGTTTGGTATTGTAGAGCTTTTGTGCCGCCCACTCAATGGTTTGCAGGCTATCAGCTATGGAAATTTGTTTATCCTTTAGTTGCAATACCCTGTCCATGGCCGCGGCTTTGGTGCGTACAAGGCCGGTGTAGCTCGTGTTTACAAACACCAATTGTGCTGAAACACAGGAAACTAGCAGGGTGAATGAAATGGAAAGAAAATATCGCAACCAATAGATTTGAAAAATTGCTGCGCAATATAAGTCGGCTTAAAACAGCAGGTGCTTCAATAGCAGAATAGAAATGGGTACAACCACGCCAATGGCCAGGGTGTAGGTAGTCACTTTTTCAATTTTTTGTGCCAGTTGCTCGTTCATCGTTTTGTTTTTTTTAGATTGATAGCACAATGTTGAAACACGGGTGCGCAGAAATGTTGCGCAGCAATGAAATGGCACTTATGAAATATGTAATCAAGTTGAAACGGGCAAAACAGTAAGGGAAACTGTCCTTTGAACTACACCTAAACTTTTTGGCGCAGGCCAATACTAAGGCCCAGTTGCACAGGTCTAATGTTGGTCCAGGTTTCGGCCTTATTCATATTGGTAATATTGAAATTGTACTCGGGCCCGATAAACATTTCAAGGTTGTTACCCAAATTGTGGTTGTAGCTAAAACCCGCATAACCCACCAAACTACTGTGGTAAAATGTTTGCGAAACCGCCGGGCTAACTTCAATAATGCGGCTTTGGTCTTCGGTAACGTGGTAGGTGTGTGCAGTACCCACCAAGCGCAATTTGGCACCGAGACGCAAGCAGAATGATGACTTTTCGCGTTGGCGAAATTTGAGGTTGAGACCAACCGGAAAATCAACCAACAGCAGTTGGTTGGCAAGAGAGTAGGTGTTGCCTTGGGTAATGCTGTCGTGCTGTACTTCGCGTTTGTTTACAAAGCTGTTGTTTTCTTTGGCCGCATCGCCCTTACTCTCCAAAAGGTTGTAGTCGGGGTTAAAAGTACTCGTTACGGCGGCTGTATTGCTGATTCTGTTGCTTTGTGAGCTGCTGTTCGGTTGGTGCACCGAGAACTCAATTTTTTGTTGGGCAACTGTAAGGTTTATGCCCGATACCAGCGATAAAGCACCGGTTATAGGCATCTCTAAACCGGCATTGAGGCTTAGAAAACTCCCGGTTTTTGATATATCGTTGTTGATATTATTGGCTTGCTGAAAGTAGTCTGTAATGCCTGGTCGGGCTTGTGAGTTGAGGTTGAACATACCGCTTTGAAAAGCAGTGGTTAGCATTACGCCATTGCCGCTAGCCGGTAGCTCAATAGATTCCGGTTCCGAGGCATGCGCCATTTTTCGGCTGGCTTCTTTTGTTTTGATTGACAAATCGGCGTTGGCCAATTTATTTATATTCAAGTCATTAATAAAGGCAAGAGTTGGGGTGGCTCCGTATGCAGCATTTTCCTTTTCCATGCTTTCGGTTTTGTCGCCACTATTTGTTGAATTGTTGGTCAGGTTGTGAAGATGGTTGTTATCTCCATTTCCTGATGTATTGTTGGCCAGTTTATTTGCATGGTTGTTATCACCATTTAAATCAAGTGCGGCCAATGTATGGCTTAAGTCTTCAGCTGATGCGTTGTTTTCTGTGGCAACTACCTGACCAGCAGTTTGTTCGGTATTGTTTTGTGCATCATTGGCTAGTGCTCTATAGGTAGCTTCTTTTTCTGTAGCGGTATTTGCAGCCAGATGGGTGTTTTCAACTTGGGTGCTTTTGGGCGCCAGCAAAATGGTGCCAAAGAGCGCAATAATGGCGGCTATTGAAGCAATGGCTCTTCGGCGGTCTCTACCCGAATTTTGATTTAGTTTGGCGGCAATGCCATTGAATGCATTGGCAGGCACCGCAGCGGTTGCATCAAACATTTTGTCGGCCATTTGCATTTCAAAAGTGCCGGGCATCGATTCAATAGATGAGGCAATTTTGCCCCACATTTCGGCAGCAGGTTCGCTATTAATATCGGCCACTTTTTGTCGGATGGTGGTTTCCATCGCATGTGGCATTTTTGATTCTATGGTGCTCCAGGTTCCTGCTGAAACTACCGCCGAAATACCATTGAGCCTGTTCTTTAGCTTGTATTCAAATGGATGTTGCAGGCCTTCCTCTATTTTTTTCCAGTTTTTGGCTTCCGGTTTCACATCGAGGTTGGCAAGTTTGTCCTGCAACTTATTTTCTAAACTTCTATTCATATTGGGCCAAAGACTTAGTTGTTTTTTTTTCGATATTGGCCATTAGCTTCTGCAGGTGGGTTCGTGCCCGCGAGTATTGCGATTTGGAAGTGCCGATTGAAATACCCAATTCTTCGGCAATCTCCTTGTGGCTGTAGCCTTCAATGGCATACATGTTAAAAACCATTCGGTATCCATCGGGCATTCCTTTTATCAAGGCCAGAATTTCTTCGGCGGCAAGGCGGTCCACCACATCATCATTAAACTCAAAGTCTTGATTTTCAAGTTCAATGTCGTTGATCATGAATTTTCGCCGCTGGCGGTAATACTCAATGGCGGTGTTGACAAATATGCGTCTTACCCAACCTTCAAACGAGCCGAAGGGCTGGTATTTGTGCATGTTTGAAAAAACCTTTACAAAGCCATCTTGTAAAATATCTTCCGCTTCGGCTTGGTTTTGGGCGTAGCGCAGGCAAACACCCATCATTTTTCCGGCAAATAACTGGTAGAATTGGTATTGGTACTTGCGTTTGCCTTCAATACATCCTTCTATAATTTCTTGTAGTTCCAAATTTTCCACTTCGCTAAAACTGCTTTCATTAATGCAGACCCACCTACAACGGTTGCACGGTTTGGCATATTTCAATTAAAAAAAAGCTGCGCAGCATTTCTGCACAGTGGCCTTTTCTATTTGTATCATCAAATATAAAGGAATTGAAATGAGCGCGTTACAAAACAAAAACAAGTTGGTAAATGCCGAAAATGCAGCAGTGAAGGTTTTATCGTTTAAAGACATGGGTCTAACCCATTTGCCGGTAGATCTTCAAAATTTCCCGAATCTTGAAAGACTTGATCTTTCGGGAAATCGCCTTACCGTGCTGCCTGCCGAAATAGGAGAACTTAAAAAATTGAAGGTGCTGAAACTTTCAGGAAACTTTTCGCTCAATTGGTCGCGCTCGCTCATGCATCTGATGGAGTGCCGACGATTGCAACAACTGGATATAAGTTTTTGCAATTTGAAAGAAATTCCGGCTGAGCTCTACCACTTTGATCGGCTGAAAAATTTGGATTTAAGTGGCAATGCCTTCAATCCGTTTTCTGACCGCAATGTGATGAACCTGCCCGAAGCCTTGCAGGTAATAAAGGTGTTGGATTGCGATTTATTTGCTTTTTCAAACAGTTTAAAAAAGCGGCAGCAACTTAAAAAGATAGAAACCAACCATTTTGAGTTTGACTATTGGCAGCAAATGCATTGGATAATGCCACAACTTGAAGTTGCACTGAGTTAAATTTTTGGGAAACTTTCCGTTGCCAAGTATGTTGCAGAATGTCAACTTTGTGATAATGACAACAAATAAGAGCAATAGCGAATCCATAGAAAATCCAATTGACAAGGATAAGGTTACCGATAACCCGCATTCGCTTGAGTATCCGCACCAAGTAGGTGGCATGCCTGTGCGGCCCGAAGATATAGGCAAAACCAAGGGGCGTGCCCTGAGTGCCATGCATGAGCAAACTGATATGCAAATGGAGCAACTCTACGAGCAAATGGAGTTGCTGGCCCGACAAGCCAAGGCTATCAAGAAACGTGTGGAACTATCGCACCGCATATACAGGGCGCGTATGGGATTTGACCCAATTATTTCACACATTTATTATTTGTATAGCCACAGGGACGATGATGTTTTGAGTATGCTATCGCCGGCAGATTGGGGCAGCAGAATGCCTTATGATGCCTTTGTGGCCAAGGTAAAATTGCTCGGCGACCATACCTGGGATATTTTGGAAGGGGAGGGGTGAAGGCTATGAATCGCTTTCTATTTGAAGTGAAATAGAAACCTTAACGCCACATACTAGGTTGGTATCAGGTTCAGTAATATTGAAAATTATTATTGTGTTATTCGGATTTTGGAATTGAAGCCTTTTCATGCTTATAGAAATTCCCTTTGAGTTGTTGCTTTTTTTGTTTGGGTTCAAGCCAATGCCATTATCTATAATATCAATGAACAATTGTGTGTTAATTCGTTTGATATTAATGGTGATTTTACCGGCTTTATGAGAAGGTAATATTCCATGTAAGATGGCATTTTCAACAAATGGCTGCAAGAGCATAGGCGGTACTTCATATTCATGCAAGTCTAAATCTTCATCAGAATTTATCTCGTAATTTATTTTATCACCAAATCTTCTTTTTTCCAAATCAAGGTATAACTTAATGTGCTCAATTTCTTCAAAAAGGCTTATTTCATCCACATCTGAATTATTTAAGGTTATTCTCATAAGTTTTGAGAATTCAGCAATGTAGTTTACCAATACTTCGTCGCGGTGTTTTGAAATTTGACCTTGAATTGAATTGAGCGAATTGAATATGAAGTGCGGATTGAGACTGAGATTAAGCGCTTTTTTTTCCAATTCACTAATCAATCTACTATTCTCCATTTCTTTTGTAGCAGCTTTTTTTATACGTCTAATTCTTTGGTAAATGAGTAAAGTTGTTAATAAAACAGTGACAATTATAGCAAGTGTAATATATTTTCTATTCAACCAAAATGGAGGGGTTATTGTAAACACTGTTTCAACCATATTTGTGTTTTGGTTATTTGCGGTACGTCCCCATAGTTTTAAGTTGTAGCTTCCATAAGCAAGTGATGCTAATTTCACTTCAGTGCCATTTACGTTCGTAATTTCATTGTCGTTTAGTTGATAGCAAAGAGAGACATTGTTAGTAAGGAATGATGTGAATTCAGCTCGAATACTAAAGGAATTGTGTAAATAATTTATTTCATGGTATTTTTTATTAGAATCGACTTGGCCGTCATTTTCAAAATAATAATTGCTAATGCTTAGCTGCTCATCATCGGGTTGTGTTGATTGGGTCGATATTTTATAAAGACCGTTAGCCGTGCCTACCAGCAAACTTGAATCGTTTGGCGCAAGTTCCAGCGCTATAATGTCAGCTTGCGCAAGACCGGCGCTCAAAATTAGTTTCGAAATGGTGTTTTTCTCTAACTTGTAAAGACCTGAAGTACTTCCGATGTATAGCGTGCTCCCTGCCATGTTGAGTGTGTTGCAATCGGAAAATGTGTGTTGAACAAATTGGGGTTTTTCGGCAATTAAAGGCCAGTTTGTTGAGAAAACTCCAACTGACGTCCCAATAAATATTAAATCATTCGTGACAATGATGTTTTTTATGGTAATGCCATCTTGAATTTGTGCGCTTGTGAGAATAGCAATTGTGTCAAAGGCATTACTGCTCATAGATAATTTAAGAATCAAATTGTCGCAAACAATATATTCAACCGTGTCGCCTTCAACTATTTGATTTACTCTTCCCAGCCGTTCGTGATTTTTAAATTGAATTTTATCACTATTTTGATCAACGTGAAGTGGTAGTTTTCTTAGGGAAAAGCTGCCCCAAAAGCCATTTAACAAATGTTGATTGAATACTCCGAATGACGGTCCGTTTACAGCAAATGCAGGATTTTTAAATATATTGAATTCTAGTATATCAAACTTATATACACTTGTGCGCATAGTGGCTATTAGCCACTTATTTTGGGTGAAAATAATTTGGTGTGTGTAATTGCTATTCAATACTTGATCAACTTCAGGAGTCGCATTTTTTTCAGACAAACGGGTGATGATGCCATTTTCGTAACTCAGTATCCCATGATTTGTGCCAAGCAAAACTTGTGTTCCATCCGTTTCAATGGTAGTGATTTTATAATTTTCTGAATTCTTGATAAACAAATTTGTGGTGTTTCGTATTTCAATTAAACCATTGCCAATAGTGCCTAACCACAATGTATTGTTTTTGTCAACAAATGCACAAGTAATTATTTGATTGTCAAGTTTCAGCGATTTGTGTCTGACATAGCAAACGTCATTCGATATGGTGTGTAAATCATTGTTTTGGGTGCAAAAAATGATGTTTTCGTCCTTGTCTTCAAAGCTTTGACGAACTACAAAATTGGGGTCTGTTTTGTGCTTGATTCGCTTTGTTATGCGACCATTTTCTAATTTAAGTATTTCGTTTTGTGCAAAGGCATACGCGACTCCATTTTTGCTCAGGTGGTAATGCCATATCAAATCTCTGTTTTCGGGCTTATAGGCAATTTTAGTGGTTGTTTTATCAAAATAGAAAAGCCCATTGTGGGTGTAGTAATAGATGTTGCCATTAGCCATTACTTTGTATGATAGTATGGGTAAGTCGCTGGTTAAAAGTATTTGCGTTTCTGCATTCAAAGAAAGCGATCGGAGAAGTATTTGTTTATCTGTTTTGTAATAGAGATGTTGAAAATCCGCTGAAAAATCAATTAGTTTATTGATGTTTCTGGAGCCGGATATTCTAATTTCATTGATAATTTTATTGTTGCACACGAAGTACACCATATTTGGGCTACCACCTAAAATCAGGTAGCTGCTATCGTTCAATGAAATGAGGTTGTCTATTCTTCGTGAAAAAATTTGGTCTTGGTAAGCAGGAGTCGAAAAGGTTATGCCATTAAAAGTAAATACACCATTTGAAGTGCCAATAATGAGTTGGTTCTTGCAAAGTATAATGGCACTTATGCTTTGAGCATATAAGCCTTCTTCTTGTTGGTATATTTTTTTAATTGTTTCTGCAGCAAAGTCAAATGCGCAAAGGGCGGTAAATTGACAGAGTAGGATGCAAGCCAAATAAAATTTCTTCATTTAATAAATTCCAGTACTTTGGTTTTTTTACGTGCTGAAATCGGAATAACTTCATTGTTTTTCAAGTAAATAGTACCTGTTCTTTTGGCTTTAACCTCATTGATTTGTTTTTTATTTACTATAAATGACATGTGGCACCGCATAAAGAGTGATGGGTTTAATACTTCTTCACAATCGTTTAGAGTCAAGTCGGATATAATTTTGGTGCCATCCGTCAAGGTAAACATAGCACCATAGTTGGTGGCTTTTATGTAAATGATGTCAGCAATCTTGGTAATAAGAATGCGGTCAATTCCGCGTATGGTAATACTGGTTTGGTAATCTTCCTTGCCGTCATATGTTTTGTAGAAGTTTTTAATTGAAGTATTGTATTTCTCTGATTCTTCAAGTTGTAATTGTACCAACTCTTTCAGGTCATCAACCTTGGCAATGCCTTGCTTTAAGTCGAGTGTGTTGATAGGTTTCAACAAATAGTCTAAGGCATTTGCTTTAATCGCTTTTAGGGCATAGTTGTCGAATGCAGTAACGAAAATGACGTGAAAGTTTCTCTTACCCAATTGCGTTAAAAGTTCAAAGCCGTTCATTCCCGGCATTTTTACATCGAGAAACAAAATGTCGAATGAAAGTAGGGGAAGCTCCTTACTCGCAGCAATGGAGTCATTGTAAACTTTAATCACCTCGACATCATCAAAAAAACTGTTCAGTATGTTACATAGATTTTCTGATGCCCCTTTTTCGTCGTCAATTATAACCACTCTATGCATTGATTTTACGCAGCTTATTGAAGCAAATATTGGAAAATATTTTAATACTTGTGCATTTGCTCATCTTTTACCTACTTTCAATTTCATATTTGACTATATTTTATTGAAACAAAACCCCGAAATTGTTGCTGCAAAATCGGGGTGTTGCGGCTCTTGGGCCTTAAGAGTATTAAGTTCGGCTTCCTTTCATGGTTTTTCCATCTACAGGTAACCCTTCGAAATTTCATTACCCTATACTTTTTGCAACTATTACCCGTTTTTGGGTGCTAAAAACTGTTAACTGATGAAAAAATTAACCTTCATAGCATCCTTGTTTCTATTGGCTAGCGGCTTTGCAAACGCCCAAAAAATACAATTGGCTGACCTTACTGTGGCAATTGGCCCTATGAGCAACTCTGAAAGTAATATGAACATTGCCGATGCCAGACAATTATACCCCGACTCTAAAATTCTCTCTGGCAACCTGTCGGATTTTGACTATTACACCAGCTATTCCAACTTTTCACCGGCTTCGGCGCTCACCAGCTTATCTACCCATTGGTTGCTCAAAGCATCCTCCGACCGAAAACTACAGTCATTCGTGGGCTTTGGCTTGCAATACGGAGGCTATTATGAGAAGACATTTTCATTTCATGCCCAAACAAGAACACAATTGGAAACCTTGCAAACGAGGCCGGGAATGTCATCCATCAACATAGATTCTATACACTCCAAAAATGTGTGGGGTGGTATAGGTGCGCACATGTTTGGCCTATCGGCAGGCAAGTATTGGCAAACCAATACTCATACGCGCTGGAATTTTTCCTTTGGCATGCAGCTATCATACTTTATTTACCAGGTTACCGAAAGCAGCGTGGGTTACAGAGAAGCCTACAACTACTCCGCATCGGGCTCATTCAACGATTATGGTGGTGTCAATAGGGGCGGTACCAGCTATCCTATAGATGAGCAAACAGAATATTTCAAAAGGGAAAATGTCAACGCCTGGGCGGTGATGGCTCCACTGGACATCAGTTTTGATCTTTCAAAGAAGCATGAGTTTTTCAAACGTGTGGCACTCTTGTACCAGTTCAGTATTGGCTGTACGGGAGTTAAATTCCCCAAGCTTGACCGTGAATTTCAGTTGCGCATAGCCAACCAATTTGGGCTGAGGTTTAAGTTGGGTTGAGGCTTGTCAGATGCCAAACACAAAAAAGCCCGATAATTTTACCGGGCTTTTTTGTGTGGTGATGGACGGAATCGAACCGCCGACACAGGGATTTTCAGTCCCTTGCTCTACCGACTGAGCTACATCACCATCTCTTTTTTCTGCTTGTCTTCTCAAACAGGGCTGCAAATATATTTCTACCTTTGATACCACAATCATTTTTTTTCAATTTGTCAAAAAAAGATTCTCTGCCCACCTAAAATGCTCCTTTATCTGCACAATTGCGCATTTTTGTTGTTTCACCAATAAGTCTATTTATGCAGGTTGTGCTTCAAATTTTGTTTGCTCTTGTGCTTTTGGGCGCGCTTTGGCTCTTTTCAAAGCGTATCAAATTCATTAGACGCAATATTTTGCTGGGCAAAGACGATAAGTCCCGCAACGACAACAGCGCCAAAAGATGGCAACAAGTGGCGCTTTTTGCCTTCGGTCAGAAAAAAATGTTCAAACGCATGTGGCCCGCGCTACTCCATTTTGTGGTCTATGCCGGTTTCATCCTTATCAATATTGAAGTGCTCGAGATTGTAATCGACGGAATTTTTGGCACACACCGCATTTTTGCACCGCTGCTTGGAGCCTTTTATCCCGTTTTTATCAGCTTTTTCGAAATTCTGGCGGTGGGTGTTTTCATAGCCTGCATCATTTTCCTCTGGCGCCGCAATGTTACCAAGGTGCAGCGGTTTCACAAACGCGAAATGAAAGGCTGGCCTACACTCGACGCCAACCTCATCCTCATTTTCGAAATTATATTGGTGGGTGCCTTGCTCAAAATGAACGCGCTAGACCAAGTATTGCAAGCCAAAGGAGCCGAACACTATGTGCAAACAGGCAATTTTTTGGTGAGCCAAAGCCTTACACCGCTTTTTGAGGGCTGGAGCATTTCTACCCTGGTGGTTTTTGAACGCACACTTTGGTGGATACATATTCTGGGAATTTTGTTTTTTCTCAATTATGTAACGTATAGCAAGCACCTGCACATAATGCTGGCTTTTCCTAATAGCTACTATGCCGATTTGGATACGCCTAAAGGCACTATGCAAAACATGCCCGAAATACAAAATGAAGTGGCCATGATGATGAATCCTGATGCGGCTTTTGACGATAATGCGCCGCCACCACCTGAAAGATTTGGCGCAAAAGATGTGAGCGACCTGAGTTGGAAAAACCTGCTTGACGCCTATAGCTGCACCGAATGTGGACGATGCACGGCCGTGTGCCCGGCCAATAATACTGGCAAGCAACTTTCGCCCAGAAAAATAATGATGGACACCCGCGACCGCGTGGAAGAACTGGGTGCAGGAATTGATAAAAACGGCAAGGATTATAATGACGGAAAATCGCTGATTGGCGATTATATCAGCCATGAAGAACTGCGGGCATGCACTACTTGCAATGCCTGTGTAGAAGAATGTCCGGTGAACATAAATCCACTGGATATAATACTAAAGCTGCGACGACACATGATAATGGATGAAGCGCAAAGCCCCAACGAGTGGAATGTGATGTTTGGCAACGTAGAAAATAATATGGCTCCCTGGGCTTTCCCGGCTGACGACAGGTTCAACTGGGCCAATAATTTGGAAACCAAAAAAGACAATGCATAGATGAGCAAGATACATGTACCAACCATGGCCGAAATGATAGCCAAAGGAAAAACACCCGATGTGCTGTTTTGGGTGGGTTGTGCCGGAAGTTTCGACCAAAGAGCGCAAAAAATAACCAAGGCTTTTATAAAAATCCTGCACCATTTCAATATCAATTATGCCGTGCTGGGTGGCGAAGAAATGTGCACCGGCGATCCCGCTCGCCGTGCCGGCAACGAAATGGTTTTCCAAATGATGGCACAGCAAAACATTGCCATTTTGAATGGTTATGAGGTAAAAAAAATAGTAACCGCTTGCCCGCATTGTTTCAATACATTAAAGAATGAATACCCCGAACTGGGCGGAACATACGAAGTAATTCACCACACCCAATTTTTGCAAAAGCTAATAAACGAAGGCAAAATAAAATTGCAGGGTGGTGGAAGTTTTAAGGGGAAACACATCACATTTCACGACTCTTGCTACTTGGGGCGCGCCAACAATGAGTATGAAGCGCCACGGTTTTTACTGGAAAAACTGGATGCAGAACTCGTAGAAATGAAACGCAGCCGCGAAAACGGCATGTGCTGCGGAGCGGGTGGGGCACAAATATTTAAAGAAGCAGAAAAAGGCAATGCCGAAGTGCATTTTGAACGCGCCGATCAAGCCTTGGCCACCCATGCCAAAGTAATAGCGGTAAGTTGTCCGTTTTGCACTTTGATGATTACTGATGGCGTAAAAAACCGTGAGAAGGAAGATGAAGTGAAAGTGATGGATGTGGCGGAACTGATAGCTGAAGCCGAAGACTTGTAAGTCATGATATACAACCATGGGCTGCGGTTTTTAGCTATTTTCCTTATGATATGTTGCAGGCTTACCGCCCAGGTTGACAGCTCAAATTTGGTTCAGCTTAGAAAATTAGATAATCCAAAAAACGATTATTATTTTGCCGAGGTAGATACCTACCATATTGGTGTGCTCAATAAAAGTTTCAACTGGGTAAAACAACCCGAATATTGTGCTATTTACGAGTTTAGTGCCACAAAAGGTCTGGCTTCGGTGCTTAAATGTCCGATTAAGGGCAACTGGTCAAATACTGATTATTGGGACGAACATCCACTCAAATACGGTTGGGGAGTGGTTGACTCTACCGGAAATTGGGTGGTTGATCCAAGTTTGGATTATCCTTTTGAATTATCAGAACATTGGCAGATTAATTCGAATAAGTTATTTTCAGGCAAACACCTCCTGTGGCCCGGCGAATATGACCATGTGAAAAACTTATTTGATTCTGTTTTTCTTCTTTCCAAAGCATCCGCGCTCGGACTTAGAAGTATTGATGGCGAATGGTTGGTTCCTTTTCGTAACTATTTGCTCCTAAACTATGGCGATTCCATTTGGTACTTTATCCCGAATGCCTCCGTTGATGCCTTTAGTGCTTTTCCAATAAATGCGGTGAACAGTGATAAAAGTGTTCAAAAATTCTTTGCTTATGAGCATAAAATTAATATTCTCTATCCCAATGTGGCCGTGCTAAGAGATTCGGTTTTTGGTAAGTGGTTTTTGTATAAATACTGTTTGAATGAAAATTTAAATAGCATTGAAGATTATTTTTCAAATGACAATTATGAAAAGGATATATTCAATTTTGCCGGCTTGTTTGCCGATACCATTTATATGGAAGTTCCGGATTGGTGGTGGCCATATTACAGAGTAAACGATTATTCAAGAAATGCCATCGTAGTTACTACTGGAAAAAGTACATATTCCATCATTGAAAATCTAACTGAGGTAAATATGGGTTCACGCGGTGCCGCTCATGAAAGCACTATCTTTAGCTTTCATAACTTTCAAAAATTGGATACTTCCATTATAGAATTGAATTTTTTGGATTGTATTAAAGACCGTGATTCAAACAGCGTTGCAGCCATGTTTGCGCCCACTTTTGGCGATAGCACACCGTCAATTGTTACAAATTTGGTAAGGGGCACCCAACCTTGGATGTTTTCAAAAGATTCATTGCAACTTCTATTTATGCACCCCGATGGTATCAGGCCGCTTGAAGGTTATTATAAGTCATACAAAGTCGTTAGGTTTTCAATAAAAGATTTAGGCCGGTCTTTTTTAAGCGAAAGAAAAAGAGAGCGTCAACTTCGCAAGGGAAAGTTGGTAAAATAGTTTGCAGCTTGTGTTTATGGACGCTTTTTAACAAAGCGGGTAAGCATCGGTGTATATATTTTCAAAGTGTCAAAATTATCTGAAAATTCCGCTCTTTGTTGAATGGTTTTATCGCCTAATTCATATCGCAACCAGAAGAAAGCGCTCCTTGGATTATCATCAGGTGTCACTTCCCATTTTTTGCCCGATTCAGTTTTACCTGTTCCCGGATTGCAAATAAAAGTTCGGTCTTTTTTAAATTTCATCCAATAGTCAAGACCTTCTTCTTTTGCTGAACGCAAATATCGTTACCTATATGAGTAGATGTTTGATAATCATAAACATACCATTTATTAATAAGCTCAGAAGGGTAATTTGTATCATTTTCAGCGGCACAGCCAAGTAACATCATTAGTGGCAGCAATCTCAGTATTTTTTTCATGCAGCAAATCTAATCACTCCTATATAAATGAAAGGCA
>WGNN01000044.1 GCA_016124515.1 bacterium
ACGACTCTTTTTCTTTTTAGTGGAGAAATAATCGAAATTCCGCCCGGAACAAAAAGCTGTATGAGCCTTTGGTTTTGGCTTCGGCTACGCTCAGCCAGCGGTGATTGCCCGGAACAAAAAGCTGTATAATCTCGCCTTGGCGAGACTTGACTTTTTGGTACTTTTTGGTCAAGCAAATGCTTCAGCATTCATAAGCACCATTAAAAAACAAACAGACTGTTGCGCACAAAAAGTACAAGAAAGGAGCAACGAGCACAAATTTCAGAGGGTATGCTTCTGAATTTGGCTTATGATAAATAATTCAAACAAAAATTAGCAAGTCCCTTTGTCTTGCTGCATATAAAATTATTAAGTGATTTTTATAATGCAGCCTAAGTACGTATTTACATGAATATAAAACGTGTTTAGAGTCATCAAACTTTAGTTTTTAATCAACCCACAAAACCGAATTGTAAGTACCCTCCACATTAGGCTCAAGGTTATTATTGTTGGGGTCGGTCATCCACAATCCATCCACAATAAATTTATAAAGCTGTTTGCCGGGCTTCAGATAAACAGGAAATTGCCATTTGCCATCCACTCTTTGCATTTCGCAAAGGCCTTCGTTCCAGTTGTTGAAAGTACCGCTCAAAACCACCCTTCTGGCATATTCAAAACCATCTAATTCAAACAGATAAGGTTCGCCAACCACCAACCACATATTGCGCGTACCGTGTTGGTTGGGAACCGTATAAGCTACCTTCGGATCATTGGTCCACTGACCGTCAACTATATAGCGGTACTCATAATTTCCCTTTGGTATGGTGTAGTTACATTCCCAGCCTGCCGCGGTTTTGTTCATGGGCAAAGCGGTTTCGTTCCAGTTGATAAAGCTTCCGGTGCAATACACTTGTCGCGCGTTTTGAAAACCGTTGAGCTCAAAGTGGAATTGCTGCCCCAATAGCAACAACGAATTTTCGTGACCATCAATCGTTATCCTTCTTTCGTTATCAGGATCAACCATCCATTGTCTGTCCACAATAAATTTATAGGCATAGCTTCCATCGCGCAGATAAACAGGCGCATACCACACACCGTGCTTTTTCTGCATCATAATTTTGTGCTCGTCCCAGCCTACAAATTCACCTGAGAGCACCACCTCGTTGGCGCGTTCAAAGCCACGCAGTTTAAATACATAATTTGGTATTACCAATTGGCTGTTGAGTGTACCGTGCTCATTGCGATTGGTATATGGGTTGTACGGATCTTCGGTCCAATTGCCATCAACCACATATTTGTACTCGTATTTGCCCGGCGGCAGATGCAACCTGGCGAGCCAGCCGCTATCGGTTTTGTGCATGGGCAGCGAAATGGTGTTCCAATTGTTGAACGTACCGCTTAAAAACACCTTTTGAGCCTGGGTAAAACTGGGCAGAAAAAACTGGTAATTGCCTTCATCGGTTTCATGAATATTGGGCACTTTGCCGGGCAGGTATCCAAAATTGGCTGATTCAGTTGGGTTGAAATAGTCAGGAATTTCCATGAAAGATTCAAGCATCATTTTCTGCCCGTATTGCAATTTGCCGTCAAGGGCGCTCAGGTCTTTTACAAATTGGTAGGTGTTTGAGTCAATCTGCATAAACTCCCAACCATCCATAGAAATATTGCCTAGCGAATCAACTTTTTCGAGCTTTCTTCTTATCAAATCTTTAAAATCTTCCAAATCACCCCCGTTTCCACGACTGAGTTCGCGCATTTGCTCCGCCGAAAATTCAAATATCACGCGGTTGTTTTCAATGCGATAAGTAAGGCCTTCGCTCAAATCTTTGGCACAGCTCCACAAAAACACGCTAAGTGCTGCGCAGATATATATGTACCACTTGCTTTTATACATTTCGCGAAAAACTTACGGTTTTATTAACAAAATTAAAAGTAACCACGTATCCCGACAACATGGTGTATCCCAATATACAATCGAGGTTGGCACCATAGGCTTCGCTCAGGTTGTCGAGGTTGGTTACCACCGCTTGCACATTCCGTATCGACTCATCGCCCAGCTGCATACTGGCTATACTTGCCCGCAACACCTCGGTTTTGCCACCCACACCGCTCATTACAAAGCGGCCTTTTATTTCCAGGTTTTCCCAAACTTCATCGGGTTGTTTGTTGTGCAACACACAGGCTTCGGCACCTGAGTCAATACAAGTGAGCAGTTTTTTGTTGCCAATATTGATGGTGACAAAAAGGTGGTTGTTTCGTATTTGCAGCTTTTCGGTAAAAAGCAATTCCGTATTTAAACGGGCCAAACTGTCGGTAGCTACACCTTTTACCATTTTTGATAAGTACAATTGGCTCAATGCGTAGTTGATGGTCAATTCATATTCCTGAAAAAGCGCCACGCCCAGCAGACCCAAAATCTTGATATTTTTTGAGTTTTCAACTGCGGCCAAGCTCACCACATCGGCTTCTACGTCCACCCATTGGTGCCCCATAATGGCCAAGGTATCAACCACGGTGGTTTTTCTTTCGGTGTTTCCGTTTATTCCGCCTGCTCTTTGCGCTGTTTCGCTTTCACCATTGAAATAGGTTTCGTTGAGCACCAGGTAAGGCGCTCCGGTATCGAGTATAAAATTGCCGGTTTCATTGCCAATTTTTCCTGATACAATAATGAGGTTGCCCGCCCTGCTAAAAGGGATAACAGTAGTTTGTGCCATCGCCTGAAGGCCTGAGCAGCAAACAATTGCTCCAACTAAGAGCAACCTATAAAGGCGAATGGCAAGCATGGTTTTGTTGGCTGCAAATGTGTTGTGGTGTTTCTAAATATTTGCAAAATTTGTGTTAAAAGGCAAAATAAAAATTCCACAGTAGCGCCTATTAACTAGCCGGAAGCCGCTGCACAGCACAAAAAAAAATAGTCTATTTTCGTCGTGATAATAAGAGAAACAACATGAAACTATTAGAAGGAAAAACCGCCCTTATAACCGGTGGATCGCGAGGAATAGGAAAAGGAATTTGCGAAGTATTTGCCCGTCACGGAGCCAATGTCGCTTTCACCTATTTGTCATCGGCACAAAAGGCCAACGAACTGGCCGAAGAGTTGGCCCAAAACGGTATAAAAGCCAAAGGGTACCAATCAAACGCCGCTGATTTTGCCTCGGCAGAAAAATTGATAAACGATGTACTCGCCGACTTTGACAACATAGACGTATTGATAAACAATGCAGGAATAACCCGCGACAACCTGCTGATGCGCATGACCGAAGAGCAGTGGGATGAAGTAATAAATACCAACCTGAAAAGTGTGTTTAATCTTTCAAAATTCATAGCCCGCCCGATGATGAAAGCCCGCGGTGGCAGCATCATCAACATCAGTTCGGTGGTTGGTGTTAATGGCAATGCCGGACAAGCCAACTATTCAGCCTCAAAAGCAGGTATTTTTGGTTTTACCAAGTCAATGGCCAAAGAATTGGGCTCGCGCAACATACGCGTAAACGCCATTGCCCCCGGCTTTATTGAAACCGAAATGACACATGCTCTTGACGAAAAAGTGCTGGAACAATGGAAAAACCTGATTCCACTGAAACGCGGTGGCACACCCGAAGATGTAGCCAACGCTTGTCTGTTCCTGGGTTCTGACCTTTCTACCTACATGACCGGCCAAACCTTGTTGGTTGATGGCGGTATGGTGATGTAGTTGCTACTTTTTTACCGAAACAACTGCGCTAGTATAGGTTGCGCAGATTGATGTTCACAAGAGACCATTTTATAACAACTGATAAAAGCCCTTTCCCAATTGCGAAAGGGCTTTTTTGTGGGTTTATTATCGGTTTGGATGGAAATAAATAAAGCCTCATCACATGATTGAAATTAGCGGAAACTACTTTGTCGGCAGCATTAATTTTGGTAATTGGTGGCTAGTTTGAACACGCGCAGGCTTTAACATCATTCAATAAAAAAACATGGACGCTATCGTCCTTTCCACATTGTGTTATATCCCCTGGAATCCTTAATTCATTGCAGGTGGCCATTCGTTCATAACATGACATTGTAACCTTAATGTAGTCAAAATAAACATTCCGAGACAGTTTTTCGACACAGCGTCTAACTGAAAATTCTTCCAATAGTCTTGGATATTTACAATCCAGACTATCGAAGAGATCATGACATACCACATCATGACACACGTCAGGTACAAAAAAAGTATCCTTCTGAGGCATAAATTGATATAAAGGATTATTTGATTCTTTGGCTTCAAGTAAATTGGAACTTGTAATGAAAGCGCTGGATATCCCTTGGCGCTTCCAATCTTTAAACGGACCATCTTTATAGCGCATAAATTTCCAAACAAAATATCCATCTATCTTTACTATTTTGTAGTCATCTGAATTAAATGAAGCTGATAATACTACAAATGCTACTATGCATGTTTTCTTGAATAACTTGACAATCATCACAACCTTTTTATATGTGGGTAAACTCGTAATATACCGGCTGAATTTGTATCCAAATTCACACCGCAATTCAATTACCTTAGTAAAGTAAAGGATAATTGGTACATGAGCAAAGTATTATCGTATCTATATAGCAGTTGGTTCCATAATTGGAATCGTCGGCGATGGATATTTTGACCTTTGAAATAAAAAACACAAGGTCTTTTGACTTAGTCAAAAGACCTTGATAATGAATGAGTTTGGTCTGTATTATTTCATTATTATTCTTCTTTCCACGCGGTTGTTGTGGCTTATTGAAAGCAGGTAAACCCCTTTAGGTAGTGCCGCCAACGATACGGCATTACCAAAATGGTAAGCGGCATTGTTGTACACCGGCACACCCGAGGCGTTGCTTATACTCACAGAAACCGCCCCGGCAGCTTGATCTGATGTGATAAATAACTCAGTACTGAACGGTACGGGATACACTTGCACTTGGTTTTGCAAAGCTTCTACTGAACCACCAACTACCGATACACTGTCTTTGGCAATAACCTGTTCGCAAACATTGGCTTCGTCTTCAGATTTCAGCGTAATGTGGTAAGTTCCGTCTTTATTATAATAATATGATGGGTTTCGTTGGTGCGAGGAATCGCCGTTGCCAAACTGCCACAACCAATTGTTGCAACCTTCAATTTGTGCATTCAGGTGCACCACACGCTGGTCTATTGCCTTGGTAAATGACAACTTTATTATAGAGTCAACGGCAACTTTCACCACTTTTTGCGCGGCACAACCACTGCTGTTGCTTGCGGTGTAAATAAGTGTGTGTACACCCGGTTGGGCCAATGAAGCCACAAATTCAAAAGATCCGTTGTTATTTTTTACTCCGGGACCTTTCCACTCCCAGGATGTAAAAGTGCCGTTGTTATCAGCAGTATTGGCAAGCAATTCCTTGGTATCGCTTGCGCAAATTCTGTTTTTACCATTTTTGGTGAGCCAGTTGGTTAAGCTTGTAAGTTCCGGCGCAGGTCGCACTTTAATCCAATTGCCTATGGTATCAAAAGCCGGACAGGAAAGTGCCGAAGAATCTATAATGTTGATGCGAAGCGCGTAATCGCCGCTTTTGAAGGTAGATGGATTGAACTGATAACTTGTATCCGAAGTAAAAGGGCCTTTGTTGAACGAAACCGAATAACGCATGTGGCTGAGTCCGCTCAATTGCACCTCGGCAAAGCTGTCGTTGGAGCAAACCGCTGCTTCGTTTATGGTAAGCGGCACTTCAAAGCAATTTTTGGTTTTGCATTGGTTTTTTGAGGTGGCGGTATAAAAACACGGCGCCGCGGCTTTTGCCCGCACCCAAAAATCAACCATGGTTCCGTAGGTAAGTTTGTTTACCACATGCGAAAAACCATCGCTTCCG
Organism: bacterium; assembly: GCA_016124515.1. Lineage (GTDB taxonomy): Bacteria > Bacteroidota > Bacteroidia > CAILMK01 > JACPUW01 > JACPUW01. The sequence continues at coordinate 5,833 of WGNN01000044.1, forward strand.
TTGGGTTGGGTCCAGGTTTTGCCCGAATCGATGCTCACTTCATAGTCAGATGGTTTTTGCTCAGGAATCCAACTTATTGATACAGAATCGACACCGGCATTGTCGCACATGGCTTGCGGGGCTTGCTGTTGTGCTTCTACCGTTAGGTTTATCATATTGGATGTGAGCGCCTTGCATCCATAAGCATCTTTGCCCTCGGCGGTTATTTGGTAGGTTCCCGGCAAAAGCTTGGCGGCAATCAGGCGTTTTGAAGCACTCGTTACCAACATATTTTTATCATATAATTCATATTGTACCAAACCCTTGCTTGCTTCAATATGCACCGAGTCTGACGAGCAAATGGTGGCATCGCCGTGCAGTTGAATGGTAAGTGGCGGTGGATCCAGTACGGTAAGCTGCAAATCTTTGCTTTTGCTCACGCAGCCATTGCCCGCCTGCACTTTTACCCAATAAGTGCCGGTTTTATCAACCGATATATTTTGTGAATGTGCCCCGTTTGACCAAGTCCATTTGGTGCCGCCCAGCGCCTCCACATCTATGGTTTCGCCACTGCAAACGGTATCGCGTGGTGTAATGCTTACTGTGTTTATAGGACTTGACAACACCTTGACGCTTATTTTTTCTTCTTTTGAGCTGGTACTGCCATCAGAAGTGGTAAGTGCCACGGTGTAAGTGCCCGGCGAGCTCCAAACTGCTTTTACCACCGAGTCTTTGCGGTTGTTTAGTGTGGCGCCATTTACGGTCCATTTGTAGGTTTTTGAATTTCGCGAAGCCGTTCCATCGAGATACACGGTATCGTCTGTACAAACGGTGGTGCTTTTCATGGTAATTTTGGCTACCGGAAGGTTTGAATTTGCGCTGAACTTGAAGTTCTTTACAATGATTTTGTCGCCCGACTCACTGTTGTTGTTATTGGTTGAATTCAATACCACATAGAATTTGATGTCGCCCTGATCAGAATTGGGTGCGGTCCAGTCAAAAGTCCAGCTTATTTTGCCCGAGCCCGAGGTACCACCCGATTTGTGATAAATGTATTCGCGGGTATTTGAAGCTACTGATTTGGTGCCTTTGGCTGTTGTGCTTGAGCTGGTTACTGTATAAGAACCTACCCTTGTGTTGTCGCTGGTTTTGAGTGTGGTAGCCATAAAGCCAAATCTGCTGCGGCCACTTTCGGTATAGCTGATGGTTATTTTATAAGTAGAGTCGGGTTTGTACTCATCATTTGCCATATTGGTGGTGAGCTTCAGGTTGTTATATTCGGTTCCACTCGTTATTGCAGTGCCGGTGTGGCACGAGGTGCAATTGGTTTCGCTGGGTGCACCGGTATATCCCAAAGGCGGATTGCTAAGGTATGAAACGGATGAAAATGCAATAAGACAGAGCAAGACTATGGTAGTAGCTGAAAAGACGATGCGTTTTGGTTTCATGGTAAATGATTTCGCTACATGAGATGTACGAAGCCAATTATGGGTTGCAGTGGACGGCAGTCTTTTCATCTCAATATTATTTAATTCCGCTTTTGCCCAAACAAGTCAATTGACAAAACTAAAACCTCATAACATTAGATGACATATTGAACATGCCTGACCGTTTAGAAGATAAGCATTAGGAATTCTCAAAACTGCTGTTTCAAGTTTTGCAAAGGGCTACTGGCACAAATTGAACCTTTTTAACAAAGTGTATGTAATAGCGCTCTCAACATGCATTGGCTCCAATTTAAAACCCGTCTATCGCGACTCATACGTTTTGAGTTTTGGCCTGTGTATGTATTTTATGCTCCCTTTTTAGTGTATTGGCTGTGGTTGGGCATCAAGGCAAAAAATCCGGCTTTTCTTTTCAAGTTAAATCCCATAATGCCCTTGGGCGGTGCCATCGGCAGCAACAAATACCAGGTGCTTCAGCATTTCAACCCGCAATATGTGCCCGTTTCAGCGCTTGTAAATGGCCGTTTTACCATGGATGATCTGCAACATATAATAGAAAAGGTCGGTATGACATTCCCAATGGTGGCCAAACCCAATAAAGGCGAACGCGGTTTTGGTGTGGAAGTAATAGCCAATTTTGAAATGCTAGAAACCTACCTGCGGTGCAAAGACTACGATATTATTTTGCAGGAATTTATTGAGTACCCGATAGAACTTGGTGTTTTGTACCATAAATGTCCATTGAGCGGACACGGTGCCATTAGTTCGGTGGTACAAAAAAAATTGCTGCACGTGGAAGGCGACGGAAAAAACAACCTGAAAAACTTGATAGAACGAAATGAGCGCGCCTGCAATAGAAAAGACTATCTGCTGAACAAGTATAAAACTTTGTTGGAAACCGTGCCTGCAAAAGGCGAAATGCTTTGCATAGAACCCATTGGCAACCATTGCCGCGGCACCACCTTTATAAATGGGCAAGCACTAATAACTGAAAAACTAATAAGTGTATTTGATACAATTTGTGCGGGCATGGAAGGTTTTGACTATGGCAGGTTTGACATTAAGGTGAAAAGCATAGACGATTTGCTGCGGGGACAAAATATTAAAATACTGGAGCTTAATGGGTTAAATTCTGAACCCGCCCATATTTACCATCCCGGCACCAAGCTATTTGATGCCTACAGAGAAGTAAAAAAGCACTTTGACATTATATTTAACATCTATAGGATAAAATATAGCGAGCAGGAAAGCGGTTCAAGTTTGGGGTCGGTATTAAAATGTATTTACACACATATTCAATACACTTCGCAATAAAGCAGTTGCGATTGGTTGAAAGGTGGCACAAAACGACTATTCATTTTTTTTTGTCGATAAATTTAACTATCTAAAAGGTGTATTCAATTATATCCTATATTTTTGGATTGACTTAACGATGACGAACATGAATTTGGATGGACAAAATGCCCTTGAAAAGAGGGTATTGAAAACCATAGATGATTTCACCAAAACGGCCCCAAAAGGTTCCATCACCACCGGAATGTTATACTTGTTGCTGAAACCAGAACTAACTTCCCAAGAATTCAAACAGTTTTTGAACAAAATGGAAGAAAAGGGCTACATAAAAGGTATGCCTTCTACGCGCACCATGCGTTGGAAACGAGGCGATACACCACTCGCCGATTAGTTGCTGCTGTAAAAGTCGTTGAGAACAAACCCTCTCCTATTTGAATTTGCTTGCCAGGTGCTTGTAAGCCAAGTCTTGCTGAAGAGACATTGGATAAAACCACCGATAAAAATCGAGGCTAAAAACATTCAACTCCATTTTTAATCTATTGTAGAAAGCAAGTTAAACACTGGCATTTCGTCCCGCCAAAATTCATCGAATTAGCTCCAAATGTTTAAAGACCAATGGATTTCGCAGAGCGGAAAACCAAAATTGACACTTGTCTTAAAATAAATTTAATTCACCGAACATTAATACCTTTTCATCTTTAATTATCAATCCTTCACCTACTTTTGAGATGTGTTAAAAAAAACAGATAATATGAATATAACAGTAGAAAGTACCATTGAGAGAAAAGTGTTGCGCACCATGGCTGAGTTTACGCGCACCTCGCCTATGGGATCAATAACCACCGGAATGCTGAACTTGCTTATAAAACCCGACTGTTCTACTGATGAGTTTATCAACATACTCGATCACATGGAGCACAAAGGCTTACTAATAGGCATGCCCAAAGGCAAAACCAAAAGATGGCGCTTGGATTGACAAGCCTCTTTGCCAAAAGAAATACTCGTGATTAAAGCCCAAACAAAAAGCCGGAGAGTGGTGTGATGTACATCCACTTTCCGGCTTTGTCTATTTTGCGTAAAAAATTATTAGTTTAATGGTGGTATTCTGCCTTCTTTGGCCCACTGAGTTACTTTTACCACGTGTGCTTTAAAGTCGCCGCCGCAAACAGCATCAAGCATTTCTTCGCGGGTAAGGCTTTCATTTCCCAATTTTTTGCGGATGTCGTCAGAACAACGGTCCACAAATTTTTCGTATCGGTCGGGAGCCCAAATAAATCTATCCTTATCTATTCTAAACTCTTCGGGCAAATCGCCGCTGATTCGCTTTTGCAGTTTGATGCCTTCAAACTTGTCGGGAATTTCGCGGTTGTCAAAAATAAACGGCTTGCTGATTTTTAACACCTTGTACTTGCGGACACTATCAATTTCGGCAAGACCATCTATTCTTAAACCTTTCTTTTGTAAATGAGCATATTTTTTACTGAATCTTTCAAGAATGTCAAGCATTGTACTGATAGTTAGCTGGTTAGGTTACATTTGGTAATGCAAAGATGCTGTTAACTTTTGATTACCACCAAATTAATTTTCAATTTAAACCCACAAATCCGGGGCTCAAAAGGCACTTTTTAGTTAACCAACTGACCACTAAGACGCAAGAGTTCATACTCCGATAATTTTACCGAAATACGCGCCAAATACAGCTGAACTTCTGCATTGGTAAGGTTTAGCTGCGCTTCTCTAAACTCGGTACCGGTTATCTGTCCGTTCTTAAACATTTCTTCACTTCGTTCAAAGTTTAGTTGATTGGCTTTGAGCGATGACTTTCTCAAATTATAAACCGCCAAATTGTTTTGGTAGGTGGTGTAGGCATTGTTTATCTGCGTTTGCAAACTGCGTTTAATGTCTTCGTAGCGCAGTTGGTTGTTTTCCCACAGCACGGTTGAGTTTTCTCTGGCTATGGCACTTTTGCCGCCGTTAAAAAGGTTGTAGCTCAAGTTTACCGCGCCATTGAGTCCGTTGGAGTTGTTGTTGATGATGAAACTCGCATCGCTGCTGTTTCTTGAATAGGAATAGCCTGTAGAAACGCTCAAACTCGGATACAAACTCGCCTTTGAAATAGACATGTCTGCCTCGCTTACTTCCATATTTTTACGTGCCTGCAACACGCTCAGGTTTTGTTCCAAGGCTTTATCAAGTATTTCTTCGTAGCTTTCAAAGCTGCCAATCTCAAAATCATCTGACAATACAAAATCGCCGGGGTCGGTGCCCATGAGGTAAATCAAGTTGTTTTTGGCATTTGACAAATTCTGTGAAAGGGTCATCACCGTAATTGAGTCGTTTTTCAAGTCAACTTTTGCATTGAGCAAGGCTATGCGGTTGGCACTACCAAACTCTACGCGCAGTTGGGCTCTTTCGTGGCGACGCATTGAAATTTGCAACGATTTTTCGGCAGCAGTCAGGTTGCCCTGCATTTGCAAAGTATTCAAGTAAGCATTTATTACCGAAAGCAAAATGCCTTCTATTTGCAATTTTGACTGTGTATTGGCCAATTCGTTTTGCAGCTCCAGTTTACTATACGTATTGGTGGCCAAAAAACCATTGAACAAAGTGTATGAAGCGGACAGGTTGCCCGAAATAGTTCGGGTGTGTGCGCCATTTCTTTCTATCGGTGGCTGCGCATTTCCGGCAAAAATCATGGTGGTATTGGTGAGCGAACCATTGGCACCCGCTCCCGCAGTGACACTGGGTAAACCACCAGCATTGCCACGGGTAGCGTTGTTTTCTGCAATTTCAACCAGGTTTTCGGCAACCTTCACATTCAGGTTGTTGTCAAGTGCATACTCAATGGCCTTGTTAAGGCTCAACTCGGTTTGGGCCAAAACAACAACTGATGCACCAAGAAAAACTATAAATAAGAAACTCCTTTTCATCATCAAATATTTATTCCTGTTCGTCAAATTCTTCTAAACTTTTCATTTCGCGGTAAGCGGCTTCTACATCGCGCGGTTGTGGTTTTTCGCCATTCCACAACCAATTTATTCCCATTTTTATGCGATTGAACAACATTAAAAATGAAGGCAAGAGCAACAGGGTGGTAAAAGTGGCCACCAACAAACCATAAGCCACCGAAATAGCCATTGGCACCAAAAACTGCGCTTGGAAACTCTTGTTGAGAATAAGCGGACCCAAACCTACAATGGTGGTGACCGAAGTGAGCATAATGGGCCTGAAACGGGTGACACCTGAATTGTACACGGCATCGTAAAAGCTCATATTTTTTTGAAGGTTTGAGTTTACCACCGTCACAAAGACCAAACTATCGTTCACCATAACGCCAATAAGGGCAATAATTCCAAATCCGCTGAGCATTGAGATGGGTGCGTCGTGTATCCAGTGTCCCCAGGCCACGCCAATGAGTCCAAAAGGAATGGTGAGATACACGGCAATGGATTGCGAAAAAGAGCGGAAAGTGAACACAATGATGGCAAACATGATAATGAGCACTATGGGCATTACCTTTTGCATACTGTTTTGCACCTTGGCATTTTGTCGGCTTTGCCCTTCAAATGAGTATTGTATTCCCGGATATTTTGCCAAAATAGAAGGCAACAATTCATTTTCAATCTCGGCATTGATATCAGAAGTAGATGCCTTTATATCGGCTACGTCGGCTTCTATTCTTATCTCGCGCATTCCATCAAGGTGGTTTATACCCACCACGCCTCTTTTTATATCAAAATCGGCCAGTTCTCGTAGGGGTATTTTTTGTCCGCCGGGCACATTGATGCGCATATCCAGCATTTTGTCAATACTTGAACGGTCGCTTTCCTTGTAGCGCACCCACACTTTCACTTCGTCTTCACCGCGTTGCAAACGTTGCACTTCGGCACCAAAAAAGCCGGCCCTCACCTGCCCAAGCACATCCTGCAATTGCAAGCCAAGCACTTTTGCTTGTTGGTTCAGGGTAAGGTTCACTTCGCGCAAGCCGGGTTGGTCGCTAAGGGTTACGTCTTTGAGCACCGCCATGCTTTGCAATGAATCAAACAACTCGGTTTTTGCCTGCTCCAGCACTTTCAAGTCAAAACCTTTGAGTGCCACTGAAACAGCCTTTCCAAAAGCCGCAGCCACACCAAAACTCACCGATTCTGCACCGTAAACCACCCCTGTTTTTTCGCGTACACGGTTGGCTATGTTGAAACTGATTTCCGTTCGCGCTTCGCCGTCAATAAGGTTTACCCCCACGGTGCCTTGGTTGCTTGTGGGGCCAAGGGTTATTTGCACGCTATTGATTTCTGAAACCGTATCTCCGCGCTCTTTTTTGATATCTTCATTCACTTCCCACACCGCTTTTTCAATGTGCTGAAGCCAACCTTGGGTAATGTGCTCGCGGGTGCCCGAAGGCATTTTCAATACCACGTCAAAATCGTTTCGTTCTATATTGGGGAAGAAAGTGGTTTTAACAATTCCCCCGCCAATGGAACCGAAGGTAAGAAACAAAATAGCGAAACCTGTGAGTATGGTAAAAATCCAGTTGTCGAGAAAGAACTTGAAAACGGGCTCAAAATATTTGTCTCTGAATCCGGTGAGCAAGTTGTTCATAAAGACCGAAAATTTGCTCTGCTTCAAGTCGCGGCGCAGGGCTTTTGAGTGTGCCACGTGAGCCGGCAATATGAGCGCACCTTCAATTAATGAAAAGAGCAAAGTGGCCATTACCACAAAGGCCATATTTGGCGCAAACTCGCCCAGGCGGCCATCCATAAAGAAGAAAGCACCAAAAGCCACCACCGTGGTAAGCACAGCTGAAACCACCGCCGGAAATACTTCTAAAGTTCCTGTAATGGCGGCATTTAATGGTTTCATCCCTTCTTCGTAGCGTTGGTAAATATTCTCACTTATTACTATTCCATCGTCAACCAAAATACCCACCACCAGTATCATTCCAAATAAAGATATTACATTGATACTGAGACCATAAAAGCCAGCCAGGATAAACATGCCCGCAAATGAAACGGGAATACCCAGCGCCACCCAAAATGCCAGTCGTTGGTCAAGAAACAGCGCCAAAACAATAACTACCAAAATGGCTCCAAGAATACCATTTTCGGTAAGTAGCGTGATGCGCTGCCGCAAACTTGTGGAGCCATCGCGCACAATTTCGGCTTGTATGTCGGTGTGGCGTTGGTTGAAGTCGTCTATATATTGGTACAGGTAGTTGTTTATAGAAATAATATCTTCTTCAATGGTGTTTTGCACGGTAACCACCACCGCAGTTTTGCCGTTGTACCAGTTGCGGTTGGGCGAATCGCTCCATTTGTCAACCACATTGGCTACTTGGTACAGCTTCACCAGGGTTCCATCCGGATTTGATTTTACCACAATGTCTTTCAAATCGTCGGCATAGTAATGCTTGCCACGGCCCCTCACCAACAGCTCCTCGTTTTTACCCTTTATGGTTCCACCGGTTACATCCACATTGGCTTTGCGAATGGCAGCGGCTACATCGGTAAAGGTCAGGTTGTAGGCGCGCAGGTTGTCTTCATCAAAACTCACCTCAATTTCTTCGTCGGGATAGCCCGATATTTCAACCTTTGATATGCCGTGACCGGCACTGCGGTCTTTCCACAGGCCAATGCGCTTGAGAAAGTCAAAAATACCTTCAAAGGCAGGCGTTTTTTTCAGGTCGTTTACGGCTCTCAACTCTGCTTCAACCTGTTGTGCTTTTTGTTTGAGGGTTTTCAAATCCACATCGCCACTCAGGGCAAAACTCAAGGAAAAGTTAAGTCGTTCGGCTATAAACACCACAGGCGGCTCCATTTCGGGCGGAAAGGAAGCGATTTTGTCAACCGCGTTTTTCACATCGGTAAGCACATCCTGGGTTTTGAATTCCTTTAATACTTCTACCGTAACGGTACCGGCATTTTCGTTTGAAACTGAAGAAACCCGTTCAATTCCCGTGAGGCCTTTCAGGTTGTCTTCAATTTTTAAAATAATGCCTTCTTCCACCTCCTGCGGTGAGGCACCGGGGTAGGTAATTTGTATGTTTATGATTTTACTTTCTGCTTCGGGAAACAAGGTTGATCGCAAACTCGTCATACCAAAAAAGCCGAAAAGCAACGTAAGGAACAACATAACGTTGCCCAATACGGGATACTTTATAAAGTAAGAAATTATTGATTTCATGCCGTAATGCTACTGTTTTGGTTCTTGAGATGGGTTGTTGCCTGCCGATTCGCTCTCGCCTTCTATTTGCACCCGCGCGCCGTTGAAAGCACCGGCATATATGGTTCGCAACACCTTATCTCCATTATTCAATTCGTTGGTTATTACTTTGTTTTCGCCCACAAAAACCGGTGTTATCAATTTTGATTTAAGCTGTCCTTCTTCAATTAAAAAGACTTCGCCTTTATCGTTTATTTGGTTCTTGTTTAAGGCAAATACCTCGTTGAACGGCTCGGTGAGAATGGCACCGGTCAGGTACATGCCTTCCTTTAGTTGTGGGTTTGAAACTTCCACTATTACTTTGGCCGATTGGGTTGAAGCATCAATGGCATCGCTTATGCGCACCACCTTGCCGCTGTAGTTTCCTTCCAGTTGGCTTGATTTGAGCTCCACATCGGAGCCAACTTTCACCTGACTTAAATAAATTACATCAATACTTACTTCCATTTCGTAGGCACTCGTATTGATGAATTCGCCCAGTTTTTGTCCGGCGCGAACAAGGGTTCCTGGCTTTATAAGCGCCTGGCTAACAGTACCATTAAACGGAGCGTAAATAGAAAATTTGGCCAATCGCGCTTCCTGACTTTTAATGGCAAAAAACTGGTTGTAAACCCCTTGCGTTGACAAGAAATATTTTTCGCTGCCTTTTTCTTCGGGCAAATCGGCAATGGATTTTTTGACACTGAAATTGTCGGTGTAGCTTTTCCAAGCCTCAAATACCTGCGGGTAATCCAATTTAAGGTCAGGCAAAATGCGGGTTAGCAGACTTAAAAAAGTACTTTTTTGCGATTGAATGGACAGCAGGAGTTCGCTATTGTCGATGGCAATGAGCAGTTGGCCTCTGCTGAAATGGTTGCCTTCTTTAAACGCCGAAGCACTGTTGAGCAAATTGCCACTTACTTCGGCAAAAATTTCAATCTTTTCCTTTGAAACCAATTTTCCGGTGACAGGAATTTGCGCCCTGATGGTGCTGTTTTGCACCGCATCAAACTCCACCGAACGTATGGCGGGCACGGGTGGTTTTCGGTCTGAGTTTTCCTTAAGACTTGACAAATAGCGCTGGCCAAAACAACCACCGACAAAAATGACAATTCCTGCAAGAATAATGAGTTGACGTGTTTTCATTGTGTGTTTTAAAGGTTTAGTTGGTTCCCGTTTTCAATTATTTTTTCCAATACTTTTTTTGCTGTTTCCAATTCGGCTGGCGCAATTCCCTGTGTTATCTCAGCAATAGATTTTTGAACACATTGCATTAGTTGGGGCATGGCATTTTCGGCAAAGGTGGTAAGGCGCAGCACGCGGTTTCGGCGGTCGTTTTCATCAATATCCCGACTCAGCCATCCGCTTTTCACCAAGTCGTCCACCGCCCGCGTTACACCGGTTTTGTCGCCCATCATCATATCAACCAAGGTGCTTTGCAACAAACATTCGTTTGGAAAATGGTAGGTTTTTGCCAGAATAAGCCATTGTTGGCGACTAATTGGAAAACCGGCTTCGTTGAAATTGTGCACCAAACGAGCGCTTGTTGCCTTTAATGCATGGGTCATTAAATAGCCCAAAAATCTGCGTGGTTGATATTCTTTGCTCAAAACGGTGGCAAATGTAATAGTTTCATGTGCAATTATTTCAAATGAAACAAAACTTAATATAAAAAGAAAAACGGAATCACTGCATTGACAATGATTCCGTTTTTTGGTTCAAAAAAAATTAAAAAGACTATGACTACCTAACCGGCCGCCCGAACTCTGGATTTTGGACGAACGAGCTGTCGGTTAAGGTATTAAGAAAAGCAACTAAAGCCGCTATGTCGTTTTCCTCAAGTGCTATGCCGCCACGGTGGGCTTGTTTCATAAGCGGATCTACGTTGGATACATTGTGTACGCCATAGCTGTAAAACATCACCACATCTTCAAGTGTGGCAAAGCGGCCATCGTGCATATAAGGTGCGGTAAGGGCTATATTTCTAAGAGTTGGCGTTTTAAAAACCCCCATATCCTCAAGCCTGCCGCTCAGCAAGTAATGTCCTTTGTCCACCTCGTTGGGGTAGTTATCGTCAAGGCCATTGTTGTGCATCAAATTGTCTTTAAACAATGGTGCTCCGTGGCAGTGAAAGCAATCGCCTATTTCTGAAAAGAATATGATCTCTCCCCTTCTTTCTTCCAGACTCAACTTGGTTTCCTTACGCAGGTATTGGTCGTATTTTGAATTATAAGAATTGAGGGTTTTCACAAACTGAGCCAGTGCATAGGCCACGTATTTGGTTTCAATTTTTTCAATGCCAAAGGCTTGTTTGAACATGCGCGGGTAGTAATCGGTAGCTTGCAGACGAGCCACATCAGTAGCAAAAAACTCCTCCACTTCAAATTTCATTATATCTTCCAATTGCCCAGAAACATCACCTTTCCACAAATAAACCTGATCGAAAGCTAGGTTTACATGCGGCATAACCGTAGGGTCTGACGAAAAAGAATGCTCCTGTTGGTGGCAAGTGGCGCAAGCGTGCAAACCGGTTGGATGCATGAGCGGATCGTAGTACAATTGCCTGCCAAGTGCAATACCTTCTTCGGTGAGTGGATTATCTTCATTTACAGGCACTTCAGGAAAAGCAGGATGGTTTATTGTGAGCGAAACATAATGCGGGTTATAGTCCACATTGTCGAGCACATTACTTCCATCAGGTCCGCATGAGCTCCAGAATATTATACTAAAAATGGCTATTATTCCAAGATATCTTCCCATGACTTTATGAATTTAAAAACATCATTTCTCCCATTGGCTTTCAGCAATTTCTGTGCCTTGTGGTCGCCCATTATACCTTCGCCAAAATTGTTGAAATCATAATTTTGTTCACCATCGAACCAACGATTCAAATCCATGCCCACTTCAATACCTACAGGCCAATCGTTTACTGACAAGCTTTGTAGGGGAAGTGTGACCTGAAATGATGGATCGGTGGTTCCTGAATCGTCAACCAAACGCCCCAAATGCACATTGAAACTATGCTCTGTAGCGTCGTTTGCAGCAAATTTTCCTTCAAATTTCATATAATGATAGCCGCCACCCATGGGTGTAGGCCATTGCATATTGATGTTGACCATGGTGTTGGGCAGGGCATAATTTTCGTTGAGAGCGCCCCGCAAGCCAAATATAAATCGCAGCGAATCTATTTCGCCTTTGGCCACATCTGTTAGTTTTATTTGTTGGGTGCCGTTATCAAGTATATCAAAATAATGGTAGTCGGCAATTTTCTCCACCTGACCATTGGCATAAAACGCTTCGATTTCTGAAAGATAAAAATGCAAGCGCTCAATGACGTAGCTGTTTCCGGCGGCATTGGTATAAGTTTTTGAATTGAGCACCAAGGGCTCGTTATCAACCAAATAAGATAATTTCAGCATCAGGGCATTTTCAAACGAGCAGCTTCCGTCGTCTTTCGATGCATTTTCATCATAGTTCACCGCCAAGGGATTGGTACAACCACTTGATGAGCACGCCGAAAAACTCGCAACAATCCCAAGTAACGATATGGCAATAACCGAGTGAAGAACCGTTTTCATAAAAGCAACTTTTAAATGCTTCCACGAAATTTACTAAAAATTTACTCCAAGAATATGACTTAGGTCACCAAGTGCCTGTTTGGTTCAGGTTTACAGGCTTCGGTTTAGGAGTTTTTCATAAATAAGCGTCGCTTGGGTATGCAACTCTTTACCCTTGTTGCTTAGCACAACATTTTGTTTTTCAGGCACCCTTAGCGTTGCTGAAGCCAATACAAGTTTATCAGATGGAATTTGCAATTGAGCCGCAAGAAGTGCCAAGACCCTTTGCGGTTGGTTACACAATTTTTCAAAGGCAATAAAAGTGGCCGACTCTTTTTTTTGCTTCAAAACTTTATTATACACATCAATCCACAATTCCAGCCAAAACTCAATAGTTTCCGCAGCTTGAAGAAGATTATCGCCCTTAAAAAATGGCGGTTTTTGCAAGCCCTTACCAAAAAAATCCTGGCCAATACCGTTCATATAGCTCAGCGTAAACGGATTCTTTTGCTGCAACTGCATAAATCGCTTGTGTTGTTTTTGCAGCGAAAGTGCATGTTGCAATGGTTCTCTAAACATAATGATTATGCAGGATTCAGGAAATAATTTCTCGAGAAAAGCAGTACGCAAGATATTGGAATTGTTTTTGGAAAGGTATCTAACTGTGTCATCAGAAGTAGTTTTCAATGCCATGAGCTTGTTGATGTGCGCTGTGTAGAATTTCTTAAATAGGTTGTTATTAGGGAATCCGGTGAAAAGATGGAGCTTTTGGTATGGCAAGGCATTTTTATAATAAAATAATTTAAAAATCACTTCATCAAGCGCTTCAGGGCTATTTTGAGTAATGTATATTCCGTCGCGGTGCCAACGCTCTTTGGGTTCTGTCAGCACCTTGTTTTTGTTGCCAATCCACCTGCTTAAGCGGGGCAATAACACAAAAGGCATATCGCTGTACTGTTGCGAAACAAACCGACCGGTTTCGTACAAAATATCTAACAGAATAGTAGTGCCGGCGCGCGGCAAAGCTGTAATAAAAACCGGTTTTTCAGGAGCTTGACGCGGTACAAAAAGGTTTTCAATTTTTACCAACCAATATTGTACAATCAAGGTATTGAAAGCCAATTTATGAATACATCGAGACCAGATAGAATAACCGCTTTCAGGCACGCGAGTGAGCACATACCACAAGCCAAAGAATGATAAAGTGACAAAAATGAAGGAGACTGAATTGACAACGGAAAATACATCTTCATAATTAACTGTCGGAGTAAACATAACTATCCCAAGTACAAGAAGGGCCGCACCACTGAATGCAACTATTAAAACAGCAATTAATCTAAAAAATATAGTAAAAAGTACTTTTGAATTTTGTTTTAGGATAGTTTCCTTTTCAAGATCGCTCAGTTTTTTGCTTTTGATGGTTTGCCACACCTTATTCGAAACTTCAAAGGCTTTTTTACTAAAAACAAGCAAATTGAGCCTGCTGAGAATCAGCGAAAAAAGAACTACAAATAATATGGCTAAAAACCAGCTCAACTAAGCTACTCTTCTTTTTTTTGTTTTTTGCTTTTTATGATACGCTTGAGCGGATACCAGACAAAACCAAATATGGCTGCGACTACCGCAAGCGACAGGGCTACAAATGCGCCGATGGTAGAAATGCTTCCACCCGGACCAAGGTAGGCCAAGGACGGTGTAGCCACAGTAATTAAAATTGAGATTATTACGATCTTATAAATACTCGTTTCCTTCAACATCTATTTATCATTTTTATAAATTTCCACAATTTCATCTGAAACAGGTATTGCGTCGAATACCATGCCCTTTCTATTTTTTCCAATAAAATTATTGTACACCCACACCACTTTTTTATTTTCATCTATTTCAAATACTTTTCCACTTTCGGCATCAGTTGCAAGCAAATGGCCATTGGGCAACCAAGTGTGCTTGCCCATGGTGCGGGAGTAAAAAGGGAATTCACTTGAACCAATAAAAAAAACATCCAACTCATTTTTAACCACGTTAATCTCTACAATCCTACTACTCATATTTCCGCCTTTCGTATCAAAATAGCGATTGTCGAAAACTGAAATGGTATTAGCATCGATAAAGTCGGGATCGTGTTGCCTGCTAAAATGGAAAGAAACCAATTTCTTTACCAAGCCAGTTTGCGCATTAAAAATCATAATTGTATTAAAATCGCGAATAGAAACCATGATATCTCCCTTTTCAAAAAAACCAGAGTCATTACCTTCAAATGGTTCTACATCATTAATGTGGTACCTATTAAATACACGCTCACTACCCAATGGGAAAGCCATTCCCGATAAGCCCGAATCTTCTAAAATTTTTGTCAATGACCAATAATTAACAATCTTACCTTCCTGTGAAATTTTAAGAATACTTTGGTCAAGCATTCTATTGGTTGACGAAGGATATTCAAGACCAGTATAATGCAACCCACAAGCCCATATAAACCCATCATTATCAATGTAGATTGAATGATGCGACTTTATGGGTAAGCTCCATACAACTTCGCTTTCTCTATTCAATCTAATCATGCCACTTTTCTCTATGTTAAAAACAAGATCACCATTATCTAAAATACTAATTCCATGAATCAATTGTTTCTTTAGACTAAATTCACCTTTCCAATCTTGTCCATCTTTTAACAAATCAGCAAAGTAATTTATGTCAATATCCCACTTTTTAATGGTTCTGTTACTTTCATTAATAAGTTTAACATAGACGCTGCCACTACTGTCTATCCCACTTATAAGCACATATCTCTTCAAAGTATCGCCAATATAAACCGGGGCGTTCAAGAATTTATTGTCTTTGTTTTCTATGATTGCGGCCCTTTTTTTCAACCTTTCCACTACATAGTCAAAGCCATCTTTTGCTTGCTCAAAAAGTTTAAACGGAAACATCTTGGTACGCCCGACAAAAACGCCATAGACGAAAACAAGAAAAACCACTGAAATCACAAAGTAATATTTACCAATCTTGGGTTTCATATTTTTATACTGGTGTCAATATCAGTTGCCGAAACTATGGCTTCCACCAACACCATTGAAATTTGCTTTTAAGAATTTGCAAACTTCATCATTTCAGACTGTAAAACATCAATTTGGCTTTTTTTCCCCATTTTTGAATTTTAAAATTTAATTGATGAGGAACAAAAAATTATGGATGTCTATGGCGCTTTGCTATGGCGCTGTCCAAAGCATGGCCCAGATCAACGGAAAATCAACGGTGGATTCGCTTTCTGAACTGCAATTGAACTGGCAAAATGAAGCACCTGACAATACCAAAGTACCGGGTGTGGCTACCGAAAAAGCTTATGAATACCTGCAAAGCCTGAATACTGAAGCCAAAACCATCGTAGTAGCCGTAATTGACAGCGGTGTGGATATTGAACACGAAGATTTGCAGGGTAAAATATGGATTAACGAAGACGAAATACCCGACAACGGTATTGACGACGACAACAATGGCTATATAGACGATGTGTATGGCTGGAACTTTTTAGGCAATAAGGACGGTGAAAACCTGCAATACGAGTCGCTTGAACTCACACGCATCATGCGCGACTATGGCATGAAATTCAAAAACAAAAGGTTGGTAGATATTCGCCCGGAAGACAAGAAGATGTACCACATATACCAACGCGCTGCTGAACAATATGCCGCCAAGGTTTCAGAAAATACAATTGCCAAAAAACAAATTGAATTTTACTACAACCTGTACACAACCAACGAAGATGTGCTGAAAAAGGCCATGCATGAAGAAAAGCTCTCGCTGGAAAAACTTGAAAAATTCAATGCCACAACCACAGAATTGGTGCGGGCAAAGAACTTGGTTTCGGCATTTATGACCGCCGGACTCAACAAAATTTACAAAGAATACCTGGAAGACCTCACCAACGAACAGGACTACAATCTGAATACGAACTACAACGGAAGAAGCCTGATTGGCGACGATGTGAACGATATAAACGACCGTGACTACGGCAACAACGATGTGACGGGACCTGATGCTATGCACGGCACATTTGTGGCGAGTATGATTGCCGCAAACCGCAACAATGACTTGGGAATAAACGGTATAGCCACCAATGTGCTCATAATGCCGATACGCGCGGTGCCCGATGGCGATGAATATGACAAGGACATTGCCCTTGCCATACGATATGCGGTTGACAATGGTGCCAATATCATCAATATGAGCTTTGGCAAAGAATTTACAACTCAAAAAGCCTGGGTTGATGAAGCCATGCAATATGCCGCCGAACACAACGTGCTATTGGTGCATGCAGCAGGAAATGATGGTAAAAACAATGATGAAATCCCTAGTTATCCAAACGACAGCACAGTGGATGGCAACGTGATAGCTAACTGGATAGAAGTGGGCGCCAACTCACGCGAACATAAAAAGGATTTGTGTGGCAGCTTCTCAAACTACGGCGTGGTGACGGTTGATGTATTTGCGCCCGGTGTGAATGTAATTGGTTGCATACCCGATAACAAATATGCCGAACTTGATGGTACAAGCTTTGCCAGCCCGGTTACGGCAGGTGTTGCGGCACTTGTTTGGTCCTATTATCCCAACCTAACAGCTGCTCAATTGCGCGATGTGCTCTTGAATTCGGTAACTTATTACGGTAGAAAAAGGGTGAAAGTTCCTACCGAAGACGAGAAGAAAGGCCGCAAAAGATTTAAAAAGCTATGCGCAACAGGTGGTGTAGTAAATGCCGATAATGCGCTTAAATTGGCATCAAAAATTTAAAAAGAAATTATTACAACAATAAAGCAAAAGGGGCCAATATTGGCCCCTTTTGCTTTTTTATCATCAAATTGTTTGCTATACGTTGAATCTGAAATGCATCACATCGCCGTCATTTACCACGTATTCTTTTCCTTCAACGCGCATTTTGCCGGCTTCTTTGGCAGCTTGTTCAGAGCCAAGAGTGGTGTAGTCGTTGTAGCTTATAACCTCTGCTCTAATGAATCCCTTTTCAAAATCGGTATGAATCACTCCGGCGGCTTGCGGGGCTTTCATACCTTTTGTAATGGGCCATGCCCTCACTTCTTTCACACCCGCTGTAAAATAGGTTTGCAGGTCGAGCAAATCATACGCGCCGCGGATAATTTTGTTTACTCCCGGTTCTTCAAGTCCGTACATCTGCAAATAATCAGTGCGCTCAGCAGGATCTTCAATCTCTATAATTTCTGATTCAATTTTGGCACAAACCATCAATATTTCTGCGTTTTCATCTTTTATCGCTTCTTGCAATTGCTTCACAAAATCGTTGCCGCTGTTTATGTGTTCTTCATCTACATTGGCTATGTACAAAACGGGTTTGGTAGTGAGCAACTGAAACGATTTCAACATCCATTCCTCATCTTCATTTTTCAACTCTACGGTCCTCGCAGCCTTGCCCTGCCCCAAAACTTCTTTCAGTTTCTGCAACAGGTCATTTTCCTTTTGCGCTTCCTTATCGCCACTTTTGGCCTTTTTTTCCACTTTGGCTATTCTTGCCAATACTGAATCAAGGTCTTTCAATTGCAGCTCATAATCTATTACTTCCTTATCTCGCACGGGGTTTACACTGCCGTCAACGTGGGTTATATTGTCATCTTCAAAACAGCGTACAACATGTAGTATGGCATTGGTATCGCGAATATTGGCCAAAAACTGATTGCCCAAACCTTCGCCTTTGCTTGCACCTTTCACCAGCCCGGCTATATCTACAATTTCAATGGTATTGGGCACAATGTTTTGCGGTTTTACAAGCTCGGCCAATTTGTTCAGTCGAGGGTCGGGCACGGTTATTACCCCCAAATTGGGCTCAATAGTACAAAATGGATAGTTGGCGCTTTGTGCCTTGGCGCTTGATAATGAGTTGAATAAAGTACTTTTACCAACGTTTGGTAAGCCTACAATACCGGCTTTTAATCCCATCTATTATATATTTTTTGTTAGATTTTGTACAATTTTAAATTGCGTAAGAAACTCTTTGGCAATAATGCGGAACAGCGTATATGCCGGTATGGCGCAAATCATACCTACAATACCGCCCACTTTTCCCGCTATAAATATGATTAGAAATATTTCCAGTGGATGTGCGTTCACGCTATTGGAAAATATAATGGGCTGAAAAACAATATTATCCAGCGTTTGCACTACCAAAAAAACAATAAGTACTTTGAGTAATGTACTGCCCATTGAAACATCTACCCCGCCCTGAAGCTGTGCGGTAAACACCACGAACAGCCCGAATGAAGTGCCTATAATCGGACCTATGTAAGGTATTACGTTAATGATTCCGGCAAAAAGTCCGATGAGCAAGGCGTTTTCAATTCCCAAAAAAGTGAGCCCCAGGGTAACCAATGTGCTTATGATGCTCACTTGTATCATAAGTCCTATAAAATAGCGCGACAACAAACGTTTGGCATTGGTCAATACCCTCGAAATCTTTTGCTCGTGCCGCTCAGGTGTGGCCCCCTGTATGATGCGCTTTACCAGCGATTCATCCTTGAGAAAGAAGAAGGTGATAAAAAACACCGCGAACAAGCCGACGATAAAATTGCCTGTCATGCTGAAAACATAGCCAAACACATCGCCCACTTGTCCAAAGAATGAAACGACCTTGGTTTTTATGTAATCTTCAATATCCGCTTCAGGATTTTTGCTGATGTTGTATTTCACCAAAATGTCTTCAAACCGGTTGAGTTGTTTGGCAAATCTTGTACGCAACTCACTCACATCCAAATCGGTAAGTACTGAAGCCTGATCTACGGCGCGCGGAATAAAATACATGCCCAAGGCGGTAATAAGCCCTGCAAAAAGCAGCATAGACAAAATAGTTGCCAACCAACGCGGCAAACTTTTTCCCTTTACAGATGTGTAGTCTAAAAAATTGACAACCGGGGTAAGGATAAACCAAATAACCGCCGAAATAAGAACATAAGCCAATATATCGCTAAAAAACCACGCCAGAAAAAACAGCAAGGCAAGTACCAGTGCGAGCAGGATTTTATTGGCCAATGAACTCATATTGTGCAATTACAGGTACGAAAATACTTTGGTAGAAATTAATACCGCTTCGCCAAAGGCCTCGGCATTGATACCTGTAGGTTGGTCGTGGTTGTTCAGGTACATCAGCAAATTTTCGGTAGCAATGTTGCCCACCAATTCATCTTTGGCAAATGGACAGCCGCCTATACCTTTTATAGTAGAATCAAACCTGCGGCAACCACTTTGATAGGCTGCATCTATTTTTTCCTTCCACTTGAGTGGTCTGGAATGAAAATGTGCTCCAAATTCAATCTGCGGGTATTTGGCGCTCAGTTCGGTAAACAAATAGGCAATATCATCAGGCTGTGCGGCCCCCACTGTATCAGCCAGGCTGATAATCTTAACACCGATTTCGTTGAATTTCTCGGCCCATTTTTCCACTATGCCCACATTCCATTCATCATTGTATGGATTGCCAAAACCCATTGAAAAATACACCACCAACTGCTTTTTGTGGGTCAGGCAAGTATTTTGAATTTTCTGCACATCGTTCCATGCCGCATCAATACCGCGGTTGGTATTGCGCTTCTGAAAGGTTTCGGAAATGGAAAAAGGATAGCCCAGGTATTCAATTTCTTCAAAGTTTGATGCGTCTTGAGCACCGCGTTCATTGGCCACTATTGCCAAGAGTTTTGTATCGTTTAGCTCCAGCTTGTTTAGCACGGCAGCCGTGTCTTTAAGTTGCGGTATGGCCTTTGGCGAAACAAAACTGCCGAAGTCAATGGTGTCAAAGCCCACCTTTATTAAGGTATTGATATAGCGCGCTTTAAGCTCGGTAGGAATAAACTCGTGAATTCCCTGCATGGCATCGCGCGGACATTCAATTACTTTCATGGCAATAGGTTTTGTGCCGCAAATGTCTCATTTAATACCAAATAATCATTTCAAATTGGAGAAGGGCTGCAACGCTTTATTTCAAATTTGAATCAATGGCAATGAGCATATTGTGTTTTACACAGCAATTAATTTTTAATTTCGCCCCATATTGAATTACCACAACAGCAATGGCTGAAATGAACGAAAACACTCCGCTTGGCGCGGAAGACCAAAATGAAAGTATAAAAGCGTCTGAGTCAGCTCAAAACGAGCCACAAGACACTGAAAAAGAAGAACTTTCAAACGAGCACACTGAGGAGAGTGCTGAAGATTTTGATCATGACGATGACCAAAACAGCGATGACGAACAGCATGAAGATGACCACCACGAAGAAGACGAAGAGGAAATTGATGTTTCTGAATTGTCGAAACAAGAAATGGTCGCTTTTCTCGACTCAGTGCTTAAAGCCGACAAAATTCTTAAGCATGCCAAGGTTGTAAACCAGGCACGCAACCGCTTCAACGAAATAATTGAAGAGGAAAAGAAAGCGGCACTTGATTCATTTTTGGCTATTGAAGGAAATGCAGAGGTGGATTTTCAATACCAATTGCAGTTTATCGACAGGCAATGGCGCGATCTCATGCGCACTTTCAGCATGAAGAAAAAAGCCCTGAAAGAAGCCATTGTGGTGGAACGCGAGCAAAACCTTGCCAAAAAACTTCAGCTTCTTGAAGAACTGAAAGAACTGGCAGAAAACGCAGTGGCAAATGATGCATTTGACAAACTGAAGGCCCTGCAAGAGCAATGGCGAAACATAGGCCAAGTACCTGCTGCCGAGCTAAATAACCTTAACAGAAACTACCGCCACCTAAACGACCGCTTTTTTGATCAGCGCTCTTTGATAAAAGAATTTCTTGACTACGACCGCAAGAAAAATCTTGAAACCAAGCAAGAAATTATTGGCAACCTTGAACAGTTGGCGCAGAACGAAGAAAACCTGCGCGAGCTCATGCGCCATTTCAGAAGCTTGCAAGAAGCTTGGCGCGATACCGGCCCCGTGCCCCGCGAAAATCTTGACGAAGTAATGGAAGCCTACCGCGCTACGGTGGATAAAATTTCGGAAAAAAGACGCCAACTCATAGAAGTGGTGGATGTGCAACGCCGTGAAAACCTGGAAAAGAAAAAAGCAGTAATAGAAAAAGTACTGTTTCTCACCGACGACGAAAACAACCTGACTTGGTCAAAGCGCAACAAAGCCCTGGGCGACCTAATTGAGGAGTGGAAGAAAATTGGCGCTGTACCCAAAGCTGATAACCAACAAATTCGCAAGGAGTTTACCGACGCGGTAAAGGTGTTTAACAAACTGAAAAACACTTTTTTCAAAGAGCAAAAACGCGAAAAAATGGCCAACCTGCAATTGCGTCTTGACGCCATTGCCAAAGTTGAAAAACTGCTTGAAGAAGGCGGCGACCTGAAAGAACACCGCAACGAAGTGATAAAACTTCAGAAATACTGGAAAACGCTGGGTCAAGTGCCACGCAAACAAAGCGATGAGCTTTGGAACAAATTCAGGCAGGTGTGCAACGTGTTTTTTGACAGGCTAAAAGAAGGCGACCGCGCTAAAAGCGATGAGCAGGAAGCAAACCTTGCCGAAAAAGCCAAAATATGTGAGCAAATAGAAGAGCTTGCCGCACAGGAAGATCCCAATACCGATGATTTGAAACCCCTTGAAGCTGCTTGGAACAAGGTGGGTTTTGTACCTTTCTCAAAGAAAAAAGATATAGACAAAAGGTACCGCGATGCTGTAAAAAAGGTATTGGCACAAACCGTGAAAATGGAAGATGTGGCGCCCCACCTCACCGATTTCAAATTGAAAATTGAAGAGTTGATTCGCGGCGAAAATGCCACCAAAAACCTGGATCAGGAAATGCAGCAATTGCGCAAACGCATACAAAAACAAGGTGCAGAATTGGTGACCCTTGAAACCAACATTCAGTTTTTTGCCAATTCAAAAGGTGCCGACAAACTAATAGCACCCATAAAAAAACAAATAGACGGCATAAAAGCAGAAATAAGCGAGTTGCGCGAAAAAGAAAAAATGTTGCGCCAATCGCTTGACATGCTGAGAAACTAAGCCCAATTGAAGCAGTTTTTTGCTACTAAGGAATACCTGAAATACCAAGTAAATGCACGGTTTGGCACCAGCACTCACAGCCCGTTTGTGTATGAATTGGCCAAAAATGTATTGAGCAAAGCAAAGACAACCAAGGATTTGACGGTTGCTTACCGCCGCGCCTTACTTCGCGAAAAAAATTTTCTGGACAAAACGGATTTGGGTACCGGCCACTCAGGTTTGGTACAAACCAATCGACTGGCTAAAAGCTCATCAATCAGAGCCAAGTATGGCAAATTGCTGCAATCGCTCGTGGCATACCACCAGCCTGCGCAAATCTTGGAACTGGGTACTTGTCTCGGAGTTTCATCGCTTTATTTACTGCATGGCTACCCACATGCCCAATTGCAAAGTGTGGAAGGCTGCCCCGCCACTTTCGCCAAGCGTGCCAATATGTATGCGCAACTAAACCTACCTATTGAAAGGGCCCGCTTTATCAACAGCGATTTTGACAGCTTTCTGGACAATTTTTCGCAAGACGTGGACTTTGTTTTTATAGATGGCAACCACAGTTTTGAAGCAACGACCAGGTATTTTGCCAAGCTCTGGCCCTTGCTGTCTGAAAACGGACTCATAGTGCTTGACGACATCCATTGGTCGCCGCAAATGCAACAGGCATGGACACAAATACAAGCTGACTATCAGTCGCTTATCACCATAGATTTGTACCAGTTTGGCTTGTGCTACAAAAGAAGTTATCAGCAAAAAGAACACTTTATATTAAGGTATTAAAAGCGTGAATTCTATAAAGGAGTAATTGCGTTATTTTTGAGTTTTTGTAACCTTGGTTGACTACTACGACATATTGAATATTGATACCACGGCATCGGAGCGCGACATAAAGGTGGCTTTCAGAAAGATGGCAAAAAAATACCATCCCGACGTAAACGACCATCAAGACGCGCCTGAAAAATTCAAGAAGGTGTATATGGCCTACGAAGTATTGTCAGATCCTTTCAAGAAAAGGCTTTACGACGAAATACATCAAAATGCCATGGCAGGCGAAAGCGGGGCAAACCAAAGCAGCTTCAACTACGATGCGGGTTTTGACGAATGGGAATACCGAGCCGCAGAACGCGCAGACCACTACGCCAATATGCGATACAAACAATTTGAAAAACAAGAACTTAAGGGGCTTGATTTCGTTTACCACCAGGTAGCGCTTTTGTTGGGAATTGTGGGCTTGTTTGCCATGGGCGGCGGCGCCTTGTATTTTGCCAAAACCATTATAACCGCCTACATGGCCGGCAAAACTCCCGCCTCTAGCCTTATTGGCGCGGTAGTTTTAGGCATTTTTGGATTGTTTATCTTGTACTACGTCAACCAAATGATCAAAGTGTTTGCCCAAACTTTTCTCAAAAAACTTACTAAGTAAACTTCTCCTGCGCGGCCATTCCCTCGGCAAAACATTTTCGGCAACGAGCCTCGTACGACTCCAATTCGCCCAACATGACCCGCTCCTTGTTTTTTAGTTTTCTAAATGAATGCGTGGCCGGATATCCGCATTGCACACAAATGGCGTGAATTTTAGTTATGTAGTTGGCTATGGCCAAAACCTCAGGCATGGGGCCAAAGGGTTTGCCCAGGTAGTCCATATCGAGTCCGGTACAAATTACCCGAACCCCTTTTAGCGCCAATTCTTCACATACCTCTATTATTTCGTTGTCAAAAAACTGTGTTTCGTCAATGGCTACCAATTCTGCATTTTTTGTATGCTTTCTTATGTCGGCAGCATGCCCCACCTCAAGGCTGGGAAAGTAATTCGCATCATGCGACACTATGCGGTTTTGGCCGTACCTGACATCAATTTGCGGCTTAAAAATAGCCATACGTACATTGGCAATTTTTGCCCTGCGCAAGCGACGCAACAATTCTTCGGTTTTTCCGCTAAACATGGGGCCGGCAATTACCTCAATCCATCCGCGCGACTCATCTCCTATTCTGGGTTCAAGAAACATCAGCTATAATAATGAACGGCGAAAAATAGTTACATCAAACGGTAACTTCAAGCTTAAAAGTGAATAACTAAAAGTTTCTTATATTAAGCACACAATAATTTTGAAACAAAGCAGCACAAACATGGATAAAGTGAACACTGTAAGAAAAATGGAAAATCTGGTGGCCGGTTTGCACCAATCAATTGCAAGAATGCTGGCTGCCAACGAAGGCAACATACCCGCAATAGAAGTGGCTCTGCTTGAAAATAAGTTGATAACCCTGTACGACGAAGTGCAGGTTTTGAAGGGAAAAATGACCTCTGCCGAAAATGTATCATCCACTATTGAAGCGCCTTTGCCCCAAGTAGAAGAACCAGAAAAAGCGGCACCAAAGGAGCAAAACAATATAGATGTAGATTCAATACGCGCTGAATTTGAAGCACTTAAAACGCGTTTCAACCAACAAGATTCCTACAAAACATCATCAATAAAACTGGCTGCCGGCATAGAAGAAGCTGATGATTTTAATGAAGAAAACATAGATGATGAGTTGGAAGACCTGCTCGATATTGCCACTCAGGAATTGGAAATAGACATAGCCAACACCGAATTGAGAAAAAGTACGGCAGAAGAAAAAACAGATTTGACTGAAAATAAGGAAGAAGACACAACAGATAAAAACACAGAAAACCCCGCTGAAGAAACGAGAAAAGAAGAAGCAGAAAAAACGGTAGAGGCGCCAAAAGCCGGTACGAAACCTGAGCAAAACATAGAAGGAACAAGGCCCGCGGAAACCAAAGAAACCGATGAGCTTGAAAAGAAAACTTCGCTAAACGATAAATTCAATGCTGCTAAACAACCTTCGTTGCACGAAAAACTGGTTTCGCAACAAGAGAAAAAAGCGCAAATAAGCAAGCAGCTCGCAGGCCGCCCCATCAAGGATTTGAAAAAAGCCATCAACCTCAATATGCAAATACGCTTTCAAAAAGAGCTGTTTGACAATGACAAAAGAGCCTATAAAAGAGCGGTGGATTTTATAAACAAGTGCAACACCTATAGCGAAGCCCGCTCGTATGTGCAGCACGATTTGGCGCGTAATTTCAAAAATTGGGACGAAAACAACCCCAATTACCTGGAGTTTATGGGTATTGTAAAACGCAGGTTCATATAGTTTCTTCCATTCGCAAAACACCCAAAAGTGCGTCGTCCATTTTCTAAAAATCTACTCACGGTTTTTATGAAATAGCACACATAGTTCCATAAATCATCTTCGAACCAATTAACCTGATTCTCAGCTTCATCAGAAATAATATTTCATACTGGCATCGAGCTTGATGAATATGAAAAGCAGAATGGTGAAACCCATGAGCGATGAGCCGCCATAGCTGAAAAACGGCAGCGGAATGCCAATAACCGGAAATAAACCCAGGGTCATGGCAATATTTAAAAAGAAGTGGCAAAACATAATGGAAACAATTCCGTAGCCATAAACCCTGGCAAACCTCGACTTCTGTTTTTCGGCAAGCAAGATGATTCTCACAAAAAGAAATACAAACAAAATGACCACACTTGCCGTACCCAAAAGCCCAAACTCCTCTCCTATAGTGCAAAAAATAAAATCGGTGGTTTGTTCTGGCACAAAATCGCCACGGGTTTGTGTGCCCTGCAAATATCCTTTGCCGCTAAGACCTCCCGAACCAATGGTTATAAGCGATTGATGCACGTTGTATCCGGCCCCCTTTATATCATCCTCAAGCCCGATAAGTACATTGATACGTGTGCGTTGGTGGGGTTTTAATATGTTGTTGAAAGCATAATTGACCCCATACGAAAAGCCGATGCAAACCACAACCGCCACAATAGAAAACCACATTATTTTTCTATCGAGTTTAAAGCTGAGCACAAGCAGCACAAGCAAAACCAATATTACCGACAAGGCAATGGCCATATTGACAAAACCCAGCAACAGCACAGTGATAAATATGGCACCTAATACTACAGGCAGCACAATAACCCAGGCAGGCAGTCCTTCGCGGAAAAGCGCCAAAGCCAGCGCAAAAAACACAATAGCCGTTCCTGTATCGTTTTGCAGCAATACCAGCAACACCGGCAACATAATTATACCCAAAATCACCAACCTAGTTTGGGTTTGCTTCAGCGAAATATTAAATCCGTCAAGGTATTTGGCCAGAGCCAAAACAGTGGCAAACTTGGCAAATTCTGATGTTTGCCCAAGCCTGATGCCGCCCAAAACCAACCACGATCGTGCACCTTTTATTTCAGGAGCCGTGAGGTAGGTGAGCACCAATAGCAGCATCATTCCTGCAAAAAAGTAATAGGCAAAAGTGATGAAGAAACGCCCGTCAACCAACATAACAATAACCGCCAGAACGAGCGAAGCAATAATCCAGCGAATTTGCTGACCTGAGTTGAGGCTTCCACTGAAAATTGAAATACCTTCAGCGTGTTCGGCAGAGTAAATATTCATTACACCAAAAACCACCAATACCAGGTAAACCAGCACCAAGGCCCAGTCAATATGTGTCCAAAAGCTATTGCGCATGTGGTGTTACTTGCGAGGTGTCAGCCACGTGTATAAAATCTTTTTCAAGCATTTTTTGCTCAAAGTGTGGCCTTGTAATGGTGTCTGTCAGGTATTTTTCTATCATCAAACTGGCAATTGGCGCGGCCCATGTAGCTCCAAAACCACCATTTTCAACCACTACGGCAATGGCTATTTTTGGATTTTGACGCGGCGCAAAAGCAATAAAATTGGAGTGGTCTTCACCGTGAGGGTTTTCAGCCGTTCCCGTTTTTCCGCATTGTTCTATTTCGGGCAAAGCATACCAGCGAGCCGTACCTGTTCTAAAAACTTCAGCCATACCTTCAACCACAATATTGAAATTCTCTTCGCTTATGCCGGTATTATGTCTTGTTACTTCATTTATAATAGGATCTTTAACCAAATGTGGTGTATAATAATAGCCCCTATTCGCAATTACTGCCGTCATGTTGGCCATTTGCAAAGGCGTTAAACTAATTTCTGCCTGTCCTATAGCCAATGAAATAATATATGAGGACCGCCAGCGACCTTCGCCATAAACGCCATCAAATTTTTCAACCGTGGGCATTATTCCGCTTACTTCGTTGGGAATATCTATGCCCAATCGTTGCCCCAAACCAAAGCGTAGCATGTAGTTGCGCCAGTTTTGAAATCCTTCTTCAGTATCGGCAAATTTTTGCTGGTCAATGGTGTTTCTGAACGTGTGGCAATAATAGGAGTTGCACGATTGTGCTATGCTTTCTATGAGATTGAGGTTGCTTACATGCGAGTGACAGCCCACGTGCAAACCGGGTATGGTATAGCCCATGTGGCATGGAAAGCGGCTGTTTTGGGTTATAACTCCTTCTTGCAAGCCCACAAGAGCCATTATGGGTTTAAAGGTAGAACCCGGCGGATACATACCGGTTATTGCCCTGTTGTAGAGTGGTTTATTAGGGTCGGTGCTTATTTTGGGGTAAAATTCAGAACGCTTTCTGCCCACCAACATGGTTGGGTCAAAAGTGGGGCTGCTTACCATGGCAAGTATTTCGCCGGTTGATGGCTCAATGGCTACTATAGCACCTATTTTATTTTTCATTAAAAGCTCGCCATAAGCCTGCAAATCCACGTCAATAGTTGAAGTAAGGTTTTTACCCGGTTCGGCAGCAATATCAAATTCACCATTGGCGTAGCTTCCTATTTCGCGGTTAAACTTGTCAACCACCGTATATTCATACCCCTTTTTTCCGCGCAAAACCTGCTCATACTGCTTTTCAAGGCCGCTTTTGCCAATATAGTTTTGCAGTTCATAATAGCCATCCGATGCTTCTATTTCCTTTTGGTCCACCTCGCCCAAATAGCCCAAAACGTGCGCTGCCACGGGATATTCAAATCGGCGGCCAATGCGGGCTTTTACATAAAAGCCTCTAAAATCGAACTTTCGTTCCTGTAGTCGTGCCACCACCACGGCGGGCAACTCTCTCAAAAAAACGGTAGGTGTGTAGTACCTGCTTTCTGCTCTGAATTGCGCAAATTTTTGCCGCAGGTAGCTTTTTTCCACCTTCAAAATTTGGCACAATGCCGTGGTATCAAATTCCTTGGTTTGTTTTAGCACCACTACCAAATCATATACCGTTTCGTTTGATACGAGTCGTTTGGCATTTCTATCAAGTATGAGCCCGCGGGTAGGAATTACCGTTTTTTTAGAGCGTGTATTTTGCTCGGCAAACTGCTTGTACTCCTTGGCAAATACTTGTATGTAAACCAGGCGCGATACAATTACCAAAGCCAAAATGGTGATAATAGCTATGATAGAAACCGCTCTATTTGCATACTTGTCTTTCATCGGGTTTTGCCGCGCTGGTAGTAAAAAATTATTTCAATAATAATAAGCAAAATAGTGGTAAACAAGGTGTTTACAAAGGTGGCAATGAGAATCATAATAATGCGTTGCCACGACATAATATCAAGCGATACCACAATGAGGTGGTGCACGAAAACCATACCCGTAAGGTAGAGCAAAAAGGTGGAAGGACCAATGGTACCCAAATGCGGCTCAAGGCCATTGCTTTCTTCGGTAACACCCAAAATGGTGTGCAAATAAAAATCGCGAATAAAAAACATGGTAACACAGGCTGCCGCATGTATACCATAGCTGTAGTTGAAAATATCAACCACGTAGCCCAGCACAAAAGCGATAATGAGGCCTTGCCATTTGGGCATTCTTATGGGTAATAATATGAGCGCCAACACATAAGGAAATGGTCGTGAAATATCGAACAAGGTGAGTCTGTCGAAAAGAATTACCTGAACCACAACCAACAAAATGGCCCTTAAGACCACCATACTATTTGCTAACAAACCATTCAATCCTTTATTTTACTTTCAAGTTGGTTCTTCTCATCGATTTTTAAATTCTTTACCACATATACATAGTTCAGGTTTCTGAAATTGTCGTGCAACTTCACCCTGATTTTATAAAAAGCCTTTCCGGCATCAAGTTCATAGTCAACCACACGCCCTATGGGTGTTCCTTCAGGAAAAATAAAGGAAAAGGCGTTTACTTCCACCTCCTGGTTGGCTTGCACATTCACGTGTCCCGGAATATCGGTTAATATGGCGTATTCGGGATTTTCTCCGTCCCAAACCAAGGTACCATTTTCGTTGAGATCTTTTATGCGTGCCCCAACGGCAAAGTCAGAGTGCAAAACCGAAATGCCTGATGAAAAACTGCCGGAAACGCCTTTGAGAATGCCAACCACACCTTTGGAGCTTACCACGGCCATATTTTTCTCTACGCCATCATAGGCACCGGCATCAAGGGTAATGTAGTTGTTGCGCTGGTGCGAGCTGTTGCCTATTACTTTGGCCGGAATAAATTCATAATAAGCGGGTATGGTATATTGGATTTTTACCGCCGAATCAGGTGTTTCTTCAAAACCCTGCAATTGTGCTTTCAATTGCGCAATTTCATTTGCCAGGCTGTCATTTACCTTTCCCAGGCTTAGGAATTTGTCAACTTCAAAAAATGTATTCTGCGCATAACCTACCACTTCTTGCGTAGCGTTGAGTATAGCAGAGCGTTGAAATGAATTTTTGCTGAAAACCAATGACAGACTTATTACTTCTAGGCCGATAAAAAGTATCAAGGCGTGGTAGCGAAGAAGTAATACAAATAGGTTGCGCATTGAGCCTTATCAGGTCATTAAGAACTTGAATTTCTGGTAATTTTTAAGTGCAATGGCGGTTCCGCGCACTACCGCTTTCAAGGGATCTTCGGCTACATAAACCGGCAATTTGGTTTTCTTCGAAATTCGTTTGTCGAGCCCTCTGATGAGCGCACCACCACCGGTTAAAAACAAGCCTTTCTGGTAAATATCTGAGGCCAACTCAGGCGGTGTTATTTCAAGCGCCTTCAAGATGGATTCTTCAATTTTTGAAATGGATTTGTCAAGTGCGCCGGCAATTTCGTCGTACGAAACGCTTATTTGCTTGGGAATACCGGTCATCAGGTCGCGGCCATTCACGGCATAAGGCTCAGGTGGGTTTTCCAGGTCGTTGCTTGCCGAGCCAACCTGAATCTTGATTTGCTCTGCTGAAC
>WGNN01000043.1 GCA_016124515.1 bacterium
AGGATAACCGGTGGAATAATGGTATCGTAATAGCCCATACCGATGTATGATTTGAATACTTTGTTTTCGGCAGCTTCGGCCTTCAGGGTATTCAGTAGCTTGTATTCGCTTAATGGCGCATCAAGCTGCATGGGATTTTTACGTCTTATATTGGCGGGAATGGTTTGGTCAATGAGTTCATCCAGTGAATTCACTCCAATTTTTGCAAGCATTTGAGCGGTTTCATCAGCATTGGGACCAATGTGACGTGCTTCGAAATGCTCTTTTCTGGCAGAAAATTTTGTCATTAAAGTAATGGTTTAGGACGTGATTGAAAATCGCGGCAAAATTAGCAGCTAAGTATGAAATAATTACTTGGTGAAAATCAATTAGGCGAGCAGCCTTTTGTACATGCTTATGGTATTGGAAATTCCGTAGTACAAGGCATCAGTTACAAGTGCGTGCCCAATGGATACTTCGTGCAACTGCGGCATGTTTTGGGCAAAATATTGCAGGTTTTGCAAGTTGAGGTCATGCCCTGCATGCACCATTAGCCCCAAATCAGCTGCTCTTTGTGCGGCGGCTATATAGGGTGCAATGGCCGCTTGGCGACCACCTGCGTATTGACTGGCATAAGGTTCGGTGTATAGCTCAATACAATTGGTACCTGTTTGCACAGCAGCTTCTACCATTTCTACCACCGGATCTACAAAAATGGAAACCCGTATGCCCTTTTCCTTTAGTTTGCCAATAACGTCCTGCAAAAAGTTTTGGTGTTTTATGGTATCCCAGCCGTGGTCTGAAGTAAGTTGGTTGGGGTCATCAGGCACAAGGGTGGCTTGGTGTGGCCGGGCATCGAGCACCACTTCAAGAAATTTTTCGCCGGGGTTACCTTCCACATTCAGCTCTGTTGTTACCGATTTTTTGAGGTCATATACATCGCGGTAGCGAATATGTCGTTCATCGGGCCGTGGGTGTACGGTTATTCCCTGCGCACCAAATGCTTCACAATCGGCGGCAAATTTTACTATATCGGGCAAGCCAAGCGCTCTTGAGTTTCGTATGAGCGCCACTTTGTTTATGTTTACGCTAAGTCGGGTCATGTATTTATATTCGTTAATATTTGAATTTGTCTTCGAGTCCGCATTTAATCATATACGACCACCTCATCAATCTATTTGAATAAGCGCTCACAACCTCTGCCCCACCATTGAGGTAGATGAACTTCATGAGATTATAGTACTCTTCTCTGTCTTTTTGCAGTTTTTGCGCCCAGTAATTTTGCCTTAAGTTGTCAGTTTGCAATGGATGGTTCAAGCCCAAAAGTTCTATGGTATTTCGCCCCACATCCGATGTTGGAAATAATTTATATGCCCTGTACCTTAGGTGTTGTGAAGGGTCATCCAATGGATTGATAATTGACGGAATTTCGCCTTCGGTCTTCAAGTTGTTGTGATGTGCCCGAGTGGAACCTGCTTCAAGTGGAAAAATATCATTTTTAAATACAGTATTGCAAGCGTTGCAAATGATGAATAGATTATGCCATTCGTAGGCCAGCCAAAAATACCCGGGATATTTCCTTTCTGTGTCAATACCATCTCTATATGCGGTTTTTGGCCGATAATGTTCAACCGCATGAAAATCTCTGGGCGAAGACGATTCACAAAAGCAACATTTTTCGCCATTGTCTCTTATAAGCGCTTCTTTAACCGACTCATGCGCATAAATTGCTTTATTAAAGCTATATCTTACAATTCCAGCCTTGTATTGTTCCAGCAATTTTAGATGCTCCTCTCTACCCTTTGATATTAGAATATCAGGACAAATGCCTTTAACTGCCTGAATCATCAGCTCTTTAAACTTTGAAGAAACCTTATAGCTGAATCGACTTCGCTGCCGGAGTTTCCTTGTTTCTCGAGTATTTGGTTTATTTCCAACAATCTTTTCTCTTCAGCCGCGCTCAAAACCGTTTTTTCCAGAAGCTGGTCCTTTTCCGTTTTCAACATTGCGGTTTCCCTGCCCCACGCACTATCAATTGCAAATAAATCACTGGTCAAAATCTGGTCAATTCGCCAGTGCTTTATTTCATTAATATCTTCAATAGCCACCACATGGTCGCCTTCACGCTTGAGTAAAACAATATGGGCATCTGGATTTGACTGAACAATCAATGGGCTGTGTGCAGTGGCAATAAACTGGGTTTTAGGGAAATGCTGACTTAAATCCTGCATTACCGTCCGTTGCCATTTTGGGTGCAAGTGCAGGTCTATCTCATCAATAATACACACGGCGGGTTCCTTTATGGGATTTTCGCTTTCAGGGTAGGCTTCAAACATGCGGCTGGCAAAGTCAACGGTCCAGCCGATGAGGGTTTTATAACCGTGGCTCAACTCGTGCATTTCTACCCATCCATAAGGTGTATTGAGCTCTATAGAGAGTTTTCTGTCGTTTATCGTTACTTCTTTTATCCTAATGTCCGACACGTCGGGAAGTATTTCAATTAGTACTTTCCGTATTTTTTCATACCTGTTTTTATGAAAAGCCTTCGTTTCATTGTTGGTTGATTTTGTACTTAGGCTTTCAGCTTCAAGAAACCATTCTTCGGCATTTATTTGCGTGTTTAAGTTGAACACCAGGTAGTCGGTACTGTGGTAGCTATTATTGCCATTTTCATTAATTACTCCTGTACCCAATTGTCGTGCAGCTGCGTAAGCCGATATAGGTGGCAATTGGCCATTTGTTTTACTATCAAATCCACTCACTGCCATTTTTGCCCCTGTGCCCGCAATTTTGGTTTTAACTTGATCCTTCTCAACTTCAAACGCGCCAAATCTCAAGACTGTCAGCACGTTGCAAACACCACTATTTGTCTTCAATACATCAGCCTTCGTTAATTTCGGAATATCAGGCGCTAACCTTGAATCATTATCCATTTTATCAAGGGGATAGCTTAGCGCAATCAATTTCAACAAAGTAGTTTTACCCGTCCCATTTTCCCCAATTATCACTGTCCAGGGTGCTATTTCTAATTTACTATTTGTAAAATTTACTGTAATGGCCTTCTTGAAACACTTTAGGTTTTCGATGGTGATGCACTTGAAATAAACGCCTTCGTTCATGTGATGTTAGGTCTAAACTTTTCCAAAGTTAAAAACTTTGGAAAAGTTGGTTAACAAAAAAGCCAGCTTCAAATAAATGAAACTGGCTCAATTTTTAATTTGAAATTTTCAATCTTTAATTTCTAGTAGCGGTAGTGTTCGGGTTTGTACGGCCCCTCTACAGTTACGCCAATGTACTCGGCTTGCTCTTGCGAAAGTGTTTCAAGCTCCACTCCTATTTTTTCAAGGTGCAGTTTGGCCACTTTTTCGTCAAGATGCTTGGGCAATACATATACTTTGTTTTCGTATTGATCGGTATTGAGCCACAATTCCATTTGCGCCAGGGTTTGGTTGGTAAATGAGTTGCTCATTACAAAACTTGGGTGCCCCATGGCACAACCCAGGTTTACCAATCTGCCTTCGGCCAACAATAAGATGTCGTTGCCATCGATATTGTACAGGTCAACTTGTGGCTTGATGGTGTCTTTGGTATTTCCGTAGTTTTTGTTCAACCATGCTACATCAATCTCATTGTCAAAGTGGCCAATGTTGCACACGATGGTTTTGTCTTTCATGAGTTTGAAGTGCTCGCCGGTAATGATATCCTTGTTGCCGGTAGCGGTTACTACTATGTCGCACTCTGGAATGGCTGTGGTCATTTTTTTCACTTCATAACCATCCATAGCGGCTTGCAGGGCACAAATTGGGTCAATTTCGGTTACCATCACGCGTACGCCAGCATTGCGCAACGACTCAGCGGAACCTTTACCAACATCGCCATAACCGGCCACAACAGCTACTTTACCAGCCAACATGATATCGGTAGCACGGCGAATGGCGTCAACCAATGATTCGCGACAGCCGTATTTGTTGTCAAATTTAGATTTGGTTACAGAATCGTTTACGTTGATGGCGGGCATGGGCAGGGTGCCTTTTTTCATGCGCTCATACAAACGGTGCACACCGGTGGTGGTTTCTTCAGAAAGGCCTTTGATGTTTGAAACCAACTCAGGATAGCGGTCCAACACCATGTTGGTAAGGTCGCCACCATCATCGAGTATCATGTTCAATGGCTCACCCGATTTGAAAGCAAAAAGGGTTTGTTCTATACACCAGTCAAATTCTTCTTCATTCATTCCTTTCCAGGCAAAAACGGGAATACCGGCAGCGGCAATGGCGGCGGCGGCGTGGTCTTGCGTTGAAAAAATGTTGCATGACGACCAGGTAACGTCAGCGCCCAATTCTACCAAGGTTTCTATAAGCACCGCGGTTTGAATAGTCATGTGCAGGCAGCCGGCAATACGGGCACCTTTCAATGGTTTTTGAGCGCCAAACTCTTCGCGCAGGCTCATAAGTCCGGGCATTTCTGCTTCGGCAAGTCGTATTTCCTTGCGTCCCCAATCTGCCAGGTTGATGTCTTTTACCTTATAAGGAAGTTTGGTGGTTTGATTTGTCATTTTCTTTTTGTTGGGTTTGTATGTTAAAGTTCGTCCTCTTCGGGTTCGGGTTTCATAGGGAATGTTTCGAGAATAGAATAGCTGATTCCTCGGTCGTCAAATTTCGACTCCCAGAGTTCCACTTTGTCTATATCGAGTTCAAAAGGTACAATGTGCTGCATTTTGGGTGTGCGCACAAATTTGCTGGCGTTTGATTTTACACGCCCCAGGGTTACGTGTGCTATGGGTTCGTTTCGTTTGTCGCCATCCAGGTTTTCGCCAAATTCAGCGGCAAACTCGGTGTAAGAGGGGCTTTCTCTGAACACGGCCCATACCATGCTGGGTTTTCGGTTTTTGTACATGGTTTTAAAACCCTTAAATACCATTCTGAAAGGGAACCTATCGCCGGCTATCTGACGTATTTCGGCGTAAATCTGCTCCAACTCCGATTCTTCACGGTCGCCAAGAAAAGAGAGCGTAAAGTGCAGGTTTTCCTTTTCAGTCCATCTGATGTCGCGATTGTGTTGTGTAGGAATGGTGCTTAGCAGCTCATCTTTCACATCGTCGGGAAGTGGAATCGCAACAAACAATCTTTTAGTACTCATTTATGTATAATTTATTTGATTTCTACGGCCTCAATTAAACTGCAATTTTACTAGAAATAAAGCAAACAGCTACCCACCGCTTCGGGTTTAAAAAATGTATGGGCAGCAAGACTTTCATTGGCATAAATCAAACCCACTTGAATTACCCCCTTATTTTGCCCGCCCGCCCATCATTTGGCAAAACAGAGCAACTTTTTCATTGATGCCGGCTTGATTTTAACCTATTGCTTCATTTCCCAGCCATGTGTGGTTTTAATGCGGTGTATGGAGCGGATATACGCTATGTTGGGCAAGAGCGCTATGAATGTAGCGCCTACCCATGCAGTGCTTATCAACAACAGTTCGTTTGTGGTAAAAACCCCTTCTGGCACATCAAAATCGTTGAAAATCCAAATGCCAACCAACATGAGATAGGAAGCAAAACCTTCGCCTGCGGTGGCTGCACAAATCAAGTCGTCGGTAACAAAATGGCGCTTGTTGCAAAAGCCAAATTCGCTCAAAGGCATGGTATCGCCCGACAATACGATTAATGAATCGCCCACCAAGCCTTGGTATTTCTTGCATTTGAGTGCATGCGAATTAGACAAACTTCGGTAGTAAATCCACTTGCCTTCAGCTACGAAAATATGTCTTTGGGGTTTGCTCACTTTACTGAACTCCAAAGTTTGTGAAATGGCCATCAATGGACTCAACATCAATAAGATAAAAACTACTTCATGGTACTACATACGCTCTTCTTTATCAAAAATAGTCGTTGCCCACCTGATTTGGGACGATTGGCACAAAAACCCGCTTATTTAAGCAACTTACTTTTACCAAATGCAAAGAACGATGGTGAAACAAAGCTTGCGGGCCATGAACTAGATTTGGGTATTCAGCCTAAAGTGTTAATTTGGGCTTTGAAAACACAGCAACCAAATGAAACGAATAGCCCCACTCCTGCTTTTGATTTTGCCCATGCTTTTGTGCAGCAGCTTTAAAAGTGGCGAACCCATTGAATGGATGAGCCTGACTGAAGCCATTGAAATGAATAAGCAAGAACCCAAATTCATTTTTATGGATATATACACCGATTGGTGCGGTTGGTGCAAAAAAATGGACCAAACAACCTTTGTGACTCCAAAAATTACGGAGCTGATGAACAAGTATTTCTACGCGGTGAAATTTGACGCCGAACAAAAAGAAAAAATCACCTTTAAGGGCGATGAATTTGAATTTGTAAGTGGTGGGCGACGCGGGTACCATCAACTTGCCGCTGCCATACTGCATGGCAAAATGAGCTACCCTTCTTATGCTGCCTTCGACGAAAATTTGGATTTGATAACGGTTTTCAGCGGATACCAATCGGCACAAGACTTGGAACCTATTTTGGCTTTCCTCGGAGAAAAACGCTACAAAAGCCAAACGTTTGAAGAGTATCTGGCTGAAAGGGCCGAGAGCAAATGACTAGTCTGCTCTTTATACTGAGCATTTTTGCCGACTACCATAAACCTAATAATTTTCATAAAGGCTTGTACTTTATACTTTTTGTATTGGCCGGTTTCCTTCTGGCCATTTTACTCATAAAGTTTCTTGGTATTTGGGTTTATTTTGCACCGCCAATTCTTATTTTCAGCTTTTGCACTTACCAAAGCATGCAAAGAAATGACGCTAAAAGTTGATGGTTTTTCAATTGAAAAAAAAGTTGTAAAAAACAGAAAAATAAGCCTGAAAACGGCCTTAATGTTACCGATTTTACTGGTTTTTTCGCCTGTGTTGATTTTGGGCTTTCTGATTTTTGCAGCCATAGATAATATAAGTACTCGGTTTAGAAATAATAAGCAACCGGCAATAGAGCCTGTTTTCAGCACCGAGTGGAACGGGTACAAACTGGAGTTGATAAACAGAGCACTGCCGCAAAGCGCGGTTATTGATCCCGAAATTGAATTGTTTCAGTGTAATAGCAGCCCCGAAATTGAGACATTAAAAGACTATTGGGTAACAGATATATTCCACACGCCCCAAACGCTATTTATAATAACCATAAACCACAGCTTTACCGAACAGGGACTTTTGGTGATTCACAACCATCAATTAACCCATACACCATTAGGTGGCACTGCCTGGTATTTTGATGAACCTGCCGGCAACCACCAATTTTGCGTATTGAAAAACGAGGATGATAAAACAAGCGAAATTTACACCCTTCGGGTCAATGGCTAAGCAAGTGAAATAATATTATATTTACCCATAAAACTGCTTGTATGATAGCTGATTTGTTGCAATTTGTAGAGGCCATGCCTTCCTGACAAAAGCTGGCCTGGATAGTGATTTGCCTGCTTTTGAGCTGGGGACTGGAGTTTGCCAAACCACTTTTCAAATTCACATACAAAAAATGGAGACATGCCGGCTTCAACCTGATGTTTTTGGCCTTTAGTATCATCATCAATGTGGCAATGGGCTTGGTTACTATAGTACTTTTCCGATTTGCCAATGCGCAACATTTCGGCCTACTTCGTCAAATAAACCTTCCGCAATGGCTCGCGTTGCTTATTACTTTTCTGGCGCTTGACTTTATAGCGCAATATTTGGTACATGTGCTGCTGCACAAAGTGCGGTGGATGTGGAAGTTGCATTTGGTGCACCACAGCGATACCACGGTGGACGCCACCACCGGGACGCGCCACCATCCGGGCGATTATTTTTTGCGCGAAGTATTTGCCATCGCTACTGCTTTTTTGTTGGGTGCCCCATTGGCCTTTTACCTGTTTTACCGCGTGTGCACGGTGTTTTTCACTTATTTTACGCATGCCAATTTTCACCTGCCCGTTTGGCTCGATAAGCTTGTTGCACTGGTTTTTATCAGTCCTGACATGCACAAGTTTCACCACCATTTTGAGCGGCCCTGGACCGACTGCAACTTTGGCAATATCTTCAGTATTTGGGACCGTATATTCGGCACTTTTGTATATGCCAACCCACGCGACATTGAGTTTGGTGTTGACACACTTGAACCCGAAAAAGCACAGGATTTTAAATACCAAATAGGATTGCCTTTCAACAAAGGGATAAAAACAGATTATTAGATTTGAGTTGAATTAAAAGCCATTTCCTCACTCCCTGTGGCTTATCCAATCCATCATAAATTTGGTTTAAAAGGCAAACAAAAGATAAAAACGCAAAACACTCATTTACAAATTTTTGCTACTTTTATGGGCTATAAAAATAAAATTATGCGCCATCTGATGTATTTAGGTCTGCTGCTAGCGGCATTTGCCTGTACCTACGAACATGAAAACACCGATATTGGGCTCGATGCCACGACCGAAGAACTGAGCCGATGCACGGCAGATGAATTGATAGAAGCGCACCACCCCAAAAAAACGTTGGAAGGAAATTATGATATTCAGTATATAATAAAACAAAATAAAGACTGCGTAAACGACACCACTTTTGTTAGTGGCGAAAGCATAAAAATAAGAAAACAAGACATTACTTTTTTGAAAAACGACAAGGTGACTCAAAAAGTGGCTTATGACTTGATAAGAGCATCGGAAACCACCGGCCCGTATATGATGATTAAAACAGAAAACAACAACAGCCAAATTGACGGCAGCATTTTGGCTTGTTGCAACGGCATCTTAAAAATAAAAAACACGTATGAAGGGCAATTGAACAATACCGACTGTGCAGGCGCACCACCTGTTGTGGTTTTGCTTGAGGTGGGGAGGTGAGTTTTGGAGGAAAGCTGTATTAAACTTCCGTTTTTAGCTTAGTAATCATCTAAGCCTTTTGCGCTTAGATGCAGCAAATAGCATAAAAACACTATCAGGCGAGACTACAAGCTTTACAAATCATTTAGCATGTGGCCGAAAAATCAGAAAATGCTTTGCAAACCTGCCGGTAAAAAATACTCAAGCTCCACATAACCATAAAAGCCGAGCAAGGACATTACCACAAAACCTAGGTTTTCACAACCTA
This sequence comes from bacterium, assembly GCA_016124515.1. Taxonomy (GTDB): domain Bacteria; phylum Bacteroidota; class Bacteroidia; order CAILMK01; family JACPUW01; genus JACPUW01. The sequence continues at coordinate 9,079 of WGNN01000043.1, forward strand.
TTCTTTTATTATCTTTTTGAATGTTTTTAAGCTACCTAAAACAACCCTAATAAAATAAATACCTTTCGCAAGATTTTGACTTCAAAACGCCCCCTTCTCCCCACCCTCTAATCTCACCACCGAAAGTGCTTGGATGAGTTTTTTGAGTTTGTTCTCAAAAAATTGGTGAGCAAAGAACACAACCAAGGCCAACAATCTGTTGATGATGAGCTTAATGGCTAAAGATAATCAATTGCCCCTAAAACATGCCGCACATCTTGTACAACAGTCTCGCGCTCACGGTGCCATCCCATTCGGCATTGCCGGTTTCGTTCAGGTCAAAACCTATAATTTCCTTTCCGCTTTCTTTAAGTTTTACTAATAAAAATACCGCTTGTTCAAAACTAAATCCACCGGGTACGGGTGTGCCTGTGGCGGAGCACAAATCAGGACACAAACCATCGGCATCAAAACTCACATACACTTTATCGGGTAGCGTATGTATTATTTCTTCCACTTGGCTGCTCCAGGTTTTACCGGCAAAAGCGGCTTCTTTTATATCGGCATCAAAAAAAGTGGTAATGCGCGTATCATTTTCCATGCGTTCCCGCTCTCCTTTTGAGTAATCTCTAATACCCACCTGCGTCAGGCTAATATTTTCGCTTATAGCCAAGGCATTGTGCATAATGCTTGCGTGCGAATAGACAAATCCTTCATAGGCATCGCGCAGATCGGCGTGGGCATCAATTTGCAAAATACCAAAGTGCTCGTGTCGTTCGGCAAGGGCTTCAATATAGCCAAGCGGTGTGCTGTGGTCGCCGCCCACCAAACCTATTTTGTGGCCTTCGTTGAGCAAAGAAGTACACACGCTTTTCACTGTTTCTTTCAGTTGAAAACAGGCTTCGTTTATGTGGCTGAGCACTTCTTTCTGAGCGCCGCCGCCTTGCTCCAGGCTTTCAATATATTTTTTGGCAATGGGCCGTAGGTTGTTGTTGAGCTTGGCCATATCGCCCACGTGGGCTGTAAAAAAATGGATGCCCTTTTTCCATATTTCGCCAAAGTGGTGGTCGTACAAATCGAGCTGCGGGCTTGCGGTAAAAATTTGGTACGGGCCGTTGGCAGTGCCTTCGCGGTAGCTCACCGTTACTTCCCAAGGCACAGGGTAGAGCACTATTTCGCTTTCTTCAAGGGCAAAGGGCAAGCCAAAAATGCCGGCATTGGTAGCCACCGAGTTATCGGGGTCAAAGCCGGCAATGGTTTCATTTCTTTTTTCTTTATCCATTCAGCAGGGATTTCACAAAGTTTGGTGTAGCAAATGCTGCTTTGTGTATGTGGCCGTTGTAGTAACGTAACCCATGTTCTTCAGAAAATTTTTCCAGTGCTTCAACTTCCACATTGTGCACAGGATCTACGCTGCCTTTGCTGCAAAGGGCAAAACTCCACATGCCGCTTGGGTAGGTTGGCACAAAAAAGAAGTAGTTCCACACTTTGTCCTTGCCAAAAACATTGCTGAAACAGCGGCGCAAATCAACAAAAGCGTGTTGGTTGAAGCGGGGCGATTCGCCTTGTGCCACCATGACGCCGTTTTCGTTGAGGCTGCGGTAAATATTTTGGTAAAACTCGTCGGAAAACAAGCCTTTGGCGGGGCCCACCGGATCTGATCCATCTACAATAATCAGGTCATAAGTATTGTCTGCTGCTTTGGCCACATAGTCAATACCATCGCCTATTATGAGTTCCAAACGCGGATCGTCAAAAGCTGATGCAATATTGGGCAGGTATTCTTTGCAGGCACGCACCACTGCATCGTCAATTTCAACCATGGTTACTTTTTCCACACTTTTGTGACGCAAAACTTCGCGTACGGTTCCGCCATCGCCACCGCCAATTACCAATACATTTTTCACATTTTTATGGCTCAGCACAGGCACGTGCGAAATCATTTCGTGGTAAACGTATTCGTCTTTTTCGGTGGTCATAAACATGCCGTCTATGGTAAGTGCTTTGCCGTAGGCGTAGGTTTCAAGTATCTGCACCTTTTGGTAAGGCGATTGCTCCCTGAACAATACATCGCCGGTGTGGCGAAGCGAAAGGGCAATATTTTCGTCGCGGTCGGTAAACCAAATGTTGCGGTTGTGTTTTACTGCATTCGGATCGTCCTGATCGCGTTTTGGTGCAAATTCAAAATCTTTTCTGCTGAGCAGGTGTTTTTGTCCGCGCTGCATTTCCATGGCGCTACCGTAGCCCGCTTTAAAGTGTTTTTCAAGGTATTTGTAGCAAATCCAAGGATTTACTGCGCTGCCGCAGGTAAAAATATCAACCGCGGCGTAGCCATACTCAGGCCATGTATGTATGGCCAAGTGGCTTTCTTCTATAACAACTACACCGCTGACGCCAAAAGGAGAAAAATGGTGGAAGGTGGAATTTACAACAGTTGCTTGTGCTTCTTTGGCAGCCTGAACCATAAATTGCTCAATGAGAACCACATCGTTCATTATCTGTGGATCGCAGTTGTAGTATTCAACAATTATGTGTCGGCCAAGGTTGGGTGAGTTGTCTTCAACGTACATTTTCTGTTTTTTAATTAAAAGTGCAAAAGTAGCCGCAAGATATAAGTGTAATATTAAATATCAAGAATTAGGTGGGTTGCTCTATTGCGTAGCGAATAATCGGACCTTCACATCTGCAATAAATAGATGGTAATTCTGTGGCTTTTTTATATTCGACTCATGCTACAAAGTCCAAAAACAGTGGTGGAAATCATACTAACAAATTTGACGTTTAAAACTATTTAGTACCACTGTGTCTTTCGTTTTATCCTCCCCCCTACCTCTTAAACAACCTTGGCAGCACGGCGGGTGTCTGTTGACGGTAGGCAAGATAGGCTTCGCCATAGGCGGCCACAAGTTTCTTTTCTTCGAGCCATACGCCAATGGGCAGGTACAAAAACCAGGTGCCTACCATAATGGCATTGCCTATTGTGGGCGACCACAGCCAGTACCCCAAACCCAGGGCTACCGTGGCCGTATAAAACGGATGCCTGACACGTTGCAAAATGCCGTCGGTTTTCAAGCTGCTTTCCTGCTCCTTGGCAAATCCGGCAAATGCTTTCATATCATACACTTGCGCAGCTTTTTTAAACACCACAAAAGCCACATAACCCAAGCCCACGGCAGGTATTTTTACACTCAGCGTGGGCTCAAACACAAGCTGTCTGTCAATTCCCAGTTGGTACCAAAATAAGGGCAGCAAGCTCAGCAAGGCAAAAGCATTGAAAAACAAGCGATACGACTTCTTATTGTTAAAATTGCTTTTTATAAGGTTGGATGCCAGCAGGCTGTGAAAGGCAAAATATGCCGCCCACAACAGGGCAAAAATCACATATTGGTTCATGCACTAAATCTTGATAAGAAATCCAACGTTAAACACGTATTTCCATTGCACCCTTGGCTGTTTGGTGCCATCGGCATTGGCAAACAATACGTCTTCGTCGTATATCATTTGGGTAGAAATGGTAGAGCTAATGAAATCATTCACCTTCATTTCCAGCAGGTTGTCCCACATAATATCTACAAAGGCGCCTTTGCGGTATGCCTGAAACAGATTTAGTTTCACTTCGTACGAAATGTTTTTAGCCAAATCTTTAGAAAAACGCATGTTAAACACCGCTCCCAACTCTTTGCGCAGCATTTTGTTTGAGTCAACACCAAAAGCACCTTGGCTTGCCAGGGTCTTGTCCATCACAAAAGTGAGTTTACCCGAAAGCGGCGATGCCATCATATAAAAATTTTCGTTGGGTTTGTACTCACCCCCCAGCGAAAGCGCCAGATAACCCGGTGCCAACAAGCGCGAAATAATGGTTTGCTGGTCCACCCCGTTGTCGTCTGTATAATATTTATAACCATTGGTCATTTGTGTTCTAAAGTCGAGCAACCCGGTGTAGGCCCATTTGGTGTCGCCAAAAGCCTTTGACCATTTGGAAGTTACAATAAAGCGGTCGTCGCTCTTCCTGAATTGTTTCACATCGCCCTGCCGTACCAAACCATAGCCCGACTCCAGCGTATTGAGCCAGGTAACGTGGTTGTTGGTATAGGTGGCTTGGGCTTTTACCAAACCGGCAATGGCAAAACTATTTTGTCCGCCACCGGCCCAATTTGAGAGACCAACATTGGTAACATTCAGTCCAAATGAAGCTGATTTTGCCCAATGCGATGTTTCTTCTGATAAGGAATCCTGTGCTTGAATTTGTGAACTGACGCAAAGCGAAATAGCTAAAAAAACAAGTAAATTCTTTCTCATGTGTCGTTTATTTACAATTAATTTCACGCGAAATACGGTGAGAGAACTCAGAGATAGGTTCTTTTTCGGTAAAACATAAACCAATGAAGCGCAAAGTTGCCCTGTACGTGCTATTGACCGCGGTGCTGCTCTATGTGGCCAGCCTATTGTTTGGCGTGGGCTATATATGGAAAGCCATTGTCTATAACTATGTTGACTATGACGACTACAAAATTTTTGACAACCGAAGCATAGTTGCCGGCCAGGCACAGCCGTGGCCCGATGCCAAAGCAAAAGGCAGCATAAGCCTGCCCGAAGACCTGGAAAACTACCACCGCGAAATGGGAACCATTGGTTTTATAGCCATTAAAAACGATTCCATCATTTTTGAAAAGTACTGGGAAGATTTTGACGAAAACACCATTGCCAACTCGTTTTCGGTAGCCAAATCATACATAACCATGTTGGTGGGCTTTGCATTGCAAGACGGCTATTTTCATTCGCTCAACGACAAAATAACCGACTACCTGCCCGATTTGGATGCGGAAGTATATGGCGATATCAGCCTGGAAAATTTGTGCACCATGTCATCAGGACTGGCATGGACCGAGAGCTACGGCGGCCCAATAAACCAAACTACTGAAGGCTATTATGGCAAAGATTTGTGGCATTTGGTAGCCAACCTGCACAAGGAAAATACTGCCGGCAGCACCTACCACTACAAAGGTTGCGACCCTCAATTACTGGCTTTTGCCATTGAAAAAGCCACGGGCAAAACCGTTTCGGGTTACCTGAGCGAAAAATTTTGGATACCCACAGGTTGTGTGGGCGATGGGCTTTGGTCGCTCGACCATAAAGACGGCACCGAAAAAGCCTATTGCTGCATAAATACCACCGCCCGAAACTTTGCCAAAATAGGGCGGCTCTATATGCAATACGGCCAATGGAATGGCAAACAACTGCTTGACAGTGAATGGGTAGCCAAAAGCATAAAACCCAACCTGATACCCAATGCCGCCGGTGAACCCACGCGTTACTACGGCATGCAATGGTGGTGCATGAATGATTTGAACAAAAACGTGTTTTATGCCCGCGGACTCAATGGCCAATATGTAATTTGCCTGCCCGAAAAAAACATGATTGTGGTACGCATAGGCAAAAAACGCGAAAGCTCAGGCAACCATCCGCCCGATGTGCTGCGCTATGTAGCCTGGGCCGAAACCCTCTAACTATTTTTGTGCAGTAAGACGTATGAAAACTCCCAACTGGCTTTTGTTTGCCGCTGCTTGCCTTATTTGGGGCACCACTTGGTATGCTATCAAATTTCAACTCAATGGTGGTTCGCCGCTTTTGTCTATCGCCTACCGTTTTTCAATAGCTGCCGCCCTGTTGTTCAGCTATTTGTTGTTGCGCAAAAAGCAGGTTAAATACAGTTTAAACGAGCATTTTTGGTTTGCATTGCAAGGCTTTCTGCTGTTTGGCCTCTGCTATTGGTTTACCTACCTTGCCGAGAGCGGACTCACGAGCGGATTGGTAGCGGTATTGTCAAGTCTCATTATATTTTTCAATGTGGTATTTGGTAAAATTTTACTCAAACGCCCCATTTTGCCCAAATTGATAGTTGGTTTTTTGCTGGGCATTTGCGGAATGGCATTGCTTTATAAAGACGAGCTTGCCACTGCCGATTTTTCAAATGAAGCCCCTGCCCTGCTCATTATCGCTGTGCTGTCAAACCTTATTGCTTCGTTGGGCAATATAGTTTCTATGCGCAACCAAAGCAAAGGGCTTCCCGTGCAACAAACCAATGCATTTGGCATGCTGTATGGCGCGGTTTTTATGTATTTACTGGCCCTTATAAAAGGCGATTCATGGCACTTTAGTACCGCACCAAGTTATATACTATCGCTTATATATTTGGGCGTTTTTGGCTCGGTAGTAGCCTTTTATTGCTACCTGACCTTGCTTGGGCGGCTGGGCCCGGGAAGGGCGGCCTATACCAATTTGGTCATTCCCATCATCGCCCTGCTGGTTTCTACCCTGTTTGAGTCATTTCAATGGAATTGGTATGCCTCACTTGGGCTGGCATTGGTGTTGGCCGGCAACTGGGTAGCTTTGTTCAAACCCGTTAAAACCGGCATACCAAAAAATGCCCGACTTGCAAAAAAGTGATTCCACTATGGGCATAACCTTTTAATTTGCAGAAAAATATACCCATGAGAGTATGTCTGTTTTTATCCTTGCTTTTGGTTACTTACGGTGCAGCCGCCCAAAATTCTGACCTCATCATAGTAGCTGCCGATTCGGTTGATTATTCTTTTTTTATTGATGGAAAAGAATACAAACTGGACAATGCCAACCAAATAAAAATAACCGAAATACCGCAAGATGCGCTTTTGAATGTGTCGGGAATGCTAAAGAGCGACAAGCCAATCGCTTTTTTTCAACGCCTTGAATTTAAAGGGAGTTTTGAGTGGGTGTATGAGTTGACAATAGCCGAAAAAGGCAATCAACTGGAGCTGAAACTACTGAGCCAAAACGAGAAAACAGAAAAATACAAACCCACTGAATTGGGCGAAAACTACATTGTATATAGGTACAACCACTACAGCATGCCGCAAGAAAGGGTCAACCGTTCGGTAGAAGCCATTTCGTCAATAAAATCAAAAAGACACCGTGAAGAAACACCAACTACCGTCGTGGTAGAGGAAGGCAAAACCATAGAGAAGAAAGAAGAGCGGAAACAAACTGTAACTGAGGAAGGTGCAAGCACCGTAATACACAGCGAAAGAACAAGCACAGCCGAAGGCGATGCACGGGAAACCACCATTTTGCGACCACGAAAAGAAGTCTGCGACAGCGCTTGGGATGATGAAACAAGACAAGCACAAATGGCGCTTCTGGCCAAAGAAACTGATGAAGCGGGCAAACTGTATGTGAGCAAACGCATAGCCATAGACCATTGCATGACTACTGTGCAGGCGGGCGATATAATGTATGTATTTGAGAGTGAAGCTACACGCATAGAAATTGCCAAATTCATTTATCCAAGTCTAATAGATCCTGAAAATTTTGATGCCCTTGCACAGTATTTCAAAAGCAAAAGCAGTTGGGAAGCCGTGGAGCTATATGTAGATGTGAAATACCGGTAGGTTGATGATAGCTCCAAAGCATATACACGAATGACCAAGTGGGCAAAAATCATCCTGACATCAACAATTCTACTATTTGCGTTACATTGTTCAGCACAAACAGATTCTCTTTACAAAATTTTGATTGATAAAGCTGACTCTGCATATTCTTTTAAAAACTGGGTAGATAAATACGTTATTGCCGACACGACAAAATTCAAAATTGCGAAAGAGCTGTATGTCAAGGCACTTTCTATCAAACCGGCTAATACATATCCCAAAAGTAGAATTAGGGAGATAGAAAAAATACTTTATGACTTTAAAACAAAGCCTATTTACAATAAGCTAATTCTCGAAGCAGATTCGCTGTTTTCTGTTGCCAATTTTGCGACCGCAAAAAACTATTACCTCATAGCAGACTCTTTATATCCGAGTGAACATACTAAAGAAAAATTATCTGCAATTCACGCCTTAACAAATAATACTGAAAATTCGGCTGACAGTATTTTATTTATTAAACATGGTACGAGCTTTGGAATGTGTGACGGCTATTGTTTTCAGGAAATCACATTCACCAAAGACCTGATTGTAAATATCGAAAAATCTTGGATTAAAGAGCAACCAGACAAAACAGACACACTGAAAATGGAAAGGACTAAATGGCAAAATATGATTAACGCAATTGACATCAAGGCATTCTACATGCTACCTCATTTAATTGGTTGTCCTGACTGCATGGACGGCGGAGCAGAATGGTTAATAATCGGAACAAAAAATAATGAATGGAAAGTGGAATTTGACTACGGAAGTGACTCGGTGGCTACGAAGAAGCTATTATCTATAATTAGATCCGCAGAATAAAATAATGCACTGGTACGTACACCGGCTTTGCGTTAGTGAACAGACTGTGGAAGTAGAAACATTTGCGCAATGATTAAACATCGGTGCTTGCAGACAGTTTTTGGTTTCAAAAGTCAACCATTGAAAAGTCCGGAACTGATGTATTCATAACAACTTGTAATCACACTCAATCTAACCAATTGGCATTGGCTATCGTATTACTATCATTAAACCTGTGTTTTTTATCTGAGCAACGCTCGCCTTCAAATGCGTTGTTACAGTAATAACTTATGATTTATTTCCGTTGTCGCCCGGACAGCTGCGTATAATAACTTCAAATGATTCAAAACTAACAACCACATCGTAATAAAAACCCTAATCGTCCTTACGAAAAAACAGCCTCCGCCAAAAAGTGTACAAACTGCGATTTATAATATTTCGACCCTATTTGTGAAATTTGTGTGATACCGGCAATGGCGTTGGTGGTAAAAACTTCTTCGGCAGCCAACACATCATCTACAGCAAAACAACCTTGTTCGCAAGCTATTCCCTGCCGGCTCAATTGCTCAAGCAAAAAAGCCCTGAAAACCCCGGCCACGCAACCTGTGGCGAGCGAAGGCGTGTAAACCTTTTGCTTGGCAAACCACCACAAATTGCTGGAAACCGCCTCGCAGACTTCATTTTTTTCATTGAGCAACAGCAGTTCGCCCAGGTTTTTCTCTTGTCGCTCCATGGCGGCCAACACATAGCTTTGCGCTGACAAACTTTTGAGTCCCGTGGCAAATGATGGCAAAACTAAATTCTCTGAAAAGCCAACATTTCCTTTTGAATGCTTTAAAAGTCTCATGTTTTCGTGCAGCTTTTGCAGGCTAATAAAAACCTGTGCGGCGTTCGTCTCAGGCAAATAAGTACCGCTTCCACCACGGTAAACAATTAATTTTATGCGGCACTTCTCATTTTCCAAACCATTGGCCTTTTGCAAATCCTGTATGGCCCAAAGCAGGCTTTCAGGTGCAAAAGGCAGTTCCAACCGGAGTTTTTTCAGCCCATCCTGTATTCTTTTTAAATGGTAAGCCCAAAGCGAACAACCCTGCGCATCTGCGTAGATGCTTTCAAAAAAGCCATCGCCAAAAGCCATGGCGCGGTTATAAAAAGAAGGTCCACCCCCCGGCTCCTCAATAAGTTGCAGGTTGTAGCTAACTATTGCCATAGTCTTTCTCCTGACTGGCAAACAGGGCCAACAGAATTTTGATATTTGAAAATGAGTTTTGCAGGTAAGGTTGCAATTCACGTCGGTTTACCCACAGCACTTCTTCAATATCTTCTTCGGTTTGTGGCTTGACATTTTGCGGATCGGCACATTCCATCAGGTACCAATAAGTGGTTTTGAGTATAAGTGTATCGTCTTGCTCATAAATGTGAAAAGTGGGTTTTATGGGCGAATTGATTTTTAGCTTGCTTACGCCACACTCTTCTTTTACCTCGCGCACGGCAGCCTGACGCAAAAACTCCCCTTTTTCTACCTTGCCTTTGGGCAGGTCCCAAACCCCGCGTCGTTTTATGAGCAATATTTCTCCTCGGTTGTTTACAACAAGCCCGCCGGCAGCTTTTACTTCCTTAAAATCAGCTGCAAAACGGTTGAGCATATCGGTGGGTTTTTCTGATATAAACACCACACCGCTTTTGTGCGCATGCTCTTCAAGCAGGTTAAAATAATCTTCAACCCCATCATATTCATGGGCTTCTATAGGAAAAACAATGAAATTATCGTAGGGGTTATCGGTAGTTTCTGATATGATAAAGGCTTTATCGCCATAGAAAATCTCATACTTTTGCGACATGATATTTGATATTGAAATAGGCCGGCAAGTTGCGCAATATTTACTGCAAATCAAAGCCGTAGTACTTAGCCCCGACCAACCGTTTACATGGGCATCAGGCTGGAAATCGCCTATTTATTGCGATAACCGTTTGATTTTGAGTTACCCTGATATTCGCAACAAAGTAGCTGAAGCTTTTTTAACCCAAATTAAAAAGCAATTTCCTGAGGTAAAATCTGTATCGGGTGTGGCCACCGGCGGCATAGCGCAAGCAGCACTCGTGGCACAAAAAATGGATTTGCCCATGACCTATGTACGCAGCAGTGCCAAAGGACACGGACGTCAAAATCAAGTAGAAGGCGTGGTGCATGCCAACGAAGCAACCGTAGTAATTGAAGACTTGGTATCAACCGGCGGCAGCAGCTTGCTTGCGGTAGATGCTCTAAAACAAGCCGGCGCCAACGTTCATGGCCTTGTAGCTATTTTTACCTATGGTTTTCAAAAAAGTATAGACGCATTTGCACAAGCCAAGGTACCCTACAGTACGCTTACCAATTATGACCTTTTGATACAAGAAGCCGAAAAAATGGGTTATGTATCTGCCGATCAGGTAGCCCGTCTTAGCAACTGGAAACAGGCGCCTGATGCTTGGGGGGTGTAGAAAAACATAATGTCTAATGGGAAACTGTACGTTTGATGAAATAATTAGATTTACAGAACTAATAACGGGCGTTAAAATCAAGGATAATAAAATTGATTGGCTACTTTTAGACAAAAAGCCAATTGCCCGACAATTTTGACCAAACCCTGCTGCCAATCCAAAGCTCCGCACCAAAGTAAAGCGACCTTCAGCCTCCGTTAAACCCCCACGTGCTTCTCCAAAAAATAGCGTTGTACCAATAGTACGGTTTTGCTATCGTCCCATTCTGCCGCCTTTAGCCGCCGCCATATCTCGTCTTCCGACAATTCAATCACCTTAATGTTTTCATGTTCTTCGTCGAGTCCACCGCCCGAGGCAATGCGGTCTTGGTTGGTAACTTCGGTGTAGAAGAAATGCATTTTTTCGGTAATGATTCCGGGTGCAGACAAGGTAACGCCCCAATAAACCAAATCGCGTACACGGAAGCCCACTTCTTCAAGACATTCGCGCCTGGCTGTCTCAAAAATATCTTCGCCCTTTTCCAACATACCCGCCACGGCTTCAATGGTGGTTGGGTTTTGCTCGGTGTATTTGCAGGCCCTTAGTTGCTGTACAAAATAGAAGGTGTTGCTCTCGGTATTTTTTACCAATACGGCCACGGCATCTTTAGACTTCACCAATATGCGGTCAAAAGTTTGTCCATAGGCCGTGATGTAGAGTTTGTCAACTTGTACAAAATCCTTGACAAGTATTTGGTCTGAAACGTGTTTGATAATGCTCATGGTAAACAAAAAAAGGAGATGATTTTGGCAACCATCTCCTTCGGATATTTTAAATTGAAGCTAACTACTTTACTTTTTCAACCACGGCGTTGAACGCTTCGGGGTTGTTCATGGCAAGGTCAGCCAATGTTTTGCGGTTCATTTCAATGCCAGCCTGTGCCAGTTTGTGCATGAATACAGAGTAGCTCATGTCGTGCTGTCTTACGGCGGCGTTAATTCTTTGAATCCAAAGGCCTCTGAAATGTCTTTTCTTGTTTTTTCTGTCGCGGTAAGCATACAGCATACCTTTTTCTACCGCGTTTTTAGCAACGGTATAAACGTTTTTGCGGCGACCGAAATAACCTTTGGCGGCTCTTAATATTTTTTTTCTGCGTGCTCTTGAAGCTACACTATTTACTGAACGTGGCATTGTATTTCTATTTTCCTATTGTCAATAAAAGTTTGATGTTTCCTTCGTCGGTTTTGTCAACTGTGGTAAAATGCGACAATTTCAACTTTCTTTTCTTACTCTTCTTGGTAAGAATGTGGTTGGCAAAGGCATGCTTTCTTTTTATTTTACCGGTTCCGGTAAGTTTAAAGCGCTTCGCTGTACCGCGGTTGGTCTTCATTTTAGGCATTACTGTATCTTTAACTTATTTCTTGTTCGACTTAGTTGGGGCAAGAAACATTATCATGCGCTTGCCTTCAAGTTTTGGCATGCTTTCCACTTTTCCTACTTCTTGCAAAGCTTCGGCAAACTTGAGTAAGAGTATTTCACCTCTTTCTTTATACACGATGGCCCTGCCCTTAAAATGTACAAAAGCTTTCACCTTTGCACCCTCGGCCAGGAACTTTTCGGCATGTTTCAATTTGAATTCAAAATCATGCTCATCGGTGTTGGGACCAAACCGTATTTCTTTAATCACGGTTTTGGCACTCTTAGACTTAAGCTCTTTTTGCTTCTTCTTACGCTCGTACAAAAACTTGCTGTACTCGGTAATTTTGCAGATGACCGGATTTGATTTGTCGCTAATGAGCACCAAATCAAGACCCAAATCAGCTGCTATAGACAGGGCTTTAGCTATGGGATAAACACCATTTTCAACATTTTCACCCACGAGTCTAACCTCGGGGTTTTTAATCGCTTCGTTAATTAAAAATTCGGGAGCTTTCACTCTCGGGGCAACGTTTGGTCTTCCTTTTCTGATAGTATTAAATTTTTTTAATCTATACTTTTATTTCTTCTGCGATTACTTCTTTGAAGGCTTCAATTGACATCGACCCCAAATCGCCGTGCTTATGTTTTCTTACCGAAACTTGCTCATTCTCCACTTCTTTTTCGCCGATTATGAGCATATAAGGCACTTTTTTGAGCTCAGCGTCACGAATTTTCTTACCTATTTTTTCGGCACGCTCGTCAATTGAGACGCGAATATCGCATTTATTTAGTTCGTGCAAAACTTTTTCTGCATAATGCATAAACTTATCACTGATAGGGAGTATGATTCCCTGCTCGGGTGTTAGCCAAAGCGGAAACTCGCCGGCACAGTGTTCGGTGAGTACGGCCACAAATCGTTCGAGCGACCCAAAAGGTGCCCGGTGGATCATTACAGGGCGGTGTTTGTCGTTGTCGCTTCCTACATATTCCAGTTCAAAACGCTCAGGCAGGTTGTAGTCAACTTGTATGGTACCCAATTGCCAGCTACGGCCAATGGCATCATTTACCATAAAGTCTAGCTTGGGTCCGTAAAATGCCGCTTCATTGTAAGCAATTACGGTATTCAGGTTTTTCTCGGCAGCGGCTTCAATGATGTCGCTTTCGGCACGGTCCCAGTTGGCTTCGCTGCCAATGTATTTGCTTCGGTCTTCTTGGTCGCGCAACGAAATCTGCGCAACATATTCTTCAAAACCCAGGGCATTGAATACTTTGAAAACCAGGTCAATCACTTTTTTGAACTCATCTTTCACCTGATCGGGACGGCAAAAGATGTGGGCATCGTCCTGCGTAAAACCGCGAACCCTTGTAAGTCCATGCAACTCACCGCTTTGTTCGTAGCGGTAAACAGTACCAAATTCTGCAAGACGCAATGGCAAATCGCGGTAAGAGCGCGGGCTGCTTTTGTATATTTCGCAGTGGTGCGGGCAGTTCATGGGTTTCAGCAAAAACTCCTCTCCCTCGTGCGGTGTTTTTATGGGCTGAAATGAATCGGCTCCGTATTTTTCATAGTGGCCTGAGGTGACATATAAATCTTTGTGACCTATGTGCGGAGTAACCACGGGACTGTAGCCTGCTTCTTTTTGGGCATTGCGCATAAAGGCTTCCAGTCGCTCGCGCAACTCAGCTCCTTTGGGCAGCCACAATGGCAAACCCTGCCCTACTTTTTGCGAGAAGGTAAACAAGCCCAATTCCTTACCCAGCTTACGGTGGTCGCGTTTTTTAGCTTCTTCAAGGCGAGCCAAATACTCGTCTAACATGGCTTTTTTGGGAAAAGAAACTCCGTAAATACGGGTAAGCATTTGGTTTTTCTCATCACCGCGCCAATAGGCACCGGCCACGTTGAGCAGTTTTATGGCTTTTATGTAGCCTGTATCGGGTATGTGACCACCTCGGCAGAGGTCAACAAAATTTCCTTGTTCTACAAATGATATATCGCCATCCTTAAGATTTTCGAGCAAATCGAGTTTCAGGTGGTCGTTTTTCTTTTTGAAGTAGTCAATGGCTTTGTCTTTGGCTACAAGGTACCAGTTGAACTCATTTTTTTGTTTGGCCAGTTCGTGCATTTTCTGCTCGATCATTGGCAAATCGTCTTCCGATATTTTTTGCTCGCCAAAGTCCACATCGTAGTAAAAGCCATTGTCTATGGGCGGGCCAATGCCAAACTTCACATCGCCATAAATTTCTTGCAAAGCCTCGGCAAGTAAGTGTGCTGATGAGTGCCAAAACATGGTTTTGCCTTCCTCATCTTCCCACCTTACCAGTTTTATTTCGCCATCTTCGTTTATAGGTCTTTTCAATTCTATTTGTCGCCCGTTGAGCACTGCACCCAATGCCACTCTGGCCAGCCCGGCACTTATTGACTGGGCTATTTGTAGCGCATTGGTTCCTTTATCGTAAGTTCTCACAGTTCCATCAGGAAAAGTAAGATGTATTTGGTTTTCAGACATTTTGTAGCAATTTCAAATAAAAAATGCGGCTGCAAAATTATTGTAAATTCTCAAGTTCGCGAAGAGCATCGGCATCGTCGGGATTTATTTCGAGCATTTTCTCCAAACTATAGCGCGCTTCGGCCTTTAAACCCAATTCTTTTTCGCACAGGGCGCGGCCCAGCCATGCATCAGCATCGCTTTCATTCAGGTTGATGCAATTCGAAAATTCATTGAGTGCTTCTTTAAAATCGGCGTATTGAAAATAGAGGTAAGCCAGCGAAAAATGGTATTGCATGGTTTCGGGGCTCATGCTTATGGCTTTTTCATAGTCGGACCTGGCTTCTTCAAAATGGTTGAATTTTTCATGCGCTCTTGCCCGCAAAAAATAGTGCTCGGCAAGCGATGAGTCAATCATCACCGCGTTGTTGTAGTACTGAATGGCCATTTCGTTTGAGTCTGCCAACTGCCATTCGGCCATTTTGAGCATGGCATTCAGGTTGTCGGGGGCAAAGTCTATAGCGGTTTGCATACTCAGCAGGGCTTGCTCCATGTTGTTTTTTGATGCGTAAACCACCGCCCTGCCAATATATGCATCGGCATACGATTGGTTGAAAGCAATAGCTTGGTTGAAATACTTCAAAGCGGTCTCATAATCTTTTTGCTCAAGATAGGCCTTGCCAAGGCGGGTCCAGATAAGTGGATTTTTGGGTTGCCAGCGCAAGCACGCAAGGTAGGCCGCCATTGAAGCTTTCATATTTCTGAGTGCCCAATTCACATCACCTTCAAGCAGTTTTGCCTTAAAATTCTGCGTATCGGTTTGGTAAATCAGGTTGATTGTTTGCAACGAAGAATCATATTGCCCCGCATCGTGCAACAACATGGCGGTTTCGTACAGATCGTCAACCGAAGGACCTGCATTTGCAGACTTTTCCACCTGGCTTTTATTTCCGGAGCATGCACAAAGACTGCACAACAAAAGCGTTTGAATCACATATTTTACCATACCACAAAACTATGATTAAAGGTGGCGTTTGTAGTGTGCTTTTCATAAGTGATGCCTGACATAGAACAGAAATTGATTGCAGCGCGGGCATAATTTTGCGCCAAATTGAATTTATGTCAGCACAACACCTACTATCCTTTGTTTTGGCAGCAGTGGTTTTTACTGCCTGCGGAAGCGAGGAAACCATTCATTATGAAGATGAAAAGCACCTGAGCAATGTACAACAACTAACCAATGGCGACGACAATGCAGAAGCCTATTGGAGTTTTAACAGCGATGCACTGGTTTTTCAAAGCAACCGCAAAGACTGGGGATTTGCCTGCGATCAGATATGCTATTTCCCGCTGAAGGATGGGAATATGTTTACCCAAAAGCCGCAAATGATCAGCAACGGAAAAGGCCGCACCACTTGCTCATTTTTCCTACCGGGCGACACTTTGGTCATTTACGCATCGACCCACCTGGCCGGCGACGAATGCCCGCCCGAACCCGAAAGAACCAAAGACCGCTACGTATGGCCGGTATATGAAAGCTACGACATATTTGTAGCCGACCTGAAAGGCAATATTGTAGCCCAACTGACCGATGAACCCGGCTATGATGCCGAGCCTACCGTATCGCCAAAAGGTGATAAAATCGTGTTTACTTCAACCCGCTCGGGCGATTTGGAACTTTATACCATGAACCTTGACGGAAGCGATGTGGTGCAAGTAACACATGACCTTGGCTACGATGGTGGCGCTTTTTTCTCGCCCGATGGCACCAAACTGGTTTTCAGGGCATCGAGACCCAAGAGCGATGAAGATGTGAAAAAATACAAGGAACTGCTGGCCGAAGGGTTGGTAGAACCCAGCGATATGGAAATTTTTACCTGCAATGTAGATGGCAGCGATCTGAAGCAAGTAACCGATTTGGGCCGCGCTAACTGGGCGCCATTTTACCACCCCGATGGCAAGAGAATACTTTTCTCGACCAACCACAACAGCTTGCTCCCCTGGAAATTCAATATATATATGATAGATGAAGACGGCGGCAACCTGGAGCAAATAACCTATGACGACACATTTGATGCATTCCCCATGTTTTCGCCTGATGGAAAAAAACTGGTTTGGTGTAGCAACAGAAACAACGGCGATACCCGTGCCACCAACATTTTTGTGGCCGATTGGGTAGAGTAGCATGCCGCTTGAAGGCAG
This sequence comes from bacterium, assembly GCA_016124515.1. Lineage (GTDB taxonomy): Bacteria > Bacteroidota > Bacteroidia > CAILMK01 > JACPUW01 > JACPUW01. The sequence continues at coordinate 25,871 of WGNN01000043.1, forward strand.
CTTAAGTTATTGATTATTAGCGCACAAAACAGCGTGCACAAGCAAAGAACAAGAGTTAACACACCCGTTTTAACAAATTGTTACCTTTGGCGCCGCAAAAAAGCATGATATGGCCGAATTTGTACTTGAGTTTGAAAAAGACATAAAAGAGCTGGAAGCGCAGGTAGCCAAACTGCGCGCCACCGAAGGCAGTGAAGAGAATGAAGTAATTGCCAAGGAAATAGCCGGCATGGAAAAGAAGCTGGAAAAGATTCGTACCGAAGTATATGCCAATCTTACCGGCTGGCAAAAAGTGCAGGTATCGCGCCACCCCGACCGCCCCTACACCCTGGACTATATAGAAAATATGTGTACCGATTTTGTGGAGCTGCACGGCGACCGCTTAGGTTTTGACGACAAAGCCATAGTAGGCGGCTGGGCCAAAATTGATGGTCAGCCTGTGATGATAATTGGTCACCAAAAAGGCAAAAACACCAAAATGCGCCAATACCGAAATTTTGGTATGGCCAACCCCGAAGGATATCGCAAGGCGCTAAGGCTCATGAAAATGGCCGAGAAATTTGACAAACCCGTAATAACCCTCATCGACACCCCGGGTGCTTATCCCGGTCTTGAAGCTGAAGAACGCGGACAGGGTGAAGCCATTGCCAGAAACCTGCGCGAAATGGCTTTGCTGAAAGTACCTATTATTTGTGTGGTAATAGGCGAAGGTGCATCAGGCGGAGCACTTGGCATAGGCGTGGGCGACCGCGTACTTATGTTGGAAAACACCTGGTACTCAGTTATTTCACCCGAATCTTGCTCTTCAATTTTGTGGCGCAACTGGGACAATAAAGAAGAAGCTGCGGAAGCCCTGAACCTTACTGCCGATAAAATGCTGGCCAACGGCCTTATTGACGGCATAATAAAAGAGCCTGTAGGGGGAGCGCATGCCGACCCTGATAAAACGTATAAAAACGTGAAGGCGGAGTTGAAAAAATTGCTGAAAGACCTGAAAGACATGGAATCAGATGAGCTGATAGCCAATAGAATTGATAAATTCAGCCACATGGGTGCCTTTGTAGCAGAATAGATTTTTTAGCTGAAAATACTTGAAAGCCCGGAGCAGTAGTTTCGGGCTTTTTTTATTCAGAACGGTGTACTGAAGCGGCCATTTTCTCTGCCTCTTCTTTGCCCAGGTAGCGTTCTATAAAATAGTGCACCACATAGATGGCGGGCGTAGAAATAATGGCTACCACAAATTTGTACACATAGTTGACCACCCCAATGGCAAGTATGTAAATGGTGGGCAACTGACCGGCAAAGGCAATAAACAAAACCACATAACTATCAATCAATTGCGAGACCAAGGTGGAACCTGTAGCACGCAGCCATATTCTTTTTTCGCCCGTGATGCTTCTGATTTTGGTAAACACATACACATCAACAAACTGACTTACCAAAAAGGCCACGAGCGAACCGATAATGATGCGCAAACCCTGCCCGTAAACCGCATTGAAAGCCAGCGACATATCTTCCACACCCTGCTCCTGTTTCATCACCACCCAAAAATCGGCAGGTTCTACATTGATGGCGAGGTAAATCATTAAAAAACCGTAGGCGATAAGCCCGGCCGTGAGAAACGAAAGCAGCCTGATGCCTCGCTGTCCGTAGTATTCATTCAATATATCGGTAAAAACAAAAACTACCGGCCAAAGCAACACACCGGTGGTCATGGTAAAGCCCAGCCCGTCCTGCCCCAGAATTTTAAGGTTGAGCGGCTCAAAACCCAAGGTGCGCTCTACACTGAACAATTTGACACCCAAAAACTCCGCAAGTAGTGCATTGGCAATAAAAAACCCGCCCAATACTATGAAAAGAATGTTCTGTTTATTTTTCACATGGTTTTACTTAAGGCAAATGTATAAATGAAAACCTAGTGATTTGGTTTAAAGTAACCATTGCTTATACCATTGGTGGTTCGCAAAAAACAAAAGTCATCGACAAAATTGTGAGGTGGATTTCGTCCCGTTATACTTTGGCAAATAATAAAAACAAAAGCGCTGATGAGAAATGGTCAGGAATGAGGCCGTCGAAGGGTTGAATGCCGGGAGTTTACTTGGGTAAATGACCAAATTCAACACGAGAAAAACGAAATTATTGGACATTTAACGCAGACACTAAGTAAGTACTTGAAGAAAATCAAGTGTCTGATGAGAAATGGTCAAGAATGAGGCCTTCGAAGGGTTGAATGCCGGGAGCTTACTTGGGTAAGTGACCAAATTCAACACGAGAAAAACGAAATTATTGGACATTTAACGCAGACACTAAGTAAGTTTGAATATATGGAGCAGACCTACCTAACCATCTTCGTAACCATAGTAATTGTGGGCTTTGTGGCCGATCAGGTGCTCGACTACCTGAACAACTACAACCGGCCTGAGTTGGTGCCCAAAGAGCTTGAAGGCATTTATAATCAGGAAAAATATGCCCAATCGCTGCATTACCAACGCGACCAAAACCGCGTGGCCAATATCAGTTCATGGATCAGTTTTGTCATTATTTTGGGTTTGCTGCTCACCCAATCTTTTGGCACCATCAACCGCGATTTGGAAAATATGGGGCTGCACGGCAAATGGCTCAGCCTCGCTTTTTTTGGGCTTATCTTTCTTGCAGGCGATTTGCTATCGCTACCCCTTAGCTTGTACGCCACCTTTGTGGTTGAAGAAAAATATGGCTTTAACAAAACCACGCTAAAAACCTTTTTTGCCGACAAATTGAAATCTTATGCGCTCACCGTATTCTTGGGCGGAGGCTTGCTTTATTTGTTGCTCAGCATCATCATATCGCTTGGCAATACCTTTTGGATTTGGGCTTGGTTGCTTATGGTGGCCGTTATGGTATTCATGAATTTTTTCTACACCACCCTATTTGTTCCGCTGTTCAACAAACTTACCCCACTTGCCGATGGCGAGCTGAAAGAGGCCATTGTCGCCCTTTCGGAGAAACTCGATTTTCCGCTGAAAAAAATTATGGTGATGGACGCTTCCAAACGATCGTCAAAGTCCAACGCCTATTTTTCGGGCTTTGGCAAGCTCAAGTCAATCGTGTTGTTTGATACCTTGCTCGATAAACACAGCAACAAGGAATTGTTGGGGATTTTGGCACACGAAATAGGACATTACAAAAAACGACATATAGTAAGCAATTTGTTGATTGCGGTGGTGTTAAATGGCTTGACACTCTATGTTTTGTCGTGGTTTATTTTTAATGATGAACTGTCGAAAGCATTGGGAGCGCATCAATTGTATTACCACCTCAATATTATTGCCTTCGGTATTTTATTTGAGCCTATCAGTACGCTTACCGGTTTGTTGGGCAATGTATTATCGCGTAAACACGAATACGAGGCGGATGCGTTTGCAGTAAAGCACACCGACAAGGAAGCATTTAAAGATGCTCTAAAAACCCTTTCAACCGAAAATCTTAGCGACCTGCAGCCCCACCCGGCCTATGTTTTTGTACACTACTCCCACCCCACGGTTTTGCAGAGGTTAAAGGCGATTGATGATTTGTAGGCTTATATGCTATTTTTTAAGCACATCTTGGGTTTCCTTTTAATAGGCGCTTATGATAACCGTGACATTTACTATGCCCCAAAGCGGTTTGAAAAGTAAAACGCCTTTCATTGAAATTTTAATTACTAAAGTTCCGGGGTTCTAAACACCCCTGATATTCAGTTTATATGCAATTTTCAGCACTTAAAACGCCACCTATCTGATTGAATTACAACAAGAAATTTGGACTGGAAAGGATATTGACTTGAATTATTAATTTCCAAGGTCAAATTTTGAGCTTACCGTCTGAAAGTTGAGCTCGTTGCTCCTTTCTTGTACTTTTTGCTTGACCAAAAAGTACCAAAAACTCAAGGCTTGGTTTCTTTTCTTAACGCTCCGAAACAACCGAAATTCCTGAACAAAAAAAACTCGCCGCCACTTTTTGTATTGCAAATCAAATATTTGGCTTATCCAAAGTTTGTACCCTTTGTATCTGTATAAAGGCTCATACAGCTTTTTGTTCCGGGCGGAATTTCAGTCATTTCTCCACTAAAAAGAAAAAGAGCCGTCCTAATTACATGAAAAACAAGCCCCCCCCTTATTGACGAAACCAGGGGGATTTTGGGCATCTCTCAATACACGAGCTATCGAATTTGGCCTTTTTGTCTATCAGAATTTAGAGATTTACATTATAGTTTACCCCGAAACTTCAGTTAATTCCACTTCCATTAAACCCATTTTCTCACGAATATTTATTTAAATTGTTTGTGGACCCATGATTAACGATCAGGATCAACACGCATAAATAGCTTGCGTTTTACCCCAATAAAACCCACTGCCAATGCACCAAATTTATGCCACAGCGGTAAACACTGAACACTCAGCTCCCAGCGCTTGGTCATATACCAATTAACTTCCGTTCCAAACCCAAAATATGTTATCAATTTGGTGAGATCATAACGGAAATTAAATACTGATGGAATAATAAATGTTTGGCAAATTCCGGAATTAAATCGAAATTCAAATCTATCAAAACCAGGAATTTTAAACCGATAGTGAACGGTATATAGGTTGAAAGCGGAATTTTGTTTGGGTAACCATTGCCATTTGGCATTTATAAAATAGCGGTCAAAACCAAATGCTAGGTGTTTACCCAACTCAAGCTCCAACCCAACCCTATTATGTATTTCACCAAACCAACCAATCAAATACTTATCATATTCTATGTTGGCAAAAAAATAGTAATGTGCATTTACGCCAACTTGATACGGTTCTTTTTCCTTTCCATTTGCCTGCAAAGCCACTAAAATTAAAAACAAAATGAAACAGGCCTTTAAATGGCTAAAATTTATCATGCCCCTTTTGTTTATTATTTATTATGAAAACAATATCGGTCCAGAGCAAGAAAAAAACGGGCGAATACTCATGTTGAAATGCATTTACCCCTAAATAATAACCGGTTGACGCTTTAAGCTCTACTTGAAACCAGCGTGCAAAACGCCAATGTGAACCCACAAACGGAGTAAGTAGTAAATTATTAAACTTCCGGTTAGACACCATTTGTTGTTGGTGCGAATTGAGATAAATATTGGTCCCTTCTACAGAACCACCAAAAAAAATATTATTTACACAATTGTTTAGCAAATTAAAATTGTTGATCAATACAAGGCTATCGCGTTTGGGAAATAGGTATTGACGGCCATACAAGCCCAAACCAATTCCTTTGAGTGTGTACAGTGGCGTTGCTGAGCCGTCGCCTAAGTACCTGAAAGTTAATCCGTAGTCATATTTGGATACCTTTCCTCTAGAAATTGCCGTACAAAATTCATATTGCCAGATTGCCGGTTTGCTGGCTTTGTTCAAATTGCGCATGTAGGCAAAACGCCAATAGCTTGAAACGAACAATTGGTGATTTGATTTCCCGGGTAAATCCGTATCATTTGATGCTTCGACTACCATTGGCAATAAGCAAAATAAGGCAAAACTCAATATGGGTATTCGCAACAACCCTTTATGCACCAAAATGGGACTCAACCAGCTCATATACAATCTCTTTCAATAGCATCAATTTATTACGTCCCATTAAACTCAAGTTTCTTTCGCTCACTAAGAATGCTATAATTTAAAGTACGATTGGCAATATAACCGATATATTCAGGTTAGCACAATTTTTAGCTGAATTATTTTGCCATCAAGGGTAGTTATCAAAAAGATTGAAATATGATTTTTGGCAAATCAGTTCGATTTTATGGCTTCCGGCTTGATGTTGACCACAGGACAAACTAATTTTTATTTGCCGTATTATTCAATAAATCAATCCATTTTCATTACCACCACAATAAACCCGAACTCTCAAGAACATTTTCAAAGAAAATAACCTGTTTCCAAAAAGAAGGTCATTTCGGTAAGTATGCTGCGGTCGTTTTTGAGGCGGGGCACTTTGTGTTGTCCGCCCAGTTTGCCTTTCGATTTGAGCCATTGGTAAAATGTACCTGCGGGTACTTTATGCACTTTGGGCATTACCAATGCCATATCGCCATGTCGCTTGGCATCGTAGTCGCTGTTTACCGCGCGCAATTCATTGTCGAGGTCTTGCACAAAAGCATCAAAATTGGCGGGCTCTTTTTCAAACTCTATAAACCACTCGTGGGCACCTTTGTTGTGGCTGTCAAAATACACCGGTCCGGCGGTAAATTCCTTCACCTGACAGTTGTGGGTTGCACTTGCTTTTGAAATAGCACTCTCGGCATTTTCTATAATAAGCTCTTCGC